>CAZUPA010000132.1:0-8532 GCA_964622205.1 uncultured Sphaerobacteraceae bacterium
AGTGTCTGCCTTCCAAGCAGAATGTCGCCGGTTCGAGTCCGGTCTCCCGCTCCGCGAAAACAACCTGACAGCAATGACGTTGGCCATCCCGAAAGGGTGGCTTTTTTGTCGTGTTCGGTCCTTGCGCCCGGACTCGCGGTAAGTACTCGCGACATTCTGCTTGGAAGTCAGGCACTCGCCATTCGCACCCTTGCACGGGCTAGTGTGGAGAGGTTGAAGCGCCCAAAAGTTCAGGCATCGATTCGCCTCTCGCGCTTGTTTCGCGCAAACGAGTTGCGTGGGAAGATGCTGGATAAAGGGGCTTGGCACTCCGTGAAGTTCGGAGGCCCAAGGGCTGCAATCGCAGCGGACTATTCCGGATTCTGGCGCGAATACCCCACGAGGAGCATGCATTCGTGAGTGCGGACATCGATCTGGACGCTGTTGCGCGGGAACATCGGTACGAGCGGCTTACCTGGCCCGAGGTCAACGTCGCCGTAGCGCTCAACAAGGTGATTGTGCTGCCGATCGGCTCGGTCGAGCAGCACGGACATCATCTCCCGCTCGATGTCGACGTGCGGCTGGCCTCGTCAGTCGCGCTCGAGGCAGGACGACGCTCGCCGTCGGGCATGCTCGTGATGCCACCGATCAACTACGGCTACTGCCCGCATGTCATGGATTTTCCTGGCACCATCACGATCGAGCCGAGCACGTTCACGAAGGTGCTGATCGATATCGCGAAGTCGGTCGCTCACCATGGGTTCCGGCGCATCATCATGTTGAACGGCCATGGCTCCAACTACCATCTGGTCGATCAGGCGGGGCGGCAAACGAACCTTCAGACAGACGCGATGTGCTGCACCCTCTCGTGGTGGCAGTTGGCGGCGGATTACTGGAACAACGAGGTCCGGGAATCCGGTCCCGGTGGCTGCGCGCACGCCTGCGAACTGGAGACCTCGATGTACATGCACATCGATAACGACGCCGTTCGCCACGACCGGATCAAGGGAGCGCTCCCGAGCTTTGTCACCGACGTTCCCGGCGGCGAGGAGTGGCAATGGGTGGACCTGACCATGGGAGCCGGTCCCGCGTCGATCATCGACTGGACGTCCTCCTACAGCGAGACCGGGTCGTTTGGCGCGCCGGAACTGGCGACCGGCGAAAAGGGCCAGCGTGTGTTCGACCATGCGGTGGACCGCCTGGTCGATCTCGTCGCCTGGATGCGGGGACGGCCGGACGATGTCCGCCGCGATTTGCACGATACGCCGCCCGCGAGAGAGACGTCCTTCGACTTCTAGCCCCTTTGGGTGTGGACGGCTCGCGGCCATCCAGCTTGGGTACGTGAGCAGCCGGTGGCCGAGAACGAGAATCGGCAACCGCCCCGGCGACCCGGAGAGCATTGACGCGCGTGGCGGCGGGCGGCGCGAAGGTTGACAGCCTGATGTCGCTCTGCAATCGTGGAATACCTGAGCGCTCGCCTCCGAGTCAGGTTTCCGACGCCATGCCTGAACCCCCTACCCCGGATTCTCAAAGAACCGCGCCACGCATCGTGACCCATGCCCGCACGACGGTGGGTGGTGGTTCCGCTCTCCCTCGTCCACTTACGCGATTGATCGGTCGGGAACAAGAAGTGGCCGATGTCGTCTCGCTGGCGGGCGATCCCGCGGTACGGCTATTGACACTGACCGGTCCGGGCGGCGTTGGCAAGACACGCCTGGCGGTAGCGGCCGCGGCTGGAGTCACGGATGCGTTTTCGGGCGGGGTTGTGTTCGTTGACCTCGCGCCGGTCAGTAACGCCAGCCTCGTGCCGAACGCCATCGCGAATTGCCTCGGGATTCGAGACATCGGTGCCGAGTCGATGAGCAATCGTGTGATGCTTGCGATCGGAGAGCGATGCCTTCTCCTGGTGCTTGACAACTTCGAGCAGGTTATCGTCGCCGCGCCATGGCTACGAGATCTCCTGGATGCCTGTCCAGAAGTGACACTGCTCATCACCAGCCGTATTCGGCTGCGGATATACGGGGAGCGCGAATATCCAGTAGGTCCACTGCCGCTTGAGGCGGCGGCGCGGATGGATGAGGAGACACCGGGCGCGGTGCGACTCTTCTTCGAGCGGGCTCAGGCTGTCCAGCCTGATTTCATTCCCAGCGCCACCACCACGCCGGTGGTCGCCGAAATCGTTCGCCGGGTCGATGGGCTGCCGCTCGCCATAGAGCTGGCGGCGGCGCGAATCAGGGCGCTTCAGCCTGAAGCGCTGCTGCAACGGATGGATCAACGGCTTCCGATGCTCAGTGGCGGAGCGCGTGACCTGCCGTTGCGGCAGCAGACCATGCGGGACGCTATTGGGTGGAGCTACGACCTGCTCGATGATGCGGAGCAGGAACTGTTCAGACGGCTGGGAGTCTTTGCCGGGGGGTTTACCCTGGAGGCCGCCGGGGCCATTGGAACCGCTCCGCTGGATGGACCGGTCGATCACGCGCCGGATGCGAGCTTCGACGCGCTTGATGGCATCACCGTGCTGATCGAGCACAGTCTCGTGCGTCAAAGCCCGGAAAATGGCAACGAGCCTCACTACATGATGCTGGAAACCGTCCGCGAGTTTGCGCTTGACCGTCTCCTGGAAATGGGTGAAGAGGATACGGTGCGGCGGAGGCAGGCGGCATTTTACGTGGCGCTCGCCAAATCGGCGAGTCCGGAATTCGCCGGTCCGAGTCAGGCGGAGTGGAGCAACCGCCTGGTTCGCGAACGGGCCAATCTCAGAGCGGTATTGGACTGGGCCTTGGATCATGGAGAGGTCGAGACCGCGTTAGCCCTCGGATCGATGCTGTGGAAATTCTGGGCAAGGAAAGGGTTTCTGAGCGAAGGGCGGTCCGACCTGGCACGAGTGCTTGCGGTTGCTCGCGGGTCGGCATCCCTGCATGAGTTGAGTGGGGCACTCACATGCGCCGGAGTGCTCGCGGCCCAGCAGGGAGATTACGACGAGGCGATTCGTCTCAGCGAGGACGCGCTGGCCGGCTGGCGTGAGTTGGATAACACGGAAGGTATTGGCCTTACGCTGTTGTGCCTGGCGGGTGTCGCTCGCTTCCGGGATGACTATGCGGGCGCTGTCGCGCTGGGCCGGGAGAGTCTCGCCGCCTTCCGGGATCTCAACCATGCCTGGGGCATCGGTCATGTATTGGCCCATTTAGGGATGGTTGCCTGGGTGCAGGGCGATCACCTGGACGGCAGAGCACTTTACGAGGAAGCGCTAACCCAGTTGCGCGCCGCCGAGGATGAATCGGGCATCTTTGAAGTGCTCCTCGAGCTGGGGAAGGGCGCATCCGATGAAGGGGACCTCTCGAGGGCGATGAGCTTGTTCGAAGAGTGCCTGGCGCTGTGCCTGAAGGCTGAAGACAGCCCCGGACGCGGGGAGGTCCTGACTGAAATCGGCGTGGTGGCCCTCCTTCAAGGCGATTTCGGCCGTGCGCGAGACCTGTTGACGGAGGCAACCGCGGTTGCCCGGGAAAACGGCGATCGTCGCCAGCTTGCGTACCTCGCGGCTCATCTCGGAGATGTCGACGTCGCTACTGGCGAAATCGGCGCCGCCGCCGCGCGATATGCAACGGCGTTGGAGCTGTTTCTTCCAATGGGTAATCGAACCGGCATCGCGCAGAGTCTCGAAGCGATCGCGGGATGCGCGGCGTTGCGTGGACAGCCGGCGACGGCGATACGCCTTTTCGGGAGTTGCGCGGCGTTGTTCGCCTCGGTTGGTGCAACACCGCCACCGAACCACGATCCGGTGGCCGACGCGGAGCGTCTCAGGTCCATGTTGACTCCCGCGGATTTCAAGCGTGTGTGGAACGAGGGATGGGCGCTGACCGTCGAGGAGGTCGCCGCCGGGGCCATGGCGGTGGCCGCGGGGCTGGCGGCGGAAGAGGACTCCGAGCAATCGCCAGCGACATTGGCTGCTTCGTCACAGCCAGCCAGCAGCCAGAGGGTCGTGGCCGGAGACGGTTCTCCGTCCGTCGCGGCGACTCTGGGGCTGACGCCGCGCGAGGCCGAGGTCCTTCGGCTCCTGGCCGAGGGCAAGAGCGACCGTGACATCGCGGAGGCGCTTTCGATCAGCGAGCGCACCGCGGGAAACCATGTCCAGCACGCTATGCAGAAGATCGGCGTCGAATCGCGTACGGCGGCGGCCGTCTTCGCGGTTCGTCATCGCCTCGACTGAACGACCCGTTCCTTCCCACAGAGGAATTCTCCTCAGGAGACTTCTCCACATCCTGAAATCCAAACGAGGAGTTTTCCCGATGTGCCCGCACGCCCGCGGGCGCAGGATCGAAGCATGCCAACGGGAGTCGACCCGCACCGGCTTCGCATCCAGGAAAGGGGAACACCATGACTCGTTTCGTGTCTGGCGCCGTGCCAGACGTTCATCTCTCGCGGCGTGCCGCCGTGGGCCAGATCGCTGGCGCTGGCGCTTTCGCCGTATTGGCGACCATGCGGCTGGGAGAGGTCCGGGCCTCGACACCGGCCCTTAGCGTACTTGAGACAGCCAGGAAGGAAGACACCACCATGACCGGCTCCACCACCCCAACCATCGTGCTCGTCCATGGCGCGTTCGCCGGCTCGTCAAGCTGGAACGCCGTCATTCCAGGTCTGCTGGACAACGGCTACCCAGTCGTCGCCGCCGCGAACCCATTGCGCGGCGCGACGAGTGACGCCGAATACGTCGCCACCGTGCTGGCCGGGATTGCCGGACCGATCGTGCTGGTGGGGCACTCGTATGGCGGATTCGTCATTTCCAATGCCGCGGTGGGCAACGAGAACGTGAAGGCGCTCGTGTACGTCGCGGCCTTCGCCCCGGAGGCCGGCGAAAGCTCGGTCGATCTCGCCGGCCAGTTCCCGGGCAGCACGCTCGGCGACGCCCTGGCGCCGACGCCGCTCGTAGGCGGTGGAGTCGATCTCTCCATCCGGCCCGATGCCTTCTGGTCCCAGTTCGCGGCGGACCTCCCGGAATCGACAGCCAGGCTGATGGCGGCCACCCAGCGCCCGGTCACCGAAGCGGCCCTGACCGAGCCATCCGGAGAACCAGCATGGAAGACCATCCCCTCCTGGTTCGTGTACGGGTCGGAGGACAAGAACATCCCTTCGGCGGCCGTGGCGTTCATGGCCGAACGAGCTGGAGCCCAGGAGACCGTTGAGGTGGAAGGTGCGTCACACGTCGTGATGATCTCCCAACCCCAGGCGGTTGCAGGTGTGATCCAGAACGCCATCGACTCGATTTCCTAAGGCCATGAATCCCGGTGGCCTATTCGCCGGGTGGCGGTCCGCCGGCCAGCAAGGAGAGAAACGCAATGGTAGCCACTGTACTGAACCGCGCGAATCCCGCGGTTACCGAGGGTACCCTGTGGACGATAGACGCCCGGCACAGCTCTATCACGTTCAGCGTGAAGCACATGAAGATCGCCACGGTTCATGGGCGATTCGACCGGTTCGGCGGCACGATCAGGTTCGATCGTGATCGCCCCGCCCGGACGGAGGTCGCAGTCGAGATCGATGCCGCTTCGATCGACACGGGTATTGGGAAGCGCGACGACCATCTGCGATCCCCGGACTTCTTCGACATCGCGGAGTGTCCATTCATCACGTTCCGGAGCCTGGAGGTCGAACCCATCAGCAGCTTCAGCCTGCACTCGTGGCGCATGTCCGGAACCCTCACGATCCATGGCGTCACGCGCAACGTGGAGCTTGACGTCAGGGAGACCGGACGACGCGATGCTGGCCCCGGCGGGCCACTCGCGTTCGAGGCCACCGGGGTCATCAAGCGCAAGTGGTTTGGCATGGAGTTCAACCTCCCGATCGACGTGGTCGCCGACGAGGTGAAGGTCTCCGCTTCGGTTCAGGTCTTTCAAGCAACTGCATAGATTCGATCGGTCCATCGTCAACTGAAACTCAGGAAGGACACAGCCATGAAAATTGTCGTCATCGGCGGCACCGGCCGCATCGGATCCAGCGTCGTCAATAGTCTGCGCGAGAACGGGCACGACGCCGTGCCCGCCGCGCCCAGCCTTGGCATCAATACCATCACCGGCGAAGGGCTTGCCGAAGCGCTCCAGGGCGCGGACGTGGTCGTTGACGTGACGAATTCGCCGTCCTTCGAACCGACCGCGGTGCTGGAGTTCTTCCAAACATCGACCCGGAATCTCCTTGCCGCGGAAGACGCGGCTGGTGTTGGGCATCACGTCGCCCTGTCGATCGTGGGGATCGACCGATCGCCGGACAACGGCTACTTCCAGGGCAAGGTCGGCCAGGAGGCGCTGATCGAAGCTGGGCCCATCCCCTACTCCATCGTGCGAGCGACGCAGTTCTTCGAATTCGTGGACGCCATCGCGAACACCGCCACCAGCGGGACGGAGGTGCATATGCCGCCGGTCGCGTTCCAGCCGATCGCGGCCGAGGATGTCGCCGTCGCTGTCGCGGAAACGGCGATGCACTTCCCGATCAATGGGCGGAAGGAAATCGCGGGACCGGATCGGCTTCGGTTCGACCAAGTCATTGGCCTGCGCCTCCAGTCGCAGGGCGATCCCCGCACCGTCGTGGTGGATCCAGAGGCCGTCTACTTCGGCGCGGTTCCGGAGGAACTGTCGCTGGTTCCGCTCAACGGCGCGCAACTCGGCAAGGTGCATTACGAGGACTGGTTGATGCAAACAGCCAACCGGTAATCGACGGCCGCCGGGAGCCGCCTGGTTCGCGGCTCCCGGCGGACCAGGCTCTTCCCCGACAGTTTCTCAACGGAGCATTTCCATGAACATCACAGTCACGCAACGGTCCACGATTCCCGGCGTGGTGCTGGAACCACAAGCGCGGGCACTGGCGGATTCGCTGGCCGCCAGCGATGGGCCACCGCTCTACACACTCTCCCCGGAGGACGCGCGCGCCGTGCTGAACCAGGCCCAGGCCGGCGCGGTGGCGATGGCGCCCGCGGAAGTCGAGGAGCACACGATCCCGGGTGGTCCAGGCGGCTCGGTCTCGATCATCGTGGTCAAGCCGGCGACTCGGAATGGCAATCTGCCCGTGATCGTGTACACGCACGGCGGCGGCTGGATCCTCGGCAATTTCGGGACCCACCAGCGACTGGTGCGTGATCTGGTCGACCAGTCCGGCGCGGCGATCGTGTTCGTAAATTACTCGCCTTCGCCCGAGGCGCACTATCCGGTCGCCATCGAGCAGGTCTACGCCACGATCGAATGGGTCGCCAGGTATGGGTCTGAACTTGGTCTCGATGGGACACGGCTGGCAATCGCGGGCGACAGCGTGGGCGGCAACATGACCGCCGCGGTGGCGATGCTGTCCAAACAGCGCGGTGGCGCCTCCATTCGCTATCAGGCGCTGTTCTATCCGGTGACGGACGCCGCGTTCGATACCGCCAGCTACGAGCGGTTCGCGGAGGGACCATGGCTGACACGCAAGGCGATGCGGTGGTTCTGGGATGCCTACGTTCCCGATGAGGCGGTACGTAACGAACCGACCGCGTCTCCGCTCCGCGCGAGTTCCGAGCAACTGGCGGGCCTTCCGCCCGCGCTGGTGATCACTGACGAGGCCGATGTGCTGCGGGCCGAGGGCGAGGCTTACGCCAGTGCCCTGCGGCAAGCTGGCGTCGACGTGACGGCCGTGCGGTACGAGGGCGTGTTCCACGACTTCATGATGCTCAATGCCCTGGCGGCAACCAACGCCACGCGGGCGGCGATCGCCCAGGCCGCGACCTTGCTGCGGTCCGCTTTGGCCTGAGTGGCGCGCGATCCCACATAGCCCAGGCGTACGAGCGGTCCAGCACCAGCATTGCTGGGCCGCTCGGTTCCGGATCGCTCGTGCCCGGCATCTCGCTCTGTTCGCTCCACATTGGCGCCGCATCCGTGGACTGGCTCGAGGATTTACCCTTCACTGGAGGACCAGATGGATATCGTCTACATGGATTCCACGAACACTGAACCACCGTCCTGGATGGATGCCACGCGAAACGTCCTGATCGTGGCGGCCGTGGATCGGTCCCAGACGGCCTCCAGGCTCAACCTGCTCCGCGACGCCGGGTTTCCAGCCGACCGCGTTGACGTGCTGGTTGTCGAGGAAGTGCCGAGGCTCGAGGAGCGGTTGGGAGGATCAGGGCTCCACCAGTTCCTGGCGAGGCTGCGACTGATTCGCGGCGACGATCTTGACCGGTTGGAGCAGGGGCGTCGAGAGCTGATGAATGGGCGGGCGCTCGTCTGGGTTACCACCACTGGGTATCACGAATTCCGCCTCGCTGGGTCGATTCTCGGACACCTCAACATCCGCGCGAACTCCGGCTTTGAGGCGGCCCCAATCGATCTGCCCTGGATCGGCGGCTGGACCGGCATTGCGTTCCCGCAGGCCCCTCGGTATGGCGAGCCGCCCGCGCCCGCGCAAATCTGGGCGTGAGTCTATTCCGGACGCTCAGGGCGTGCGTCTCTGGCTGATCGTGACGCCCGGCCACTGGTGCGGCGAGGCCGTGACGTCAACCACGATGCCGTCCGGGTCCTCGACCTTGAACGATTCGCT
>CAZUPA010000133.1:0-6325 GCA_964622205.1 uncultured Sphaerobacteraceae bacterium
CCCCCATATCGCGGAAACCCCGGCGGGAGCGATATTCGCTGGGCGGAGGGCTCGTTCGCGTGGCGCCTGGCCGGACCTTCAGGTCACTTTCGAGACCGGATCCGTATGAAATGCCTGTACGTACGACAAATGGTTTCACGTGAAACATAATGTGGCGTACGGACCTTACGACTATGTGGGTGGCTCATCGTGGCCCGGACGGTAGGAGTTGACCCGTTCCAGGACCGCCGCCTTGAGCCGCTCGGCGGGGTCGAGCTTGCCGTTCCGCCGTTCTCGATAGCGCGCCAGCGACCGGCGGGCTGGCGGGAAGACCTTGAACAGGGTGGCGTTCACAATGCCCCCAATCAGGAACACCAGGCCGATCACGTACATCCAGAAGATGAAGGCGAGGGCGGCGCCAAATACGCCATACGCCGCCGAGAACTCGTCTGCGATCGTGAAGTACACCTGCAGCGCCCAGGTCGCGAGGCCGATCCCAATCAACGTCACCGCCACACCTGGCAGGTACCACCGGAACGGAGCCTCGAAGGTGGGACCGAACCGGTGCAACAGCAACGTCAGCAACGTCAACACCGCCAGGGATATCGGCCATTGAAGCTGGTCGATCATGTCTTCCCAGTGCTGTCCAAGATCGAGGGCTTCCGATATTTCCTCGCCGATGTTGGAGGAGAGTATCTGGAGCGCGGTGGCGGTCACGATGCCGATGGCCGCGCAAATCGTGAGCAGGATCGCCACGATGTTGTGGGAGATGTACGGACGATCGTGGCGCAGGCCGTACGTGGCGCTCAACCCGCGCATGATCGAGGCGACCGCGTTCTTGGCGGTCCACAGGGCCAGGATGCCGCCGATCGACAGGAGAAAGCTTGGATCGGTGGAGAGCGCGGATTCGATCGGCACCTCGAGGAAGGCATACGCCTCTTCCGGGAGGTGTATCTCCAGCCAGTCGAGCACCGGCTGGACCGGGTTTTCGAGGTCGGCGTTGGTCTGTTGCACTATCAAACCGCAAAACGCGGTCAGGAAGATCAGCAGCGGAGCGATGGAAAAGAGGAAGTTGTAGGCGATCTGCTGCGCCAGGCCGATCACCCGCTGGTCGTTGAAGATGTTAATCGCCGTCGAGGCGAAGATGTAAACCGGATTGGCCCTGGCTCGGGCGATGATTCGGGCAATACCCACGACTGGTTCCTCGAGAGGTTGGAGAGATGTGCCGCGATCCGGCGAGCGCCTGCACCCATGGTGCATCATTGTCCGCGAAACGCGGCCCAACCGTCGCGTTTGGAAGGAACCGTATGATCTCGAACCACGATCAAGCCGCGGTAACCCAGGTCACCGTGGATTTGCGCCGGAATGTCCTGGTGCTCGAACTGGACGCGCCGCTCGGTCACGGGGCCGCCAACGCCACCATCGACATCGGGGCGCTTGGCCGCCTGATCGGTGTCGAGCTAGGCGATACCTACCTTTCGATCTCCGATCCCGTGCCGGGGAGCGAATTGCAGGGCAGATCGGTCACCATCGAATTGCCGGCCGGCGCGCCAGACCGGTCCATCGTCCTCCCACGGCGGGGCCCGGACTGGGAGATCAGCTTCCCCAGTGGCAATCAGTGCTGGACCCGCTCGGACGCCGGCGGCCGGTCCACGGTGTGCTCGGTGATCGGCTAGTCGCGAACGATTCGGTTCACAACCGGAGCCGAACGGCGTGCCCGGAGCCTTGCATCGAACTTCGTGGGTGTCAACAGCAGTTCCCGCACGATGCTTCGTGCCCTGATCAGATCACGCTCCTTCACCAGCAGGTCGTGTTCGAACGACGAGGCCGATGCCCATGCGCCAACGCCCGGCCCGCCGGCCCGGACGAAGACGGGAATGTCGACCGAGCGGATCGTGCTCGCCCACATTTGGGCTTCCGGTTCGTTGGGGGCGGTGGCCAGCCAGACGATCTCGTCCGATTCCGCCATCGCGTGTTCGTCCACGGGATCGTCTTGCAGACCCCGGCCACACTCGGGGCAGGTATCCACCCAGTCATCGAAGGCGCCGTCTCCGGCGGGGCAATATCGCGGCATCGTTCAGGCTCTCCAAATGGTTGGAATCACGTTGTTCGTTGTCGCCAGTGTACGACGCGGCGAAGGTGATCCGGAGTCCACCCGGGTGGACTGTCTCACCGCGCGATGGGACGTTCCTGGCGATGGATCAGGGGAGGCGTCGTTGGCGCTCTGTTTCGACATGACATAAGCGCGCTTTTGGTCAGGTGTCATGCACGATCCGGCTGTACGCGGTCGGCCCCGGACCGCCTCGCCTGAAGCTCCGTCGCCGCACCGCGCCAATTCCACCCGCACGATGCGATTGGACAAGGCGTCGTACAATTCAACGCGAGTGTTACCGCCGCTTCCGAATGGTCACGCAGGCAAGAGGTATGGCGTGCCTTTCGGAGCGCATATGGGTATCATGGAAGACGAATGGGCGCGGCGGATACCGTTGCGCCAACGATCGTCCCGAGGGGGACATAATGGGGCGATGTGCCTCAAGGAGTTGCTGGATGGTTTCCAAACCCGCGCGTGTACGTGGCCGCTCGGTCACGACGCTGCTCCTTGGCGCTTTGATGGCGCTGATTGCAGTTATGCCGTTCGCTGGGTCCGCGGCGGCACAGGACGCGACGCCTGAAGCTGAAGCCGAAGTCTCCGGGCTCGCGGCCCTCGGCCTTCAGGAGATTGTCGTCACTGCTTCGGACGCCACCTACGCAATCGCCTATGCTCCGCCCCTGGTCGAAGGGTGGGCGCTGGTGACGCTGGTTAATGAGACCGCCACCCCCGCCACGGCAAACTTCGCCATGGTTCCGGAATTGCAGTCCATCGGCGACCTCTCCTCCGCGATCTTCTCCGCGTTCCAGGGTGAGGGCGGCGAGCTTCCCGAGTGGTGGGCGAACGCCACCTTCGCCGGTGGCGCATGGGCTGGCGCTGGCGAAACCACCCAGACCGCCATCTACGTGACCCCGGGCACCTGGGCTGTTTTCAGCACCAACGCGCTTTCCGCCCAGCCGGTCCAGTCGGTCGCGGTCGCCTCGGCTGAAGACCTCGTCAATATCTACGGGATCGAGCCGGAAGCCACCCCGGCCGCCGAAGCCACGCCAGTGGTCGAAGGCCTTCCGGCTGACGGAACCGTTTCCATCGGCGATGGCGCCTACACCCTCGGCGATCTGGTTGCCGGTCCTCAGGTATGGGCCGTCACCAACGACAGCTCCCAGACCTCCGAGCTGATCCTCGTCAGCGTTGACTATGACATCCCGCCGGACGAAGCCGTGCTCTGGGCGCCGACATTCGCCGCCGGTAACCTCGGCAGCGCGGTCATCGAGAATGGCTCGGGCATCCTCTCTCCCGGTTCGACCTCCTACGTTTCGCTCGATCTCGCGCCGGGCACCTACGTGCTCTTCAGCGCCGTCCCGGACAGCGCTGGCGGCATCCAGTCGACCACCGGCCTGAACGTGGTGTTCACCATCTCGGGCTAAACCTCACAAACCCGGCGCACGCCGCCATCAGGTTCGTGAAACGAAGCGGCCACCGGAACATCCCGGTGGCCGCTTCGCATGTGCGCGGGTCGAGCCGCGCAAGCGTTCCCAATGCCACTCGACGGTGCGGTACACTATGGATACGCTAGCTGGAGAGGAACCCCGGCGCCGCCGGTGTGGTTGAGTGGGATGTTTTGCGCAGCGGGTGGTTTCGCCCGGGTGGGGAAGAAGATGGCAGAGGCAAGTCGAATTATGACCGCGCTCGGTTTGGTCGTCGCCGCGGTTGCGTTGACAACGTATGGCATCGCGACCTCGTTCACACACACGCCTCAAACGCAGGAGAACCTCTCTCTCGTCGGCATGGTCGTGGGTGTTGTCGTGGCGGCCGCCGGCATCATCATGAGCAAGCGGATCCCGGACCTCGAAGACTAGACCCCTCCTTTGGATGAACTCGCACATAGACCCGCCGCCCGGAAACCTCCAGGCGGCGGGTTTCGCGTTCGTGACAACTTCGATCATGGTCTATGGCCAGGACGATCTCGCCCGGATGATATCGTCCGTGTGATGCCAGCGTTCGCGAATATTCCCGACGAGATACAGCGAGCCAGTGACGAGCACGGCGCTGTCGCCGCCATCGCCAGCAAGTTCGAGCGCCAGGCCAATCGCCGCGGCTGGCTCGGGTTCGATGTGAACCGGTCCGTGGAATCCGGCTTGCCGGACCACCCCGGCCATGTCCGCCGCCGATCGACCGTCCTTGGCCGTCACCTGGGGGGAGGTGACCACCAGCACATCGAGCACCTTGACGATGCCGCTGACCATCTCCTGGGCCTGTTTCGCCTCCAGCACGCCCAGGACCCCGATCCGCTTGCCATCCTCGCCAACAGGCAGGAGGGATGGCACGTCCTTCGCCAGCGCGGCGACCTTTTCGGCGTTGTGCGCGCCATCGAGCATCACCAGGCTGCCTGGCTCGTCGATAAGCTCCACCCGCCCCGGTATTCGCGCGCTCTGCAATCCGCGCTCCACCGCCTCGTCCGGAATGTGGAAACCCTGGTCGCGTAGGGCATGGATCGTCGTCAGGGCCAGCGCCCCGTTTCGCGCCTGGAAGCTACCCCGCAGCGCGGTGTGGTGCGTCGCCCCTGTTATGCCATCGGTCCAGGTGGCGCCTCGCCGGTCGGTGGTCACGTTCGTCACCGAGACATCGGGGTCGAGCACGGTGAGCGGCGCGCCCACCTCGATTGCCTCGTCCCGGATGATCTGGAGCGCCTCCGGATTGGTTACCCCGGTCACGGCCTGGATGCCCGGCTTGATGATCCCAGCCTTGTGCCAGGCGATCTCGGGAATCGTCTCTCCAAGCGTCGCCGTGTGATCGATCCCCACCGAGGTGATCACCGACACCACTGGTTCCACGATGTTCGTGAGGTCGAATCGTCCTCCCGCCCCGACCTCGAGCACGGCGATATCGACCGCGCAGGCGCGGTAGAACAGCATCGTCAGCGTGATCCACGCCTCCCCGTACGTGAGTGCCTCCTCTCCCTCCGCGAGCCATGCCTCATGCTCCAGCAGGAGCTGGCCGCACAGCGAGACATACATCTCGCTCGAAATCAGCTTGCCGTTCACCCGCAGCTTCTCGGCCGGGGTTTGCAGGTAGGGAGAGGTGTGCAGGCCCGTGGTGAACCCGGCGGCGGTGAGCATGGCGGCGATGGTTGTGCTCGTCGATCCCTTGCCGGATGTCCCACCGACGTGGACGATCGGATACCCCTGATGCGGATTCCCCAGCCGGGTCAGGAACCGCTTCAGGCGGGCCGCCCGGAACACCGCCCGGGCCTGGATCGCCTCGCGGGAGGAGTCCGTTGGCGATGGCGTGGCTTCGATCAGCGCTTCGATGCGCGCGGTTGCCTCATGGAAGCGGGCGATATCGGGTGACAGGTCGTCGGCGAGCATGGCCATCCAGTCGATCTAGGCAGGCGCCCGTTTCGGGTACCATAGTCTGGGCGTGCGAAACCGGCCCTTCCACCCATGAACCTGGGCACGGAATGCCGGACACGTTCGCCGCTCATTGTACGATCGCGATCAGGGTTTCGAGTCGAAAATCGGCACCCATCTCCAGAGGACCAGCATGCTCAACCTGTTGCTGACCATCGTGCTTCCGGTCATCATCCTCACCCGTTTCAGCAGCGAGGACCAGCTTGGTCCGGACAAGGCGCTTGCCGCCGCGCTGGCGATTCCGGTGGCCTACGCGCTCTACGAGCTTGCCCGCTCCCGGAAGGTCAGCGCCAATCCGATCATCGGCATCGTGGGCGTGCTGCTCACCGGTGGGTTCAGGTTGCTCGAACTCCCGCCGGAATGGTTCGCCATCAAGGAAGCCGCCATTCCCGGGCTGCTCGCGGTGGCCATTCTCGTCTCCGCTTGGATCGGTAAGCCGCTCGCCCGCGTTTTCCTCAACATGATTCTTGACCGGGATCGGATCGACGCCGCCCTCGCCGAAACCGGGAAGGCCGAGGAGTACGAGCAGCGCACCGCCATCGCCACCTACCTGCTGGCGGGCGCGTTCGTCCTCTCCGCCGTCCTCAACTTCGTCCTCGCCCGCATCGTCGTCACCAGCAACCCCGGAACCGACGCCTTTAATAGCGAGCTTGGCCGGATGACCGCGCTCAGCTATCCGGTCATCACCCTTCCGGTCATGATCGTGCTGATGATCACCATCTTCTACATCTTCAACACCGTCGGGAAAATGACCGGCCTCGAACTCGAGGACATGATGAAGCAGAAGCCGAAGAAGGGGAAAGAGCCCGCCGAAGAGGAACCCGCCCCCACGCGGTAGGAGGGTGTGGCG
>CAZUPA010000133.1:6425-8496 GCA_964622205.1 uncultured Sphaerobacteraceae bacterium
TTCGAAGGGCCATCGCCCAGGGAACCTATTCAGCACTAATAGGAAAGACCTTACCGGCATGGTGGGGGACGATGTCCGCTCGAACGTGCCGGTGTATGGTCTTCCGGGAAGAGATTGTGGAACACACCCTGCCACTACCGGAAGCCTCGGCCATTACGTAGGTTCTTTCTTACAGGAACCGCGCGATCACATCGTTCGCCAGCAACAGCCCACGCCCGGTCAGCCGGGTTCCGCCGTCGCCCGGCTCCAGCAGACCCATCCCCCGTAGTTCCGCGATTTGCCCGCCAAAGGCGTCCTCCAACGAAAGCCCATGCCGCGCCGCGAACGCATCCGCGTCAACGCCCCGGTCCAGCAGACGTAGTCCGAGCATCATCGTCTCGGCGCGCGCCGTGACCGGGTCGATCTCTTCCACGTTCGATTCCGTGTCCTCACCGGCCTCCACCGCCGCGCACCAGCGTTCGGGCAGCAGGTGATTCATCGTCCGCCGCGAACCCACCGTCCCGTGAGCGCCCGCGCCGATCCCCAGGTAGTCGCCGTGTCGCCAGTAGATCGCGTTGTGCCGGGAGTATCCCTCCGGATCGCGAGCCCAGTTCGCCACCTCGTAGTGATTCCAGCCCGCGTCATCCAGCACCGATATCGCCAGCTCGTACATGTCGGCCGTGGCGTCGTCGTCCGGCATCGCCAGGATGCCCCGTGCCGCCGCGTCCGCGTACGGCGTGCCCGGTTCCACGATCAGGCTGTACAGAGAGAGATGCTCGGGAGGGCGGGGCAGCGACAGCACGCCTTCCAGGTCGCGCCGCCAGGTGTCCAGCGACTGGTTCGGCCAGCCGAAGATGAAGTCGAGGCTGACATTGTCGAAGCCCACGCCGTGGGCCACCTCCAGCGAGGTCAGCACGTCGCCCGCCTCGTGTTGACGACCCAGCGTGCGCAGGCCCCGCCGGTCGAGCGTTTGCGCCCCGATGCTGAGCCGGTTCACGCCCGCCTTCAGGTATCCGGCCAGCCGTTCGGCGGTGAGCCCGTTCGGGTTGCACTCCATCGTGATCTCGGCATCTGGAAGCAGCTCGAAGCGCTCCTGGCAGGCGTCGAGCACGCGCCCGATTTGCTCGCCATCCAGCAGGGAAGGGGTGCCGCCGCCGAAGAACACCGTCGCGATAGGCCGTCCATCGTGCATCGGACCCAGCCGGGCGATGTCGAGCACGAGGCAGTCGACGTAACGCCCAATGAGATGGTCCTTGCCGGCATAGGTCGCGAAGTCGCAATAGGGGCAGATGTGCGCGCAGAACGGGATGTGGATATAGATGCCGAGGGGGGCGCCGGGGGCGGAGGGGGCAACGATCATGGCGCTACCAGCCCCGGTTCCGGCGCTTGATCGTCGCCACGATCCACCAGATGACACCGGCGATCATCAGGCCCGTCACGACGACGAGCATGGCCACGCTAACCCAGGCCACAACATGATCCAATGAGAACCTCCGGAAACGGGATTGGGGAGAGGTGAGAGGAAGTCGCCCATCACCGCGTCAATCCTACCCCGGATTGTTCGGCCCACGCCGGATCAGGACCGAGCCGGGTCCGCCTGGATAGCGCCGGCCGGCGCCGGTTGGTGCGCTTCCATGTTTGCATCGTCACCCTTCACGGCGCTGAACGGCGCGCGGTACAGCCACAACCCCACGGTGCTGATCGCCCCGATGGCCGCGAACAGTACTCAGGTCGCCAGTTGCAGGTCGTGTTCCAACCCATGGTCGTAAGGCACTCCACCGATCAGGTTGCCCAGGCCACCGCCGACCGCCATTGAAAAATAGGCCACGCCGAAATACGTGCCCCGCGCGGCGGGATCGGCCAGGTTGGCCGCCACCGTCTCCTGGCCCGGCCTCGCCAGGATCACCCCGATCGAGAACACGAACGTCGCCAGCAGCAACGACGGAACGCCACCCGCCAGTCCAACCATCCCGATTCCGAGCGAGAGAATCGCCATGCCCCACACCAGCAGGCCCATCGGCCGTAGCCAGCGCCCGAGAAACGTTGGCAGCAGGAACCCGAGGCCAATGGTGATGCCTGTGTTGATGAGGTA
>CAZUPA010000134.1:0-1241 GCA_964622205.1 uncultured Sphaerobacteraceae bacterium
CCGTCCCTCGACCTCTCCGTCGAAACCGCCGATGGGCGGTTCGCGGGCTACTCGCTCTACTGGTTCGATCCAGTGACGAAGGTCGGTCTGGTCGAACCAGTCCGGGTGGAGGACGATTTCCAGCGCAAGGGGCTTGCCACCGCGATGCTGACCGCCGGAATCGACCGCCTGGTCGCGAAGGGCGCGGAGCGGATCAAGATTTCCTATGAGACCGAAGCCGCCGCCGCTGTGTATCACGGCGTTGGGTTCCAGACATTGTCCTCGACCACGTGGTACAGGGCGAAGTCCGGGTAGCATGAACGCGGGGAGCGCCAGGCTCCCCCGCCATCACCGGGTTCCGCGGATGCGCGCCGCCTTTCGCTCATACAGCGCGTTGTCGGCCAGTTGCAGCAGTTCACGAGACAGAACGCTGGCGTCGGCCGCATCGGCCATGCCCAACGTTCCGCGTACGAGAACATCGTGCCCCCCGAATTCGCAGGAAGCATCCAGCGCATCCTGGATCTCCGCTCCCAGGCGATCCAGTTCCACCGTGTCTTCAGCCTGCAGCACAATGACGAACTCATCGCCGCCGATCCGGCCCACAATCCCGCTATCGTTCACGATCCGCCGCAACCGGTCCGCGATCTGCGTCAGGATGTCATCGCCCGCCAGGTGCCCATACTGGTCGTTGATGGCCTTGAAATTGTCGAGGTCGATATACACGAGCCGCAATAGGGGCGATGTGGGTTCCCGGTGCGCCAGTGCCCGTTCCAGTTCTCGCATGAAACCCCGCCGGTTCAGGAGCCCGGTCAGCGAGTCCGACGACGCCAGGAGTTCGAGTTGTTGCTCCAGTTCCTTGCGCTCCGATATATCCCGCGCCTGGAACGTGAATCCGCCCACGTCTTCCACGTCGACCAGGTTCGACGCCACCACCTCGAACCACGGCGCCTCCCCATCGATCCGTTTCAACCGCGCCTCCGCCTTGCCCGATTTACGGGGCGCCTCCTGGATGCTCGCCATCAGGCAACGAGTCGTGGCCTGGTCCTCTTCCAGCACGAACTGGTCGAACCGCAACCCCGTCAGCGATTCGGGATCGTGGCCCAGCACTCGCTCCACCGACGGGCTCGCATACAGGATCTCGCCTTTCGTCCCCACGATGAATATCGGGTCTGACGACAGCCGCGACAGGTGACGGATCCGCCTGTCCGTCTGGCTTCGCGGCCGGCCACCGGCTCCGGCGGTATCCGCCAGGGTAACCAGGT
>CAZUPA010000134.1:1341-8379 GCA_964622205.1 uncultured Sphaerobacteraceae bacterium
GTCTGGCTTCGCGGCCGGCCACCGGCTCCGGCGGTATCCGCCAGGGTAACCAGGTTGGCGATGAAACGGACTTCGCCGTCGTCACCGCGAATGGGCCATCCATACAGATCGAACCACACTGGACGGCCATCCTTGTGCGGGCGGGCCCCGACTCGCTGGATGTCCTTTCGCCTGCCCGCGAACAAGTCGGCCAGTAGGTCGAAATCATCCTCCGGCGAGTCATCTATCCGGAAATCCTCTGGGGAAAGTCGTAATTCTTCCTCCAGCGTATAGCCGAACAGATCGGTCATCCCCTGGTTGAACATCACCAGGTCGCTCGTGGCCACGTCGATCATGAAAAAACCCAGCGGCAATTGGTCCACGGCCTCGCGATGGACCCGCTCGGCCCATTCAACCGGCGGTGTCGCGGTCGATGGTCCCGCCGCCGGCGGCTGGCCGCCCCTGTTGTCCCGCAGTACCCACCCGTACGCCATGTGCACCAGGGCGGTATCGATCGCCAGCCGCAACGGCGGATACACACCCGCCAGGCTGTTCGTGAGCTGGTCGAACAGGGTCAGCCGGATGTCCGCCAGGGCCAGCCGCGACCCATCGCACAGTCCGTAGAGCGCCTCGCCGAGTTCGGTCAGCAGAAGTTCCCCGCGCCCTGGCGACAGTGTGAACGCGATGGTCCCGTCAAGAATTCCGTGAAGCCGCCGCCGCAATACCGCGTCTTGCAAGGGCGCGGTCGGATGCGAATGGCGCTTCACCGCCGCCAGGAACGCATCGAGCATATCGTCGAACCGCAGCGCGTACTGGCCTCGTATGGTCTCGACTGGAAAGATGGGGTCGGTAGCCAGGTCGAAGTGCCTTTCATGGTGTCTGTGGAGGACAGTCGGATTGGCGGGTCACCGGCGACACCACGCATCACTGTCCGGTCAGAAGGCAACGTTCTCACTTATAGGCAAGCACCACCAGGTTTGCAACACAGGGGACCCGCTCTTGAGCACGGAGGCATTGGAATGTTAATCGAAGTGGCGGGCGCGACGCACGTTCAGGATTGGGTGTCCTGGTGGCGGTCGGCCACCCGTTTACTGGTGAACACGGCGGCGAGCGCGGCCAGCGCCAGCCCGGCGAACAGCGCGACGTACCGGCTCTCGCTCTCCGTGGCGATGTGCCCGGTGAAGAGCGCCGCCAGCACCGTCGAGCCCACCACGCTTCCGAGGTACCGTGACGTGGAGAAGATGCCCGCCGCGGACCCCGACTTCGCCATCGGCGCCGCCTCCAGCGCCGCGGTCTGCACCGGCGTCATGGAGATTCCGAGCCCCACGCCCGTTACCGCCAGCGCCATCGCGATCGGCGCGATCGACGTCCCGGTGACGCCGATCGCCAGCATCACCGCCCCCGCCAGCGAAATCGCGCTGCCAGCCACGGACGGAAGCCAGCGGCCCACCCTGTCCGTCCAGCGGCCACTGAGCGGTCCCAGCAGCGCCGCGAACACCGACATCGCGGCCAGCACGAACCCCGCCTTTTCCACCCCCTGGTCACGCACCTCCTCGAGGTAGAGCGGAAGCGCGAGCAACGTTGTGTACATCACCAGGTTGCTGAGCCCGACGGTTGCGCAGGCCGCGGCGAAATGCCGGTTCCGGAAGAGCCTGACATCCACCACTGGCCCCTTCACCCGCCGCTCCCACCGCACGAACGCCACGCCGAGCGCGGCGCCAAGCAGGCCGGCGGTGATCGCGAACACGGGCTGGTCCGCCTTCAGCAACGCCGGGATCGCGATCGCCGCCGAGAGCGCCATCGCGAACAGCATGGCGCCTGTCACATCGAACCGCGTCCGCTCCCCGCGTGCTGGCGGAATGTCCGGCAGACTTCGCCAGCCGAGCGCCAGCGCCAGGCCCACCACCGGCACATTCGCCCAGAAAATGGCCTGCCAGCCGAAGAGGTGAACCAGCGTTCCGCCCAGCGGTGGCCCCAGCCCGGCGGCGAGCCCGGTTGCCAGCCCGATCATCCCGAACGCCGTGGCCCGGCGCTCGGCTGGCGTCGCCTCCCGCACCATCGCCGCCCCATTCGGGAAACTCAACGTGCCGGCCAGCGCCTGCTGTGTCCGGAAGACGATGAGCCACTCCAGGTTCGGCGCGAAGGCGCAGCCGGCCGAGGCGATCCCGAACCAGGCCAACCCGATCAGGTACACCCGCCTCCGCCCGTACAGGTCGCCCAGGCGGCCGCCCACTGGCTGCCCGGCCGCCATCGCCACCAGGTAGAGCGTCACCAGCCAGGTGGTCGCGGTGACCGACACCCCGAACGCATGCCGGATTTCCGGGAGCGCCACCGCGATCATCGTTGAGTTGAGTGGCGCCAGCATCGTGCCGAGCGCGATCGCCGGCAACAACCACCGGCTTAACGGAGCCGCCCCGGTCTCGACGGCAGTTGCCGTCGAGACCGGGGTGCTGGCCAGGGAATGGCGTGTGACGGCGTCTCCGGGTCCAGGCATCGCTCCGCCGTCAGGCTTCGATCGTGATGAGACCCGTCGAGCCATCGACGGCGATACGTTGGCCAGTCCTGATCCGTTGCGTCGCGCCGGCCGCGCCGACCACGGCCGGAATGGCGTACTCCCGCGCCACGATCGCGCAGTGGCTCAGCGGGCCTCCGGTCTCCGTGATCACCGCCGCCGCCACCCCGAACAGTGGGGTCCAGGCGGGCATCGTGGTCACCGCCACCAGCACCTCGCCGGGCTGGAGGTGACGCGCC
Organism: uncultured Sphaerobacteraceae bacterium; assembly: GCA_964622205.1. Classification (GTDB taxonomy): domain Bacteria; phylum Chloroflexota; class Chloroflexia; order Thermomicrobiales; family UBA6265; genus JACCYX01. The sequence goes on from CAZUPA010000134.1 coordinate 4,072, forward strand.
TCGTCCAGTGTCCGGGCCACTCTCGCGATGCCGGTCACGGTTCCTCGCGAACCCGCGTTGCCCTTCAGTTGGTTGGCCTGCTCCGCCTGCTGGGGCATGCCGCCGAAGAACCGTATCATCGCCCTGTCCATTGGGTTGTCGCCCGGCGGCGGTCCAGCCGGGGGCTCGCCAATGAACGGCGGTGGCGTCAACGTCGCGGCGAAGGCAAGCGCCGCCCTCCGTTGCCCCACGAGGTCGCGCAGGCCGGCCGCCGATCCCGGATCGGTCAGGCCGATCAGCGCCTCGTGCAGCTCGTCGATCTCGATGAAGAAGACGTCATCCGCCGCATCCAGCAGTCCGGCGTCCACGAAACGTTGTCCTACCTTGAGGTAGAAGAGACGCAGCAGCGCGGTCATTCGCTGGTCGATGTGGAAGTTGTGCTCCTCCTGCAGGAATGAGCCGGCCCGCGCGAACTGGACCATCGCCTCGAACTGCCCGCGCACCGGCTCGGGAAACCCAGCCAGGCGCTCACGCGCCGTCGCCAGCGCGGCTTCGGCCGCCAGAACCCTCGCCGCCTGCTCCACCCGGGCATCGTGACCCGATCGCAGGTAGTTCCGCACGTTCGCCAGCGCGATCGTGGGGTCTTCCCGCCAGGTCGGCGTCGCCAGTTCGAAGAGATCCTGCCGCAGGCCGTACTCGTCGAGGTATGCGGCAAGCTGGCCGAGGAATGCCCGGCCCGTCTCGCTTGCTTCCAGCGTCGCCGTCAGGCTCGCGTCGTCCGTCTTCAGGATCAAGTCCGCCAGGCCCTGTTCCCTGGCCTCGATCGCCAGGTCGGACAGCCCGATTCCAGCCTTGACACTCTCCGAGAGCTCTCCCACCAGCAGGGCGTGTCCTTCGGCCTCATCGGCGCCAAACAGGTCCGCGTACAACTCGTCGAAGGTCTGGATCGACAGCAGCATCGGCGCCGCGATCAGGAAATGCACCCGCCACAGGTCTTCATGAATCGCATGGGCCTCGTTCAGCAGCCTGCTCAGCGTGGCTGGCGAGGCCGGCGCGACGTTGAGCGACTCCAGCTGGCCAAGCCGCGCGGTGATGTAGGGCAGGTGCTCGTTGCGCCACCGGTCCATCATCCGGCCGATTTCCAACTGGATCGATGCCCCGGCGATCTCTCCAATCCGCCGCGCGTCTTCTTCGGACGTCGGCTGCGTCATGGTCCAGCACTCGTACCGGTAGTGATTGCGGTGAGTCACCGAGATGGTGTCGATTGGCAAGTGCAGTTCGTGGAAACCCGCCGTCGAGCCCACCGAGAACGCGGGACCCATCGTCGAGGCGCTGAGCGGGGTAATCGGGTACGGGAAATGCATCGGGTCGAATCTGTATGTCTGGCCCGGTTCGATGCCGGCGTTCCAGTCTTCAACGTACGCGGTCGAAATCTCTGGCGTGACAGTGGACATGGGATGGTGCTCCTTTGGCGTGGACGAGCCTGGCGCTGGCGATCCAGCGCGGTTCTGGTTGGGGTGAAGGAAGAACGGGGTCCCGTGAAACGATGGGTGTCAGCGCCCGAGGGTTGTGATGGGGCGCGCCTGGAAAATGTGGATCTGGCCCCCGGCGATGCCGCCTTCGATGTCGACCTGGTGGCCGAACTTGCGCGACAGGTCGCGGGCCATGGCCGCGATCTCCGATGCCTGGCCGTGGGATAGCGCGGGCATCCGCTGGAGCATGCGAGGAACGGGTGCTTCCCTGGTTCCGGCGTCCGGAACCTCGCCTGGAATCACCATCAGGTGCTTGCTTCCAACGGCGTACTCCTCCACCTCGCCGCTGGCGTTGACGGTGACATGATCGGGAACGATGAGCCCCGAAACGATCGCCTCTCCCAAACCCCAGGCCGCGTCGATCACGACCTGCTGGTCGTTCTGGGTGACGGGGTCGGCGGAGAAGGCGACGAACGAGACATCGCTACGAACGAGCCGCTGAACCACCACCGCGATCTCCGGCGGGTCACCGGCCAGGCCACAATCGACCCGGTACTGGATCGCCCTGTCCGACCATAACGAGGCCCAGCAGCGCTTGATCGCCGCTTCCAGGCCCGCCAGCGAGCGGACATCGAGGACGGTATCGTGCAGTCCCGCGAATGAGAACGCCGCCGAATCCTCGGCGGTTCCCGAGGACCGCACCGCGAGGGAGAAGTCCCCGTTCGCGCGGTTCCACATCTCCCGGTATGCCGAGGCGAGGGAATTCGCGAGGTGGGCCGGGAACGGCGCGCGCTCGATGTAATGACGAAGCCGGGGCAGGTCCGCGAGGGACACATCCGACACCCGGCGCGGCAACTCATGGGCCGCCGAAAACCCGGCGTAGGCATCCACCGTCAGCGCGAACGCGCACGGCACCGGCGCTCCCATCCTCACAAGGGCGCCGAGGCTCGCGGCCTTGCCGCCCACCTTCGAGCGGGATGGCTGGCACTGGTCGAGCCAGTGTACGGGCGATGCTGGTGCGTCGAACGGTGGCATCAATCGCGAACTCCGGTTTTCGGACAGTATGAAGGAAGTGTTAACGTAAGGAAAGTAGGCGTTCATAGGCGGAAAATCACCTGAAATCGACGAAGGCGGAACGAATCGTGAACGTCGCGTTAGTGTTCTCGCGAGAGACCCAATCCATTGAACGCCATCGCCGGCCATACGGTTCCCGCCCGCTCAAAACGAATGGACCAGCCAGGACGGAGAAGCCCCCCGCGCCAGCCGGCGCGAGGGACTTCGTGGGGACAGGCAACCGTTGCGCGCTGCGTGCCTCTTCTCAACTGCCCGTAACAAACCTGCCAGGTCAGATCTGGCCTGGCAGGTTTGTGGGTGCGTGGAGATCAGGACACCAGGACCGTTCCCTGCATGCCTGGATGGTATTCGCAGAAGTAGGCAATCTCGCCCGGTTCGGCGAAGGTGTAGCTGAAGGTCTCGCCCGGATCGATCCGCCTGGAGTCGAACAGGCCATCGACGCTGGTGACGGTGTGTGGCCAGATGTCGTTGTTGGTCCAGGTGACCGTGGTGCCCACGCCAACTTCGATGGCCGCGTCCTCAAAAACGAAGTCTCCGATGGTGACGGCCACATCGCTCGGAGCGGCGTCGCCCATGTCCGAACCTGAATCGGCGGTATCGCAGGTCGGCGCGACAGCATCGATGCCCTCCGCCGAGACTGGGGCGTTGGCGAGATCGACGCGAGCCAGGAAGCCGAGCCCTTCGCCACGGTTCTCGCCGAACGCCGGTGCGGAGAAGTACAGCGAGCCGTCTGGAGCAAAGCCGAGGTAGACCGGATAGTCGACACCGGTGACGACCGGCTCGATCGTGTCGGGGGCGGTCAGGCGAACGATGCGCCCGGTGCCGGGCATGATGTAGGGAGCATCGTCCAGGTTGTTGGTGGCCATTTCGGCGGCGTACAGCGAGCCGTCGGGACCCATGACCAGATCGGTCACGGCGGTCAGGCCAGTGACGTAATCCGTGACTTCGCCGGCGCTGGTGACGTGGACGACCTTCGACGCGCCGTCGGGGAATGGCGTGATTGTTTCGAACGTCACGTAGGCGCCACCGTCGCTGTCGGGGGCGATACCAGTGGGAGTCATCTGGACCGCCGAGAAGTCGACGACCGCACTGATCTCACCGTCGAGGGTGACGCTGAGCAGGCGTCCGCCCACGGCTTCGGTGACCCAGAAGCGGTCAGTCCCGGCCTCGAGGTCGAACCAGGAGCCATAGGGATCGTAGTCCCACGGAATGAATTCGACGGGGTTCTCCGCGGTCCAGGTACCGAGATCGGCCACCAGTTCCCAGGTGCCGTCGGCCAGGATGCGGTAGATGCCATTCGCGATGTCGGGATTGCCCCAGCTTTCGCTGCCAGCGGCGCTCAGGGCATAGAGTTCGCCGTTGAGGATGACGACATCCATGATGCCCCAGGTCCAGTGGCGCTCGGTCCAGTAGCCAGAGGGGAGCCCGTCGATCACGGGCGTCGTGCAGCCATCAGCGACCGTAACGATGCTGGCGCTGTCACCCACCAGGGAAGGGTATGTCGTGCCATCGACGACGACAGGCGCGTCACCCCCAGCGCCCGCGAGCGCCAGGTAGAGCGTGCCGTCGTCGCCCCAGGTGAACCCGCGAGGGTTGGTGAGGCCATTGACGATGACGTCCACGTCGCCAGAGGCCGGCGTGGCTTCCTGGCCAGCGGCGGGCAAGACCATACTGGTCATGAGCAGCATGACAACGAGCGGAACGATTCTGGTAACACGCATGGTGAAATCTCCCCAGTTGAGGTTGCGGCGCCCAGTTTGGCGGCGTGCGTGGCTTTCGCGCA
>CAZUPA010000135.1:0-8279 GCA_964622205.1 uncultured Sphaerobacteraceae bacterium
ACGCTTCCGATCGCGCCCTGGACCGCGGCGCGGCGCTCCTCCCCATCGGCGATGGTCAGGACGTGCCCCTCCCAGGCCATGACACCAGCGAACCGGATGTTGGGCAGCTTCACCAGGTGCTTCGCCAGCTCGACCGTGGCCTCGCCCGGCTGGACACCAGCCCGGTTCATGCCGGAGTCGATTTCGATCACCACGCGGGGCTGCGAACCGGCCTCGACGGCGGCATCGCTGATGAATCGCGCGCCCTCGATGCTGTCGACCGCGCTCATTACGTCGATTTCGGTGGCGAGTTGCGCCAGGCGCCGCGCCTTGACCGGGCCAACGACCTGATTGGCGATGAGAATGTCGCGGATTCCGCTGGCGGCGTAGACCTCGGCTTCCGAGAGCTTGGCGCAGGTAATCCCGATGGCGCCGGCCGCCAACAGGCGGTGGGCGATGGCTGGCGATTTGTGGGCCTTGGCATGGGGCCGCCAGGAGACCCTGCGCTCGGCGAGCAGGCCGGAGATGGTCGCGATGTTGGAGTCGAGGACATCGAGGTCCACGACGAGGGCAGGGGTATCGAGCGATTCGACGGGCAAGCCGATAACCTGGTTGAACGACACTTCCATACTCCGGACCGGATCAATCGAACAGTCAGCAGCGTGGATTGTACCGGTGGAACGGTTTGCCCGGAAGATGTCGCCTGCACCTCATTCGGGCAGGGGCGGACCTGCCGCGATGGAGCACGAAATGTTTCTCACAGCAAACGAGCGGCTGTTGTCCGCCCTGCCAATAGACGCAATCTGTCAGCCAGAGACCACGTCTCGCCGGTTAAACACCCAGTACGTCGCCACGACCATGCAAACCATCCAGACGGTGAGGACGGCCACCGCGCGCCACATTTCCGCCGTGGAGGCATCGTCCATGCCGGGATCCATGCTGGCCAACAGCGCCGACGGGTACTCGATGCCGAACTTGCGAACGGATTCGAACGCATCGGTCATCAGGGAGACGAGCGACCAAACCAGCGCTTCGACGATGCCAAACCCGATGCCGACGGCGATTCCCGCGGCGTTGGATCGAGTGAGCAGGGCAACGGCGAAGGCCATGACGGTATACGGCAACTGGGAGAACACCAGCCGGGCGAACTCGACCACCCAATCCAGGACAGCGCCGGCGGCGACGCCTTCGAACGCCCCCGCGACCGCGGAACCAAGCGCGGAAAACGCGAGTGTGGCAATGAGCCCCACGAAAAAGAGAGCGATCGAGGCGACGAACAGCGTGATCCACTTCGCGCTCAGCAGGGCGCTCCTGCTGCTGGCCCTGGCGAGCAGTGGCCGAATCGTGTTCCAGCCAAACTCGTTGCCGATGAGTCCCGCCGCGAACACCACCGTGAGGATGGAGCCCGTGAGCGTGACGATCTGCATGCCGTTCTCGAACACGCTTCCAAGCTGGAGGTTTTGCTCCGTGCCGGTGGGGTCGGAGAGCAGGAAACTGGCGATCGTCAACCCGGAATAGAAGGCGGCCACCACGAGAAACATAATGATGCCAAGAATCCAGGATTGGGGCCGTTTGCGCAGCCGGAACAGTTCACTTCTCAAGAGATGAATCATGGCCAACTACTCCGGAAGATGCGCTTAACACACTGAATGGAGACGGATCTACTTCGATCCAGCCGTCTCCTGGGTCATCTCCAGGAACAGGTCTTCGAGGGTGCTGCGCTTCGGGGCAATGGCGCTGGCGAAGATGCCGCCCTCGACAAGCGCGCGGTTGATGGCGCCACCCGCGTCTTCGGGGGCAACGACGATAAGCCGGGAGTCTTCGGCCGTCACCTGCTCAACTTCCGGCAGGGGCCGGAGCAGACGCATCGCCTGTTGCTGCTCCGCACCGTCGACCACCACTTCAATGTAGCCTCCCCGGCGCAGGAGGTCATCGACGCTGCCGTCGGTGATCCTTCGGCCGCGGCGCACGATGAGGACGCGGTCGCTGACCTGCTCGACCTCGTGGAGCATGTGGCTGGCCAGCAGCACGCCATGACCTTCGTCGGCCAGGCGCGGGATGATTTCACGAATCTCCCGCTGGCCCGCGGGATCGAGGCCATTGGTTGGCTCGTCCAGGATGACCAGGGCGGGATCGGTGAGGAGTGTCGAGGCGATGCCAAGACGCTGCTTCATACCCAGCGAGTAGCTCTTGAACCTGTGCCGGGCGCGTTCGGTGAGATTGACGAGGGAGAGCAGTTCGTCGACGCGGGACTCGGGGACGTTACCGACCGCGAAGGCATGGGCGCGGAGGTTGTCGCGGCCGGACATGTAGGGATAGAAGGCCGGGTTTTCGATGATCGCGCCGATGTGCCGGCTCACCAGCGAGGGATGGGTGGCGAGTTGCTGGCCCGCGATGGCGATCGTGCCGCTGGTGGGGACGATCAGGCCGAGAATCATGCCGATGGTGGTGCTTTTCCCGGACCCGTTCGGACCGAGGAAGCCGAGCACCTCTCCCGTCCGCACCGTGAGGCTGAGATCGTCGACGGCCAGCAGTTTTCCGAATTGCTTGGTCAGGCCGCTGACTTCGAGGATCGCCTCTCCCTGTAGCTGGCCACGCCGCCCGACGCCCGCAAGGTCCGGGACGGTCGTGGCCCCATTGGTTTGCTGTCGCGGCTCAAGCAGTGTTTCCACGCCCAAAGCGATGCTCCTCTTCGCGCCAGGCGGGTTGTCCGGCCTGGGCATAGCTCGTGTGTTACAGGCGCTGGTGGCCAGGGCTCGGCAAGCGCTCCCTGGCTGCCTGGGTAAAGACTAACGAACCTTAATCTCGTTCCTGTGGAAAGTGTGTGTCCGAATTGTTACACCCAGTGAACCGGTGTCCCAATTCTCATCGTATCGCCGCATTCGAGGCTATTTCGCCTGGATTCCGGACCGTTTCAACATGGCGAGGACGCCACATGCCGTGAGGAGGATGCCCAGCGCCATCAGGAAGGTGAGGGACTCGTCGAACAGGATCCAGGCCATGACCGCCGTGACGCCGGGCGTGAGGTACATGAGACTGGCGACCTTCGTTGCCGCCCCACGGCGGATGAGCAGGAACAGGAGCGATGTCGCGCCAAGGGAAAGGGCGAGCACCGACCAAAGCAGCGCGCCAACCAGTTGCGTGGTCCACTCGACATCGCGGGTTTCGGTGAGCAACGCGACGGGCACGACGAGCAGGAGCGCGGCCGTGAACTGGATGACGCCGCCCATGCGGATGTCGAACACAGGCGTGAAGCGCTTCTGGTAGAGGGTGCCAAGGGTAATGGAAATGAGGGCGGCGATGCTCATGAGCACGCTGATGGGCGAGAGCCCGCTCAGCGAAAGCCGTTCCCAGACGACGAGCGTGACGCCGCCGAGCCCGAGCGCCAGCCCCAGCCACTGCCTGCCCGTGACACGCTCGTTCACCATGGCGCCGAGCAGCGCGGTGAGGATCGGCTGCAGGCCCACGATGAGGGCGGCGAGCCCGGCGCCCATGCCGTGCCGGATCGCCTCGAAGACGCCGAGCAGGTACCCGCCCTGCAGCAGCAGGCCAGCCACGCCGATGTGGAGGATCTGGTTTCGCGGTGGGAGCGGGATCGAGAGCAGCCGGACGAGGGGAACCATGAGGACGAGGACGCCCGCGAATCGCATGGTGAGAAAGGTGGCGGGTTCGGCATGGGGCATGCCGTAACGGGCGCCAATGAAGCCCGTGCTCCAGATGAACACGAAGACCGGAGCTACCCAGGCTGCCTGCATCCCCGCGGGGAGTCGATTCACGGTCTCTTGATCCGGCGCGTGGAGAGCGGTCAGCCGCTCAGGGCTCATAGGGGCCTCGTCAGCGATCGATGACGCCGGTGGCATGATAGCCGGAGTCGCGCGGTGAACGACGGTACAGTGTGAGCATGTGACCGGCACAAGACCGGTCACTGCCTGGGGAAGTGCGCGAAGACAAGCGGTTAGCGGGTTGTGCCCGACAGCTGACGGCTGAACAGGGCTTTCCAGCTTGGCTTCTGGCCGTAGAGCAGCACGCCTATGCGGTAGAGCCGGGCGGCGATCAGAATGGCGGCGAGCATGGTGACCGCCAGCAGGCCGACGCTGAGCGCCATCTCCCACGCGGGCGGGTCGCCCACGATGACACGGGAAACCATCACGAACGGGGCCGTGAGCGGGAAGATCGAGAGCACGCGGGCCCAGATGCTGTCGGGTATCCACATGGTGAGGAACGAGGAGATGTACCCCACCATCATCACGGTCATCATCGGGGAGATGGCCTGATTGACCTCTTCCTGGCGGCTGACGAGCGAGCCCAGACCGGCATACATGGCGGCGTACAACGTGAATCCAAGCAGGAAGTACAGCAGGAACCAGCCGACCGCCTCCACCGAGACCCCGCTGAAGTCAAAGTCCGGCAGCGATGAGGTGTCGATGCCGAAGAGATTGGCGATGGGCTTCTGCAAGCCGAACACGAGCCCACCGGTGATCAGCATGGGCAGGAGCTGGGTGAGCCCGGCCGCGCCGATGCCGATAACCTTGCCAGCCAGCAGGTCGCGCGGGGTGGCGGCGTTGATCATGATCTCCATGATCCGGGAGCTCTTTTCCTCCACCACGCCCTGGGCCACCCAGGTGCCATAGAGCATGATGGCCATGAACATGATGATGGTGAAGAAGTAGGCGAGCACGATTTCGATGCCGCTAATCGCGTCATCGCTGTCGGCCACCTGGAGATCGGGGGACTCGACGGTGAACGAGGGAGGAGCGGTCGCCTGCTCGAACGTTTCCTCGTCGATGCCGCTTTGGGCGAGACGGTCCTCAAGCGTGATCGCGGCCGCGCCAGCGAAAACCTGCTGGGAGAGACTGTCGCTTTCGCCATCCGGGTTGATGTAGGTGAAGGCCAGGTCATTGTCCTCGCCCCGGCTCACCACCAAGGCCGCGTCGGCGTCGCCATCGTCGACCTGGCTTCGCGCCTCTTCGACACTCAGGTCCGAGGGAACCAGTTCCACGACATCGTCGCCGCCGGTATCCCCCGGCACGGCGACGTAGGGGGCGAGTCGTTCGACGACGCCCGCGTCCGCCTGGTCGAGCACCAGCACCCGCGACGTGGAAGGTCCATCGTCATCGAAGGCGGCGATGATCACCGGCAGGCTGCTGGCGATCGCAACGAACAGGACCTGGGCGATGGTGGTGAAGATGAATGATCGCTGCCGGAGCCTCGTCCACCACTCTCGCCTGGCCACCAGCCATACGCGTTGAATATCGAGCATCGATTGCGTCCCCCGGGGTTGCTCATAGTGAGATCAGGCGCTGACGCCGGCCAGCAATTCCTCGTCGGTTTCGGTTCCGCTCACGTCGCGAGTTCCTCGAACGAGGTGAAGGAAGACATCGTTGAGCGACGGAAAGCTGATGTCGAATTGAGTGACGGTGAGTTGCTGGCGTAGCGCTTCGGCCAGCACCCGCTGGGCGGCGGCGGCGTCCGGCACGCGCAACTCGAGGTAGTCCTCGCGGCGGCGCGCGATGCTCACATCCGGAACGCGTTCGACCCACCCGGTATCCCCGCCGTTGGCCACGGCGAACCTGACGACCTGGCGCTCCATGCTCCGCCGCACATCCATGACCTCGCCGGAAATCAGGAGCTTGCCCCGGTTGATGATGACGACTTCGTGACAAAGCTCCTCGGCGTCTTCGAGCTGGTGGGTGGAGAAGATGATCGTCTTGCCCCGGTTGCGCATTTCGAGGAACGCCTGCTTCATCTGGTCGGCGTTCACGGGATCGAGCCCGCTGAATGGTTCGTCCAGGATGAGGATTTCCGGGTCGTGGAGGATGGCGGCGAGGAACTGGATCTTTTGCTGGTTGCCCTTGCTGAGTTGCTCCACCATCTTGTGGCGGTTCTCGGCGATGGCGAGGCGTTCGAGCCACTCGTCCAGCGAGGCCCTGGCCGTTGCCTTGTCCGCGCCGTAAAGCTGGGCGAGGAAGAGCAGTTGCTCCTCCACCTGCATCTTGGGGTACAGGCCACGCTCTTCGGGGAGGTAGCCGAAGTCGTTGCGGGGGACATCCACGTTCGATGTGCCGTTCCACGTAATCGTCCCGCTATCCGGGCGGATGATGTCCAGGATCATCCGCATGGTGGTGGTTTTGCCGGCGCCGTTGGTTCCGAGGAAGCCGAAAATCCGTCCGGGCGTGACCGAGAAGCTCACGTCATCGACGGCCTGGAAACTCCCAAAAGCCTTGCTCACGTTGTTGATATCGAGTGCCATGATGCACGAGACCCCTGACGAGCGCCGCAAGCCCATGGAGTGACCATGAGGCCCTTCACAAGGGCTCCAGTATGCACCACCTGGCATGGCTGGAACCTGCAGACCTTGCGGGCAGAAAGTATCCTTTCGTGAACGTATACTGCCCACATCCGGGACCCAAGCAGAACGGAAGGATCATTCGTGACCGATTCGCCGACCGCAACCACCCAGGCCACGACACCCCATGGCGCCTGGCCATCACCGATTACCGCGCACCGGCTTACCGAGACCGCGCCGGGCGTTCGCGAACCAGGTTCGGATGGCCACAACCTGCTTTGGGTGGAAGTTCGGCCCAGGGAACGTGGCCGCTACGTGCTGATGATGCTGACCCCGGAAGGACCGAAGGATGTCACGCCGGACCCCTTTTCGGTGCGAAACCGGGTGCATGAGTATGGCGGGGCCTCGTGGGCGGCCGCGGGCGACGCCATCGTCTTCTCGAACTTTTCCGACAACAGGCTGTACCGGATGGATGGGATTGGGTCCGAGCCACGGCCGATCACGCCAGAGTCCTCGTATCGTTACGCCGACCTCCGGTTCGATGCGAAGCACAACCGGCTCTACGCCATTCGCGAGGACCACGCCAGGCAGGGCCGCGAGCCGGAAAACACCATGGTGACGCTCGACCTCGACGGCCCCAACGCGGGCGGCGGCTCGATCGTCGCTTCCGGGACCGATTTCATCTCCTCGCCGCGCCTGTCGCCGGACAGCGACCGCATCGCCTGGATCACATGGAACCACCCTTCCATGCCATGGGACGAAACCGTGTTGTGGAGCGCGACAATCACGGCGGACGGAGGTGTTCAGGATGCGCGGGCGGTGGCTGGCGGCCCGGGAGAATCGGTGATCCTGCACGACTGGGACAGCCAGGGGCGGCTGATCTTCGTTTCGGACAAAACGGGCTGGTGGAACCTGTACCGGAGCGAGCCGGGGGGAGAGGCCACCGAGTTGACAAAGGCCGAAGTGGAATATGGCGTGCCGCTGTGGCAGTTCGGGGCATCGACATGGACCGAACTCGCCAATGGGACGATCGTCGCCGCCTTCACGCACGATGGCCAGTGGTATCTGAGCACGATTGACCCGGATACCGGGGACATTGCCCAGTTCGACCACACATTCGCCTCACTCACCGATGTCCAGCCGCATCCGGATGGTCACTCGATCGTATTCCGGGGCGGCTCCCAGATGGAGTCTCCGCGACTGTACCAACTGGACCCGGTGACCGGGTCGATGGCGCCGATCACGGAGTTGTCCGACGAGCCGCTCGATCCTGGATACGTCTCCGTTGCCCAGGCTATTTCATGGGATACGCCGGACGGCGCGACGGCATACGGGTTCTACTACCCTCCGACGAACAAGGATGTGACGGCTCCGGAAGGCGATCTCCCGCCCTTGATCGTGGAGAGTCACGGTGGGCCAACCAGCGCAACCGCCTCGACCTTTTCGCTGGACACGCAATTCTGGACCAGCCGGGGGTTCGCGATCCTGGACGTAAACTACGGCGGCAGTACCGGCTACGGCAGGAAGTACCGAGAGCGGCTCAGCGAGTCGTGGGGTGTTGTTGACGTCGACGACTGCGTTTCCGGCGCGCTTTCACTGGCCGAACAGGGTCTGGTGGACAAGGACCGGCTCATCATCCGGGGCGGGAGCGCCGGTGGCTTCACCACCCTGGCGGCGCTCGCGTTCCGCGATGTGTTCGCGGCGGGCGCCAGCTACTACGGCATTGGCGATCTGGAAGCGATGATCGTGGATACCCACAAATTCGAATCGAAGTACCTGTTCGGCCTGGTTGGTCCCTATCCCGAGGCGATTGACCTGATCCGGGAGCGGTCGGCGATCCATCACATCGAGCAGCTTTCGAGCCCGATGATTCTGTTCCAGGGATTGGACGACAAGGTGGTTCCGCCGAACCAGTCGGTGATGATGGCCGATGCCGTGCGGGCGAAGGGATTGCCGGTAGCGCTGCTCACCTTCGAGGGAGAGGGACACGGGTTCAGGATGGCGGAAACGATCG
>CAZUPA010000136.1:0-8245 GCA_964622205.1 uncultured Sphaerobacteraceae bacterium
TCGCCGAGGCTGAAGATGATCTGGTTAACCCCAGCCTCGACCATCTGGCCGACCAGGTCATCCCACAGCTTGTCGTCCCAACGCAACCGGGGCGAATAGCCGATGTCGGGATGACCGGTCCAGCCGCATTTTTCGGCGTCCTCGGTGTAGCTGTTGTAGCTGAACTGAAAGAAATTCGACCAGATCAGGTCATTGACGGAGCGAGACATCGAGCGACACCTCTGCTTGCGAAATCGGCGGGCGAGGAGCGAGCGAACGACCGGCGACGTGGCCATGATGCGTGCCGCCATTATGATTGTGAATCATGTTTTCATGTTTTCATGGAACGCCTCAGGTGTCAACGGACCACGCGTAGGACGCTCATTCCCGTGGCACGGGCGCCCGCTCGACTCCCATCAGCGGCGCCATCCGCCCAGCCGGCGTTGGAGGCGGATGGCGCCAGGGAGCGATGGCGGTCACCGGCCCGCGCCGCCGGCCAACGCGCTGGAGCTACTCGAGCCCAAGGATGGCGAGACTGTCGCGTTCCTCGATCGCGAGGATGGCGGCATCGGGAATCTTCGGGGCTCCACCGCCAGGCCAGGCGTCGTTGACCGAGCGCAGCTTCTCGCGCGTTTCGGCCGGGGTCGAGGCCGGGTAATCCGAGCCGAACAGCACCCTGTCCAGCACGCCCCATTCGAGCGCGGTGACCATCGCCTGGTAGAACCCCCATGGCCGCAGGGCGCAGCCAGAGATATCGGCATATACGTTCGGGTGCTTGCGAGCCACCATCAGGGCATCGGTGGTGAATGGGTGACCGATGTGCGCCATGATGATTTTCAGGTTCGGAAACCGCATGGCGAGACGGTCGGTGTGGCGCGGGTGGGCAAAGTCGATATCGGCGAACCGCACCGGTGAAGTTCCCTGATGCAGCATCACGGGAAGGTCGTGCTGCTCGGCATAGGCGAAGAGCCGGAGTGCATTTTCGCCAAGTGGGTCGACGTTCTGGTAGTTCAGGCCCAGTTTCAACCCACGCAATCCCAGGTCGGCGCGGCTGCGTTCAGCCTCGTCCAGCATCGCTGGATCGTCGGGATGCACCGAAAAGAACCCGATGTATTTGGAGGGGTTGGACTGGACAAAGGCCGCGGTCTCGTCGTTCACGTCCGGGGCGCGGACCAGGTACGGCTCGTCGACCTGGCCGTTGGCGGTGGGATGCTGGGCGATGTTGAAGACCACCGCCCGCTCGACCGGCGCCATGGCTTCCTCGAACTCGGCCCAGGTGTAGACCAGGTCCCGGCCACCGGCCGGATTCCACTTGGTGTTGACGCTCCTGGCCCGCAAGTCCGCTGGCACGCTGGTCGCGAAGCGAGGCGTATGGGTGTGGATATCGATGGTCACCGCGCAGCTCTCCGTTCGAATCGATCCGCCGATCGTCCTTACAGCACCCCGAACTCATCGTAGGCTTCGCGCAGGGTCTTGCCCTGAAGAAGCCAGTCGCGCATGGCATTTTCGCTGCTGACCTTCTCGCGCGCCAGCCGGATCGCTTCAGACTCAACCGCCTGAGGCACGACAACCACGCCGTCGATATCGCCGAAGACGAGGTCGCCCGGATTCACCAGCACGCCACCGCAGACAACAGGATCGCCAACGGCGACGATGGCGCCCCGGCCCTTCGAGTCCACCGGGCGAAAGCCGGTGCAGAAGGCCGGGAACCCCATTGCCTCCATCTGCCGCACGTCGCGGCTGTGTCCATCGAGAATCACCCCGCGGCCACCCCGGGCCCGGGTGGCGGTGGAGAGCAACTCGCCCCACATGCAGGTGCGGGTCGACTTGTTGGTGCCCGCCACCACCACGCCATTCACCGGCACGCTATCGATGGCCTTGATCTCCATTTCGTACGGCGTTTCCGACAGATGGTAGATATCGGACGAAAGCACGGTGTGAGCGCGTCCGATCACCATCGCGCCGGTCCAGGCCGGACGCACGTCGGCGGTCATCGCCTGGTCGCGATGTCCCAGCGTGTCGAGCACATCGGCGAGCACCGCCGCATAGATCTCGGATGCCAGTGTGTCGAACAATTCCGTTTCGCTCGCCTGCGCGGTTGTCATGCGGTGTCCCTGTTCCTTCCCAATGCTGATTCTGGTCAGCGCGTCTGGACATTTCACAATCGTGGACCTTTGTTTCATGATATCCGGCAGGCCCACCCTGTCAAGCCAGACAGCGCCCCTTGCATGCCATACAACCGGGCACACGGAGCCGCCGATCCCGGACCGCGTGAGAACGGCATCCGAAACGGCTGATACGGAATCCGCTTGTGTACCTGGGGAGCAGACTTTCAGGATCGCCTGTAACGGCTGACGCTGGCGGAGGCGGGCTTGCGCGGGGGCCGCCTATTCGCTTTCCCAGAAGCTCCGGATATAGGCGCCGGTCGGATGCTGGACCGTGGCGAGGCGATCCAGCATGGCGGCGATGTCGTAGGTGGCGTACCGGCGCGTGAGGCCATGACCAGACTCGTCCGCTTCGAGCAGCGTCCACATCGCGCGGGTATCCCCGGCCTTGGGATTGGAGACGCTGCCGAGGTTCCAGACCCGGATATCGCCCACCGTTCGGTCCAGCGGGATATGCGTGTGCGCGGTGATGACGAGGTCCGCGTCCGCGCCTTCCAGCAGCGCGGCGACCTCCTCGCCGGACGCCTCCGGGAGGATTCCGTCGCCGTCGTCCGTGCCGGGCGAGGCATGGACCAGCAACACCCGCGTGCCATCGGGCAGCGTGACGCGATGCTCCAGCGGCAGGGCTTCCAGCCATTCGCGATAGCCAAAGGCGGTCACGGCTCCGAGCGTCCAACTGAAGCCGCGTCCGAAGGGCATGGAGGCGAGGGCGCCCGCGTGGTCGGTTGCGGCCCGCTTCAGGACGGCGTCGTCGGCCTCGGTGGTGTCCTGGACGAGATAGCGATCGGTGTTCCCGCGAATCGAGACGAGCCCAGGAATGGCGTCGAGCCGCTGGATGCTCCCGGCGGGATCGAAGCCGAGGGCGGCCGAGTCGCCGCCGAACCAGATGGCGTCGATGACGCCCGCCTGGTCGATGTCGCGGAGCACGGCATTGAGGGCGAGGGAGTTGCCATGAACGTCGGAGAAGATCGCGATTCGCATGTCAGGAGGTCCTTTCCCGCTGGGCCGGCTGGGCGCCGGGTTCGATGGTTGCAATGGTAACGGGTGGCATCCGCCGCGCGACCAGTCGCCGGATGATGAACGGCCCAACCAGCACCATAATCAGGAGGCGCATCATCTGGATCGAGACCACCATGGTGACGTTCGCGCCGGTATCGAGCGCGGCGATGGTGGCGGCGTCGATGCCGCCGGGAGAGGTTGCAAGCAACGACGTCAGCACGTCGAGGTTCGTCGCCAGGTGCAGTCCCCAGCCGATGCCGGCGCAGATCACGATGAGCGCCACCACGAAGCCCAGGGCGAACGGCAGCAGCGCCCACAGACGGCGGATGATGGCCCGGTCGAAGCGGGAACCGACGCGGGAGCCAAGCAGCAGGTAGGCGCCGGAGAGCACGAATCCGGGCCAGGCCAGCGGGCCGATTTCGAGCAGGCCAGGGATCAGGCCGACGATCATCGCGCCGACCAGCGCTCCAGCGGGGAGGCGGAATCGCACACCGAGCCAGCCGCCAAGGCCCGCCACCAGCACGGCGAGACCGTACCTGGCGATCATCGGAGGACCATCGCTTGCCGCGAGTTGCTGGTTCACCGGCTCGCCGCCGGTATCCACCATCCGGGCGAGCACCGCGATGCTGACGATGACCACCACGAGGCGAGCGTATTGCATGAAGGCCACCAGCCGGGCATCGCCGCCGAGTTCCTCGCTCATGGCCACCATGCCGGACGCGCCGCCGGGGATGGTTCCCAGCGAGGCGGTGGCGATATCGAGCGAGGCGACCTTCGTGAGGACGAGCCCCGCGCCGATGCTGACCGCCAGCACCAGCACCACGGAGACGCCGATGGGCAGCCAGTGCTCGCCGAGGGGCTTGAGGGCATCGATGGTGAACGAGGCGCTCAGGGTCGCGCCGATCACGGCCTGGACGACCGGGAAGAGTTTGGCGGTGGAGGGTTGGGGCGGGGCGCCGGCGAGGCTGAGGACGACCGCCGCGATCATCGGGCCGACCAGCCAGGCCACCGGGACTCCCACCAGATCGCCGAGGTACCCGGCCAGGACGATGACCACCCAGGGGCCGATCAGCA
This sequence comes from uncultured Sphaerobacteraceae bacterium, assembly GCA_964622205.1. GTDB lineage: Bacteria > Chloroflexota > Chloroflexia > Thermomicrobiales > UBA6265 > JACCYX01. The sequence continues at coordinate 4,218 of CAZUPA010000136.1, forward strand.
GGAGCGGCCCGATGGTTGCCAGCAGCTTCCGGAACCGGAGCGCCTGATGGCGGGCGGCGCGTTTGGCGCGAGAGATGGTGTATGGCAGGCCGGTGGGCAATGGCACGCGGGAGACCCTTCGATGGTGTGGTGTTCCACGATCGTCCGGGGCTGGCCGCCGCTGCCCAACCGGCCCTCATTATCGCGCGCGGCTGGAAATCACGATCCAACCCCGTCATGTCGAGCGAAACACCCCCGGCCCGGTATGGGAGATGCCCGCGAACTGGAACGACGAAACCTGATCGCTTCCAGAAAGTACACGCACGGCGACGCCGCCAGGACGATGTCCCGGCGGCGTCCGTGTCATTCCCTGGATCGCGCGCGATCGAAGGAGAGGAAATGCCTACGCTTCGGCGGCGTACACCAGGTAGACCGTCACGTCCGTGCCACCAGCGTCATTCGTCTGGAGGACGGCGATTCCGGACAGACCGGAGTCATTCTGCTCCCACATCGGCACCAGGAGCGTGCCATCGACGACGGGTCCGGAGATGTCACCACAAGCCACGTAGGTGGTGATATTCTCGGCGCTCTCATGGGCATTGATCGCGAACGGACTCGCCAGCAGGTCGTCCAGCGTGACATCCAGCGAGATAGTCGAGGTCGAGACATCGCTGTCCTCGACCTGGGTGACATCGTTAAGGGGATAGGTGGGGTTCGGGTCGAGTTCGGCGCAGGTGCCCACATGGATGTGAGCCGGGTGTGCCAGGCTCGCGCCCGGGGTTGCTCCCTGAGCCGAGGCGGCGAGGGTGAGCGACATCAACGCGACGAGTGACACGAGAAGCGACGCTAACCGCGAGCGGGACATGTTGTTTCTCCTCGGGGCCGGCTCCGCCGTCCCATTGCTGGACGAGAACCCGGACCTCACTGTTCTGTTCACATCGTTCGCATGAACGATGTCCACCACTTTTGGCGTCAGGATTGAACCGGCGGCGCAGAAGCGTTCGCCCCCGGCGAGTGCGTTCTACGAGCCGGTCACGACGATCGTGCCGACCATGGTTGGGTGCAGCGAGCAGAGGTACTCGTAGGCGCCTGGCTCATCGAACGTGTAGCTGAAGGTGTCGCCGGCGTTCATGATGTTGGAATCCCAGAGGCCATCGTTCGAGGTCGTGGTGTGAATCACCTGGCCATCATTGGTCCAGGTGACGGTCGTGCCAACCGGGACCTCCACCGTTTCACCATCGAACCCGAAATCGAAGATGGAAACCGCCACGGTGTTAGCGTCTCCGGCGGGGAGGGCAGGTTCCGGCGATGCCGCCGCGGTGTCCTGGACGAGGTAGACCGCCACGTTCGTTCCGGAACCTGCTTCAGCCGGTGACAGCACCGCGACGCCGGAGTATCCCGAATCGTTCTGCTGGTGGAGGGCGACCAGGAGTGTGCCATCGACCACCGGACCGGCGATGTCACCGCAGGCGATGTAGGTGGCGACGTTCTCGGCGCTTTCATGCACGTTGATGGCGAAGGGGCTGGCCAGCAATTCGTCAAGGGAAACATCCAGCGTGGTCGTCGCCGTCTCGACCGAGCCAGCCCCGGCATCGGGAGTTACGGGCGCGACATCCTGGAGCGGATAGGCGGGGTTGGGATCGAGATCGACGCAAGCGCCCGCGTGGACGTGGGACGGATGGGCGGCTCCGGCGTGGGTGTGGTCCCGCGCCGATCCAACCGTCCAGCCAGCGCCGATCAGGGCAAGGCAGGTGAGCAGCGCAACCGGTAGATACCGGAGAGATCGAAACATCGAGTACTCCTTTCCGGGGATCGAGTCCCCAAGAGCTTCGAGTGACGGGAAACGGATCCCGCCGCACATACTGGTCAACCGCGACGTCCTGTTGCCGGAATAACGATGACTTCGCGCTCCCCCGATCACCCTCCCCTCGGTTTTGAGGAACACAAGCGCGTTGGCCTCGCAAGGACGCCGCTCCTGAATCATCACTTTTCCCACCATACCGCGTAAACGCCATAAGTCAAGCATTTATGGTGTTTACTTGACTTGATGGGATTTTCGCCCCTATGATGGACAGGTATTCGATTGGGAGGACAGATGGCGGGCGGTTCCTGGGAGCGGCGCTTTTTTTCAACAACAACCGGGCGAATCCTGGCGCTGTTGCGACGGCGTAAGCAGACGGTGGACGACCTGGCTGGCGAGTTGGCGCTCTCGGACAACGCGGTGCGAAACCAGCTCTACACGCTGGAGCGGGATGGCCTGGTCGCGATCGACGGGACGCGCCGCGGGCCAGGCAAACCCGCCTGGCTCTACGGGCTTTCTCCCGAGGCCGACCGGCTCTTTCCCAAACCCTACGCCATGATTCTCGACCATCTCCTGGGCGTGCTCTCCGAACAGATGACGGCGGAGCAAATCGACGCCGCGCTGGCCGAGGTTGGCCAGCGGATGGCGGCGGGTATTCCAGCACAGCCTGGCGGGGTCGATGCGCGGCTACCGGCGGTGGTCGAGGCATTCGCCTCCATCGGGGGGCTCGCCGAGATCGACACTACCGGCGACTGCCTGGCGGTGCAGGGCTACGACTGCCCGCTCTCGCGAACGGTGCCCGAGCATCCGAATGCCTGCCGGGTGCTGCAATCGATGCTGGAGACGGCGTTGGGCCAACCCGTGACCGAAGCCTGCGACAAGAGCGATCCGCCCCGGTGCCGGTTCGTGCTCACTTCAGACGCCGTGGCGTCCTGATCCGCGGACCGGCCCAGCGATCCAGATGACGAGCGATCGGAACGAATTGCCGGTCAGGCGGCGTCCCAGTCGCGGAAGAGGATGACCGAGACTTCCAGCCGGAGGCCGGTGACGCGCTCCAGTGATTGCCGGATGGCGCCCACATAGCGCCCAGTGGCCCGGCGGCGGGCCAGCTCGTGGGGCACGCCGATCACCACCTCGCCATCGCCACAGTCGAGGATGGCGGCGTCCCGCAGCCAGGTGGAGACGTCGGCCTGGCTGATGCTTCCGGACTGGTGGAGATCTCCCATCACGGCGGACCACACCTGGCGGTTGGTGAGACCGCACTCCTCGATCATGAAGACCGGCGCCACGAATGGGTCCGCCCCGATCTCGCCGGGTTGCGGTGGCGATGGCTCCCGCGACAACCTGTGACTGACGGTGGCGCTGCTTGTCACAGGTCTCGCGATTGACTGTGACGCGCCGGCAAGACTCGCGGCTTCGATCGCGTGCTCTTCGGGAAGGCCATCCCGTTGCCACCGGGCAAGGATCTCGCGAATCCGCTTCGGAGCCACGAAGGCGCTGCCCGCCGCGACCGCGTCGTCGATCGCCATCCCCAGCCACAGCCACCCGGAACCCCCCTGCTCGCGGGCGGGCGGATCGTACCGATCGGCGAGTTGCCGGAGCAGCCGCCGTTCGGCGGGTGTCGACACCCGATCGTTCGCTTCCTCGAAGAAGCGGATGGCTTCGGTTTCGGAACGAGCCTGGTCGGGAGCATGCTCCGCTCCGAAGGCGGGTTGCCCACCCACAATCTCGTCGAATGCTTCAGTCGTTGTTGTGGTTAATGATTGGTAATACATAGTGTTGGTCGGTTGAACACTGGTTGGGCCACCTGTGTTGGTGGGTGCAACAGCGGGTGGCGGATTCTGGTCAAAACCATTGTTGGCCGGTTCATCAACGGTCTCCAAACCATTGTTGGTCTGTGCAACAGAGGTTCGCGCTAGCGGTTTGGACTGCCCTCTCTCGACAGTTGTGCTGTCATTGCCACTGTCACCTCCTGTCGTCTTGGGTTCCGGCGTGTCACCGTCGTTGGGCAAAGAAAAAGAACTGGTGGCCTCATTGGTGCGTCGAGAGGCGTGTCCGGCCTTGCTGCGGGCCGATGCCTTCGATTCGTCGCGGGCGGTTTTCTCCGCGAGTTTTTGCCAGGTGGGGTCCTGACGCACCTCTTCGAGGATGCCGTGCCAGACGTTCTGGCTGTCGATGGGCGAGAACTTCGGGGAGAACATCCGGCGCACGTAGCGGTACACGGCGCGGTCCCTGTCCGCCAGTTCGA
>CAZUPA010000137.1:0-8177 GCA_964622205.1 uncultured Sphaerobacteraceae bacterium
CGGGCTTGGCCCACGACCCGACATTCTCAGGATGTTTACTGGCGGAAGCGACGGGATTCGAACCCGCGATCTCAGCCTTGACAGGGCTGCATGTTAGGCCACTACACCACGCCTCCAGCAACGTCCGGAAGATTACCATTCCGTAGCCCGATCGTCAACCGGAATCGAGCCAATCGCCACGCGTCGCATCCCGCTACAACCCTGTATCCGGAACTGATTCGACCAACCGCTCGATGATGTCATTGGCGGATACATCGTTCGCCTCCGCGTCGAAGTTGAGCACGATCCGGTGCCGCATGGCTGGTAGCGCCATCGATCGGATGTCGGCGTAGGACACGTTCAACCGCCCGTCCATGATCGCCTTGATCTTCGCGGCCAGAACGATCGTTTGCGCGCCCCTTGGGCTCGCCCCATACCGAACGTACTGGCGAACGAGGCCCGGCGCGCCCTCGTTCGTGGGATGGGTCGCCATCACCATCCGGATCGCATAGTCCAGCACCGAGTGCGCGATCGGCACCTGCCTCGCTGTTCGCAGAATGCGCTGCACATCATCGCCCGAGGCCACGCGTTCCAGTTCGGGTTCGGCTTCGACCTGGGTGCGTGTCACGATCGCCGCCATCTCCTCGGCCGAAGGGAAGGGGACTTCCAGCTTGAAAAAGAACCGGTCCAACTGTGCTTCCGGCAGCGGATAGGTACCCTCCATCTCCACCGGGTTCTGCGTCGCCAGCACGAAGAATGGACTCGGCAGAACGTGGCCCTGGTTCGCCACGGTCACCGTGGCCTCCTGCATCGCCTCCAGGAGCGCCGATTGGGTCTTGGGGGTGGCCCGGTTGATCTCGTCCGCCAGCACGATGTTGGCGAAGATTGGTCCCCGGTCGAACGAGAACGTCCTCCGGCCATCGATCGTCTCGCTCAGGATGTTCGTCCCGGTGATGTCGGCGGGCATCAGGTCCGGCGTGAACTGGATTCTGCTGAACGTCAGGTCCAGCGCCTGGCCAATCGTCCGCACCATCCGTGTCTTGCCAAGCCCAGGCACGCCTTCCAGCAAGACGTGGCCGCCCGCGAACAACGCCACAAGCATGTCGTCCACAACCCGCGCCTGGCCGACGATCACGCGCGACACCTGCTCGCGCACGGCCGCGGCCAGATCGCGAATCTCCTGAGGACGTATAGGCTCGGAATCGGTCATCGACAATGAATCCTCCCAGCGCGAAGCAAGGTGTGGCGTGGCTAACCGAAACGATCCATCATCACCAGGGCCCAGATCGCCAGCAGGATGAAATTGAACAGGCCGAATCCCGCCGCGATCAGCACGATTTGGACCTTCGAGGAAGGGGGCCAAAGCCGCCATTCGTCCGGATCCCTGGGTCGCGGAGTTTCCTCTGGTCCCGCGGCGGAGGTCGTCCCGGGTTCCTCGATTGGTGCAACTGGATGTTCGTCGGTCATGAAACTCTACTCAGCCGCCGGGCGCCTGGGCGGACGGCGCTCGCCGATCCGAGCCGTCCCGGTCTCGCTCCAGCTTAACAAGTTGCGCGGATTTGCGCAGGTTCCACAGGTAGAGCGGGAGCCCAATAACGATCAGGCTCAGGAAGGTGATCGAACGATCCAGCAGGGCAATCGCGACCGCGGTGCTTCGATCCACGCCCAACTGCGGAAGAATCCAGATCATGAACCCCTCCACGAATCCCACTCCAGCCGGGGTAAACGGAATGATCGTCACCAGCGCGCTCAGCAGGGAGACCACGATCGATTCCGGGATCGAGAGCTCCGCGCCAAGCGAGCGAGCAACCAGGTACACCCGCAACCCGTCGAACAACCAGATCACGATGCCGAGTCCCACGTAGGGGAGAGGCCGCGTCAGGATCGTGAAGATGCCTTCGTTGAGCTTCCGGAAATGGATGGCAAAGCGCTCCGGAATCCGGTTCTCGATCCGCGACCTGTACCGGAACAACACCACCACGCCGGCCAGCCCGATCACGACCACGGCCAGCCCCAGCAGGAACGCCTGCTCCGCCCTGCCCGGCACGTTGGTGCCGAACACCACCGCTCCCGCCGCCAGCACGACCCCCACCATCACGACGATATCGATCAGCCGCTCCGCCAGGATCGTGCCGAAACTGACGCCAAACGACGCCGAGTTCCGTTCTTTCAGCAGGAAACTCCGGTATGCGTCTCCCAACCGGGCTGGAACCACGCAGTTGACGAACAACGAAAGGATCATGATCTGCGTGGTGTCAGCCACGCCTGGCATTGCGTATCCGTTGTCTTCCGAGATGCCTGCCCGCCGCAGCATCATTCTCCACCGCACCGCCCGCACCACGATGGCGGAGTAGAAGGTCAGGAAGGCCGCCGCATACAGAAGCGGGTCCGCGTTCCGCATCTGCGACAGGACATCGTTCAGGTCGATCCCCAACCCGCGGAACAGGAACAGCACGATCAGCGCCGCGATCCCGAAGGAAACGAATGTGCGCGGCTGCATGAGCCGCTTGCCAATCGTCGCCGGCACGTCCCCGGCTGGATTCCCGTCTTCCGGAGGCATGTGCCCTGGCACGTCTGGGATTGTGGAGCGGAGTTCGTCAGCCGCCGGGGTATCGGTATTCATGTCGAACTTCTGGTGGTGGCGACAGGCGCCAGGCAAAGTGGAGGCAGGTGGGATCGCCCGTACTGGCGCGCTTCACCCGGCGAAGTGTAAACGCCGCGCGAATACCACGTCGCGTGCCGAAGGGTTACGACACCCTGCGTTCTGGCCGCCAATTATTCAACCTCGGGAGCCCAACGTTAATGTTACCTTCCTGGCCGGGTCGCCTCAAGTGCCCCGCGCGGGTCGCGAACAGGTACAACAGCGCTCTCAGTCCGAAAAAGAATCCAAGCAACGACCCCACCGCCATCAGCACGATCGGCCACACGAACGGGGCCTCGCGAGTGACCTCGAATCCGCCCAGCGTCAGTTCACCATCTTCCACCAGAGTGATGGTCAACGCATGTGTCTCTTCGTCCAGGCCGTCCACCAGTGTCCGGGGCAAATCCTCCGTGGTCGAGTACACCGAGAGATCCCAGTCCTCGCCAGAGTCGCCTCCGCCCCCAGGCACCACTTCACCATCCAGCTCGATCCTGAACAGCCCGGTGTCCGGACCAGACCGCACGAACGAGATCAAGCCCGTTCCCCTGAAGGTGATGGTCGCCGAAGCCCCTACCTGTCGCGAGGTCCGGAACGTCCTCCCCTCCAGGTGCTGATCCTGCCACGATCCGGAAATGGAGATCGCGTCGGAGTCCATCGGGGCAAACCCGGTGTTCGCCGTCTCGCTCCGGGCGATCAGTTCCTCGGAGGTCAGCCGTTGGTAGAGCGGTGTCGACGTCCCTTCGGAACTCACGATCGCGTACTGGCTGTCGATCGAGCCCGCCGGCGCCAGGAATGCCCAGTGCATCAGGAGGCCCATCCACGGCCACTCCGCCCAGCTCCGATCCATCCCCCGCTCGACGAACTCCGCTTGCTCCTCCGCTGTCACCGAATCGCTGGTTGCCCAGCCAAACGACGTTGCCCACACCGGCGTCCCAGCGTCGTCGTTTCGCACCATCATCTCGCGAAAGAGGATCGCTCGTGAAAAGTTAAGCTTTGTCTCGCTCACCCGGCGGTCGTCTGGCGAGAACACTCCCCCATCGAGGGAAATCCCCACGACATCGAAATACACATCCGCTCCCGCGGCATACAACTGCTCCAGGAATCGCAGGTCGGTCACGCCTCCTGGCAGATCGGAAACCGGCGCGAGTTCCGGGGTTATCACCCGCGCGCCGGCGTTCCCGTCCCGGGCGCCAATCCAGGCCGATTCGAGCAACGGCTCGAACTCGGTCCCCGTCACCGCTCTGCCGCCCCAGTTCTCGGCCAGGTTCGGCTGGTCCCATACCTGCACGAAGGGCACGTTGTCCTGGTAGTGACTCGTTAGTTCTCGGGCGAATGCTCCGATCGTCGCGGGTTGCCGTGGCGGGGAGTTGGCATAGGTCGAATCGCCGATCGCCCGAGCCCATGGAGGCGTGTCCACGATTACGGCGATCACTTGCAGGCCGTGCCGCTGAAGGGTGTTGACAATCGTGTCGTATTCCGACCAGTCGAACTCTCCTCGTGCCTGCTCGATGTCCGCCCATGAAACCTTCTGTCTCACGTACTGGAAATTGGACCGGTCGAGCGCCGTGGCGATCACGTCCACCTCGTCGGCGCTCAGGTTGCGAAGATCCACGTTCGTCGCCAGGCCGCGGTCGGTGGACAGGACGACGTACGGCGTTTCGACACCCGATTCAACCCCGCGATGGAGGTAGCTATCGGTCAACGCCGCCGCCGATCCCAGCATCACCCCGAGACCAATCATCACCAGGCCCAGGATGGCCCGCGTCAGGTCGAGGTGCCGGCGTCTCCAGTCACCCAGGTCCAGCAGTATCTCGGCCGCGGCCGCGGCGAACCGGATGGCCCAGCCGTCGTTCCCTCGCGAGCCCGGTCTCGATCCTTCGGGTGAATTGTCGTCTTCAGGCAGGTCAAGCGGATACCTGGAGGCCAATGCTCAGTTTGTCCCTTTGTATGGTCTCTGCATAAGGAGGCTCCAGGCACTTGGCGGAATGTCGAGCACCAGTCAGAATGTGCTCCGATGGCCGCCCATTCTCACGGTAGTATAGGCGACGATCCGTGCGGGCCGAGACCACCCCTCCGGTTCGCTCTCCCACCTCGTCACTGGAGATTTGCTCAATGACCCTCACGTCCGTACCGTCCCGCCGGCCAATTACCAGCGATGACCTCTTCCGCATCCAGCTGGTCAGCGATCCTCATGTTTCTCCATCCGGCGACCGGATCGCCTGGGTCCAGACACGGCTCGACAAGGACGGCGATTCCTACAAGTCCGCCATCTGGATCTCCGCGCTCGATGGTTCCAATGCGTTCAGGCTCACCTCCGGTTCCCACCGCGACACCACCCCTCGCTGGTCTCCCGATGGCTCTCACATGGCGTTCGTCTCCAACCGTCCAGGCACGTCCCCAAAGCAGCAATCGGAAACCGGGCCAGGGAAATCCAGCGAGAACCCGAAGCCGGACTCCAGGACTCCACCCAGCCAGGTCTGGACCATCGCGGTCGACGGCGGCGAAGCACGCCAGGTGACTGCCCAGCCCCACGGCGCATCCTCTCCCGCGTGGTCGCCCGATGGCCGCCAGATCGCCTTCATCTCCAACGACGAACCCGCCGAGGGCCAGGAAGACACCGCCCCCACAAGCGTCGGCCCCATCGCCGACGAGCGCGTTGTCCGCGACGTCTCCTACCGGTTTGACGGCCGCGGGTATCTCGACCGGTTCAGCCATGTATGGATCGTGGACATCGCATCGAATGAAGCTCGCCAACTCACCGATGGCCCCGCCCTCGATTCCAGCCCTGTCTGGTCCCCCGATGGCTCTGCCATCGCCTTCACGGGAAACCGCACCGCCGAACGCGCGCGCCACTGGAATCGCTCGCTTGTCTACGCCATTCCCGCCACCGGCGGCGACATCGTCGCGCTCACGCCAGAAGACGCCAGTTTCAGCGATCCCGCCTTCTCCCCTTCCGGCGACCGGCTCGCCATCGTCGGGCATCTCGGGGTTCACTCCACCGCCCATGACAGTATCTGGACCGTAGCCCTCGACGGCGGAAGTCTCACCAACCTGGCCTCCGGCTCCGATCTCAATTGCAGCGATTCAGGCATGAGCGATGTCACCGGCGCGGGTGACTCGTCGCCTCGTTGGAAGGACGACTCGACGATCCTCTTCCTCGCCTCGGCCAATGGCGAAACGCAGGTCTATTCCGCGGCGGTCGATGGCTCAGCCGCCACCAAGATCACCTCCGGGAAGCACCGCATCGCTGGATTCGATGTCGCCGGAGATGACCTCGCCATCGTTCGCGGCCTCATCCACCGGCCCTTCGAACTCGAGCGCTGGTCTCCCAATGGCGAAGTCTCCGCGATCACCAGCGCCAACAGCGAGTTCCTCGACGAAGTCGCGCTCGCCGAGGCGATCGAACTCGACGTCACGGCCGCGGATGGCACATCGATCCAGTCGTGGATCATCCCGCCATTCACCCACGACCCGGAGAGTCCGGCGAAACACCCGCTCATCGTCCAGATCCACGGCGGCCCGCACTCGATGTACGGATACGCCCTTTTCCACGAAATGCAACTCATGGCCGCCCAGGGTTTCGCCGTCGCCTTTTGCAACCCGCGCGGCTCGTCCGGTTATGGCCAGGAGTTCCTTTCCTGTACCCGCGGCTCCTGGGGCGAGAGTGACATGCCAGACGTTATGTCGCTGGTGGACGAAGTTTGCGCCCTTCCATGGATCGACTCCGGGCGCATGGGCATCACCGGCGGTTCATACGGCGGCTACCTTACGAACTGGATCATCGGCCACGACACTCGCTTCAAGGCCGCCGTCACGCAACGATGCGTATCCGCGTTCATGTCGTTCTTCGGAACCAGCGACATCGGAACCACCTTCGGCGTCCACGAGTTCGACGGCCTGCCCTGGAGCGACACCATGAAGCTCCACAAGCACTCGCCGATCGCCTACGTCGACAGGATCGAGACGCCGCTCCTCATCGTCCACAGCGAGCAGGACCTTCGCTGTCCAATCGAGCAGGCCGAGCAGATGTTCGCCTCCCTCAAGTACCTTGGGCGCGAGGTGAAGTTTGTCCGAATCCCTGGCGAGGGCCACGAACTCTCAAGGTCCGGGACACCCAGCCGCCGTCTCGCCCGCCTTCACCACATCATCGAATGGTTCGAATCTCACCTGTAGCTCCGTGAAGGAACGCCCATGACCACTCGATGGACCACCCTGTCAGAAATCGCCGCGACGCTCGAGGCGGAACTTCGCGACGCCTTCCCCACCCGCCAGCCACTCCCGTCCGACAGTAGTGTGCTGCGGACGGCCTTCCAGGCCTTCGGACGCAGGAGCGCCGAGGCGGGATCCCCGCTCGACGAGACGCTTTCCATCGCCGTCGAAGTCCTGCAGGACCTGTTCCAGCGATCGAGCGGCATCGGGACCGACCATTCTCACATGCGCGCCGCGGGAATCGCCCTCGCCGCGGTCAGTCGCGCACATGCCGTGGCTGAGTCCGGCCCGAACAGCCCCATCTACTCATCGGAACCAGTCCCCACCCAGGTCCGCCGCCTGTCCGCGCTGCACCAGATCAATCGCGCGGCGACCGCCAACCTCAAACTTTCCGAAATGCTCGAAACAGTCGTCGATCTCGTCCGCCACACCACCGAAAGCGATGCCTGCGAGGTGTTCCTCTACGAAGACGCCACTGGCTTGCTCACCCTACGCGCCGCCGCCGGGCTCAACCTGTCATCGATCAACGCCGTCACCATCCGCATTGGCAGCGGCATCACCGGCCAGGCCGCCCTCCAGGGCCGCCTCATCTCCGCGCCCGACGCCCGCGAGCACGAGCACTTCCTCTCTCACCCCGCCATCGGCGACGAGGTCTACACCTCCCAGGTTTCCGTGCCGATCCTGCTCGATGGCCAGAACCAGCTTGTCGGCATTCTCAACATTCACACCATCGATCGCCGCGATCCGGATCCTGGCGAGCTGGAGTTCCTCCAGACGGTTGCTGGCGAACTTGCCTTCAGCATCGAGAACGCCCGCCGCTACAGCAGCACCGACGAGCGTCTCCGCCAAAAGGTCTCGCAACTCGGAACCCTCCAGCGTGTCTCCCGCATGCTCGCCTCTACCCTGGAACTCCCGGACGTGCTCCGCCTCATCTCCGAGCAGGCCATCGAGCTCATCAACGCCGAGGCGGCCGCCATCTTCCGCTTCAACAACGCCGGCTGGCGCCGCACCCCTCGCGGCGCGCCGATCATCGAGCACCGGGTCGGAAGCATCCGCGAACTGGTCGATCCCCACGAACGCGACAACCTCGTCCGCGATGTCATCCAGCGTGGCGCCGCCCAGAGCGTCAACACCCGCTACCAGGACGGTATGGCCACGCTCTTCTGTCTCCCGCTCCGTACCGCCCGCGAACCAGTCGGCGCGTTGTGCTTTCGCCTCACGCACGACCAGCTCCCCGACGAAGACGCGATGGGACTGCTCCAGGCCTTCTCCGACTCCGCCGCCATGGCAATCGAGAATGCCCAGCTCTACCAGGACGCCATGCACAGCGTCCAGACCCAATCCGCGC
>CAZUPA010000138.1:0-5123 GCA_964622205.1 uncultured Sphaerobacteraceae bacterium
CGGCATCGCCCGTCTCGGCCAACTCCTCCGTCAGGAAAACCGCACGCTGGAGAGCCCCGGCTCTTCCGGCAGCGGATAACACCCATCCACCAGCCGCACCGACCCATCCTCCGGCAGCAGCCCGCTCTCCATATAAAGCGTGTTCGGCAACGCCGCCAGCAGGTGCAAATGAGCCCCACCCCCATGCGATGCATACGGAATGCCGAATCCGTGCGCCATCAGCCCGATCTCAAGGCACTCCGTCAGGCCGCCCGCCCGCCGCAGGTCCGGCTGGACCACGCCCACGCCTCGCCGCGCGAACAGATCACGGAACTGCGTAATTCCGTACCGGTTCTCCCCCGTCGCGATCGGGATATGCAGCCGCTCCGCCAGCGTCACGTGCCCTTCGATGTCATCGGCCCGGATCGGCTCCTCGAACCAGACGCACCCCATCTCCTGGTACACCAGCCCCCGCCGCAACGCCTCCGCCACCGAAAACGCCTGGTTCGCGTCCACCATCAGCGCCGCGTCCGGCCCAATCGCCCGCCGCACCGTCTCGATCCGGGCGACATCTTCGCTCAGCGTATTGTCCCCCACCTTCATCTTCACGCCGCGGAAGCCTTGCTCCATCGCCTGGGCGCACACCGCCGCCAGCCCATCATGGTCAAGTTCCAGCCAGCCCACCATCGCGTACGCCGGCACCCGCTCCCGTTGCGCGCCCAGCAATCGCCACACCGGCTGGCCCACCGCCTTGCCCACCAGGTCCCACAGCGCCAGGTCGATCGCCGCGATCCCGAACGTCGCCAGCCCCACGCTGCCGTGATAATCGGTCAGCGTCCACAATCGCTCGCGAATCCCCCGGATCTGGAACGGGTCCATCCCAACGATCTCCGGAGCCAGTTCCCCCTCGATCAGGGCGGCCAGCACGGCGGGGCTCGCCGCCACCCGCCCGAAATACGTGCCGCTCTCCCCCGATATCCCCTCGTCGGTATGGATCGTGACGTAGGTCGTGCCGTTCCGGTCCAGCAACTGGATGGCGTCGCGCACCGCGTGGGACTTCGCTTCGGAACTGGAAGCAACCTCGACGTTCGTGATCTTCATGGAGACTCCTGGGGGATGATCGGGCATTCGTCCGCTCGATCATCCCCCAGCCGCCCCAACCTGTCACGCCCCTGTCGCCCGCGCCTCCACGCCGTCCGGAATGATCACCACGTCATCCGGACGCACCCCCACCGAGACCATGTCCCCTATCGCATGCCGGTGCGCCGGGTCATCGTGCGCCGCGTCGGCGGTCAGTTCGGTTCCATCCGCCAGCGCCAGCCGGTAGGACGTCACCGTCCCCTTGTACACGCGGTCGCGCACCGTCGCCGGCAGCCCGCCAGCCACGTCCAGCCGCACCTTCTCCGGCCGGATCGCCAGCGCGACCCGGTCATCCCGGCGCGCATCGGAACCAGCCGCCGTCACCTCACCTCCGCCGATGCTCACCCGTGTCGAGCCCGAATCTCCGTCCACCACCCGCGCCTCAAGCGTCTGCGCCCCCATGAAGCTTGCCACGAACCGGGTCCGCGGCCGCTCGAAGACCTCCTCGGCGCTCCCCGCCTGCTCCACCCGCCCTTCGTTCATCACCACGATGGTATCGGACATGGTGAGCGCCTCTTCCTGGTCGTGCGTTACGTAGATGAAGGTAATCCCCACCCGCTGCTGGATGTGCTTCAATTCCACCTGCATCCGCCGCCGCAGTTTCAGGTCCAACGCCCCCAACGGCTCGTCCAGCAGCAACACCGCCGGACCCACCACCAGCGACCGCGCCAGCGCCACCCGCTGCCGCTGTCCGCCGGAAAGCTGTGCTGGCCGGTGCGATCCGTACTCCGGCAAGTCCACCAGCAAGAGCATCTCCCGCACACGCTCCGCCACCTGCCGCCGGGGAACCCTCCGCTCCCGCAGCCCGTACCCGATGTTGTCCGCCACGCTCATGTGCGGAAACAGCGCGTAGCTCTGGAACACCATCGAGGTGTCCCGCCGGTGGGGCGGCCGGTTCCCCATCGCTTCCCCACGAATCGAGATCTCCCCGCTGTCCGGAAACTCGAAGCCGCCAATCATCCGCAGCGTCGTCGTTTTCCCGCAGCCGGATGGCCCGAGGAAGGTGACGAAATGCCCTCGCGGCACATCGAGGCTCACCGCGTCAACGGCGGTCATCGCGCCGAACCGCTTGGTTACATTCCGGATGCTGACATCGAAGTCGGTCATGGGCTCCTGAACCTGCCGCGCGGGATGACGCCGCCGGCGTTTCCATCGAACCGGCACGGGTGTTGCCAGCGTATGCGTCGTATCGCGGAAATCCTACTCCATTCCCATGACGGGCCTGACGCAACAGGCCCGGAAGCGTCTGCTTCCGGGCCCGGCATTCACGGCCGCTCAGGTGGGACGAGCGGCCGGATTGGTGTGGATTGTGGAGGCGCCCCCCAGCGAGCGTCCTCCTGGTCAAAGGTCCGTGTTACTCCGCGTGGATGATCGCGATCGCCCCGTGGGTCGCGTGCCCGAAGGCATGGTTCACGGCGATGTACTCGCCCGGCTCTTCCAGCGTGAACTCCACGCAGGCGCCGTCGCCAGGGCCAATCGTGATTCCCTGCAGGCCATGGAGCGGGTTCGCCGGGTTCGCGTTCACGTACGCCGTGTCGAAAATCGCGCCAACCACGTGGAAACTGCACCAAACGTTCGGCCCGGCGTTCACCACGAAAATCCGCACCGGTTCGCCAACCTTGACCGTGATCGGGTTCTCAACGTACTGGTTGGCGTATCCGTTGAAAGTCACCAGGTCCATCATCATGCCGCTGGCGAGCAGCATCTTCGCCATGCTCGGCACCTTGATTTCGTCGTCCGCGTTCTCGAAGTAGTACTCGTTCTGCACGAACACCAGTTCCTGCGCCGGTGACCACCCTTCCTGGGGATCGACGATCATCGCCCCAAACATTCCCGCCCCAATGTGCATCAGCACCGGCGCGGTTCCGCAGTGGTACATATACGCGCCAGGCGTGGTTGCCGTGAATGTCCAGGTGAACTCCTCACCCGGGGCCACGTTGCGGTAGTTGACGTTCGGCGCTGTCTTGGCCGAGTGGAAGTCCATCGAGTGCGTGATCGCCCCGTCATTCCGGATCGTCACCGTCACCTCATCGCCCTGCACCACCCGATGCACCGGCCCCGGAATCGTGCCGTCCCAGGTCCATCCAGCGTACGGCGTATCCCTCGCCACGTACACGGTCGCGTCGACCGCCGCGGTGGTGAACGCCTTCGGCCCCGGCTCCACCGTTGGCAACCATGGATCGAAAACAACATGCTCCACCGGCGCCGAAGGCACCGGCGTGGAATCGCCCGTGCCGTGCTCCGGGTCGTGCCCACCGGAGTACGCTCCCTCCGGCGTCGCCTCATCCTGGGCCAGGGCCCCCGCGGCAATGAACCCCGGCGTGGCAATACCAAGCGCGGCGGCCGCCTTCAGGAACGCCCGGCGATCGGGCGCCTGTTGCGCCAACCGCTGCCCGAGCGTGGTCGAATCAAGATCAACGTTAACCGGGAACCGCATGAAACCCATCGTGAACTCCTCTCACCGGACGCCCATGCATTGGGCGCCTACATCCATGAAGGGCGTTGGTTTTCTCACGCATTCCGCGCCCGCCAACTCCCTTGCCACCAGTTTGGTTCAGACACCACAATCCTACCCCAGGCTGGCAGGTAGTTTCCCGTATCCCCACCGGGTAGTTCCGCTCACCCTGGCGGGTAGGAGTCCCTCGCCCCTACGCACAACACTCCACCGCTCGCCAGCAGCCTGCCCCAATCCTGTCTCGCCACAGGTTCGCCACCGAACCACCCCGCGCACAACGAAACCGGGGGAACGGCGCTCGCCATTCCCCCGGCCTCTTCACCTTCCCGGCGAATGTGAACCTACGGGGTCAACCGCCAGTCCTCCCGCATCGAGATACCCGTGTTCGGATACTTGGTCGGCGTCTTGCCTGGCTTGCCTGGCTCGCTGGTGCAGTTGAACACCTTCACCACCGTCTCCTGGTCGTCATACACGTTCAGCCAGTTTCCGTCGTCCGAAAGCTGGTCCGACGTCATGTGACACCATTCGGCGCCCTGCTCGTCCAGCCAGTATTCGCCCGGCGGGACGTTGATCCAGAGGATCTTGCCCGCGCCGTCCGTCGTCCACGTGTCCACGTATTCCCAGGCATCGCCGTTCCACCACACCAGGTCGAACTCCTGCCCGCCTTCGTACAGTTCGCAGTCCACTTCCGACACGTACGTCGCCGTATTGCACTCGTACTTGTACACCGTGATCCTGCCGTAGTCCGGGTCATAGCGCGGCACGTTGTACCAGTAGCAGGTGATCGATTCGCCCGCCCCAATGTCGACGTCCAGCGTATCGCCCATCGAAAGAGGGGTTGGCCGTAGCTCACCCATCCGCTGGCCGTAGCAATCCCACACGAACGCGTATTGCGTGTTCGCCGGAACCGATTCCGTCACCGTGTACGGCCCTGGCTCCAGCCCCCCGAAGAACACCGCGTACTGCACGCTGTCGCCGGTATCGCTCCGCGACGCGTATCCCATCCCCTCGAGCGTGAAGGTCACGCCGTTCGTTCCCCTGGTGCAATCCTCCATCGGGTCGGCGTTCCAGGCATGCACGTCGTAGCCCTCGGGGCATGCGTACTTGAAGATCGTGATCTCGCCTGGTCCGGCCGGGATGTTGTACCAGAAGCAGAAGTAGTCGGTGTTCGGAAGACCGATTTCCGATGCGTGGTAGCCGCCCGGCGCGTCCACCCGTTGCGGGAACCCGTCGGCGATCGCGCCGTTCACGAAGGCCGTCATCCCGCAGATCACCACTGGATCGCCGTAACCCTCCGGTATGTACTCCTGGATGCTGAACGGCCCCATCGGAACGCCGTCCCACATCACCTGGCCATTGCCATCGGTATCGCCGTATTCGACCCCCTCGGCATGCGTCAGCTTGAACTGCACGCCCTCGTGGTATTCCGTGCAATTCTCCTGGTACCAGGCGTCGTCTTCCTCGTAACCAGTCCCTTCCGGGCAATGGAACTTGTTCACCGTCACCGTGCTGTCATCGTGCGGCACGTTGAATACGTCGCACCACAGCA
>CAZUPA010000138.1:5223-8160 GCA_964622205.1 uncultured Sphaerobacteraceae bacterium
TGGCTGTCGCCGACCACCCGGTTGAATGCGTTGCCACCGGACAACTGAACCCGGTGCGTTGGAACCACGTCATCCAGGCTCGGATACGCCTCGATTTTGCAGTACACGATCGGTTCGACATACCCGTTCGGCACGGTCTCCGTCACGTTCACGGTTCCGCTCGGCACGCCCGTGAACGACGCATAGTTACCGCCACCGGTCGCGTCCGCGCTCTGGTTGAAGGCCCCGCTGGTCACGGTGAAGGTCACCGTCCCGGGATCCTCATGACAGTTCGCGGCGAGTTCGTAGATGTCCGCGTTGTAGGCATCGAATCCTTCTGGACACGCATGCTTGTTGATCGCGACATCGGCGAACCCTTCCGCCAGCGGAATCACGTACCAGTCGCAATACACCACCTCGTCATCGAGCAGGTTCCACTCAATCGTCGCCTGGGTGATCGGCAGCCGCATGATCGCCGTCTCCGGACCGCCATTCGACACGATGCCCTGGCAAATCACGATCAGTTGCTGGGGTGGGGTCAACTGTTTCACGCTCACGGCTCCAGCCGGAACCTCGCCGAACGCCACCACCCCGTCGTTGATGTCGCCGGTCGCCTGTGTCTCGCTGAACGTCCCGCTCGTCACCCCGAACACCACGCCATCGCGCGAGCCGGTGCAATCGGTGGCCAGGCCATCGTCGGAAATCGTCGCGAAATCGGTGGCCGACGGGCATTCCCAGTAGTTGATGTTGAACGAACCAACCTGCTCGTTGAGCGGGTCGGGCATACTTCCGCCCTCGCCCATGACGAACCAGTCGCAGTACGCAATCTCGTCATCCAGCAGGTTCCACTGGATCGACCCGTTCGCAACCGTCATCTCCATCAGCCCGGTCTCCGGGCCACCATTCGAGACGATCCCCTCACAGGTCACATAGGTGTTGGCGAACGGAACGGTCTGGGTCACCGTCCGCATGCCAGTTGGAACTTCCAGGAACGACACGTGCGAGTCCCCGTAGAACCCGGTCAGTTGCGTGGCGCCGTCCGGACCGCCCTGGTCGATCGTGAACTCCACGTCGTTGACCTGGTCGCACTCCTGCAGCATCTGGTCGAGCTGGTCCTCGTCCATCGCATCCAGGAACGTGTACCCATCCGCGCATTCCCGGTATTCGATCTCGATCGCGCCAACCAGATCGCCAACGGGCTCCGTCGGTTCCTCGGTGGAGGTTCCGCCCTGGGCCATCACGAACCAGTCGCAGTACACGATCTCCTCGTCGATCAGGTCCCATTGGATGCTTCCGCCAGAGACGGTCATCTCCATGTCGCCGGTCTCGGGTCCCCCGTTGGACACGATTCCCTCGCACACCACGTAGGTGCTGGCGAACGGCGTGGTCTGCGTCACGGTCCGCATGCCGGTCGGCACTTCGGTGAAGGAAACGTGCGAATCCCCGAACTCTCCCGTTTCCTGCGTGTTCCCGTCAGGGCCGCCCTGGTCGATCGTGAACTCAACCCCATCAGCCTGTGCGCAGTCCTGCTGCATCTGGTCGAGCTCGTCTTCATCCATCGCGTCGAGGAATGCGTAGCCGTCCGGGCACTCGCGGTACTCGATCTCGAAGGCGCCCACCAACTCACCAACCGGCTCGGTGGCTTCTTCCGTCCCCTCTTCGGTGGGCATCTCGGTCGGCTCTTCGGTCACCGGCTCAGTCGCCGCGTCTTCCGACAGCACGTTGAACCAGTAGCACTCCATGTCCTTCCCGGTCATGGTCAGGTCCCACGAGTCGCCCTCGTTCAATGGCAGTTCGTCCGGATCGGTTGGCTGAGCATCCTCGACCGTGCAATCCCACAGGAACGCGCGGTCCACGTCGTCGGGCAGCGTCTCGGTCAGGGTATGGTCGCCACCAGCCGTACCACCGAACATCACCGCGCCCGGAATCGAATCCCCGGTATCGGTCTGGATGTCGAATGTCTCGGGATCGTCATCGGTGAGCACGAACGTCACGCCGTCCATGGCCTGGTCACAATCCGCCATCGGATCGGCGTCGTCAGCCTGTTCGTCGTACCCGGCGGGGCAGGCGAACTTGTGAACCAGCAGGTCGGCCGGTTCGGCCGGTTCCACCATCAGCCACGAGCAGAACACGATCTCGTCGTCCTGCAGGTTCCAGCTGAACGAGCCGCCGCCCACATCGAACCCCTGGTAGCCGGTTTCCGGCCCACCATGCTGCACGATGCCGTTGCACCAGGCCACACCATTGCCGGATGGCCCGTTGACCGTTGTCTGACCCGTGGGCAGCTCGGTGAACGACACGTGCGCGTCACCAAACTCTCCGGATTCCTGGGATTGCGACTGGCCATCGCTGGTCTGTACCGAGAACTGGGTTCCCGAAACACCCTCGCAATCCTCGAACAGGTTCTCCAGGTCCGGTTGCGAGGCATCGAACCCAGGGCTACAGGTCCACAGGTCGATTTCGATCGAACCCAGCAGCTCGTTCTCAGGCTCTTCGGTGACCTGAGGCTCCTCGGTCTCGATCACGTCCGGCTCTTCGGTGAGTTGGGGCTCCTCGCCCCCATCATCCTGGTCGCTACCGTCGGGTTCCTCGGTCGGCTGCAATCGCTGCAATTCGTCCGCCTGCCGCGCGGTCGCCACCTGCCCGGCGACGGGAGCAAGCAGCATGAAGGCGAACATCAGCAGGATGAGCGCGTGACGGGGCTTGCGGCCCCGCCGCCGGGATTTCGCGCGAAGCGTGTGCAAAGTAAACATGGTCAACCTCCGGAACGAAACGGGGAATCCGCTCGAAACCCCTGAAAACCCAGGTCGCCAACGTCCAACCACGTTGCATTCGCATTCTGCGCTCGGCCCCAACCACGTACATCAGTGAAGTTACCGAGATTTCCCCCTCCCGCGCCTCCGGTCACACCTCACTTACGTACGCAATCACCCGGCCCTCGACCTCCCGTCTGCGTAG
>CAZUPA010000139.1:0-2327 GCA_964622205.1 uncultured Sphaerobacteraceae bacterium
AATGGCCTTGACACCGCCAATGCAAGGGGATACGCTGCTTGTGTTATGGAAAAACACGTTGGCAACCCACCAGTCGAAGAGCGGATCGAATCACCGGTGAGCCTGAAGGCGTCGCCGAATTCATCGTTCTATTACTGGTTTACCAAGCCCCCAGCTCTGCTGGTGGGGCAGTTTGGCTAACCAGGCCAAACCGCCACACGCAAGCTAGAGATCGAGGGGGAACCGAGGCACATGCCTCGGTTTTTTGTTTCCCGGAGTTCTTCCGGCAAGCGGAACATTCGGGCGATTCGCGACGAGCGGCGGCGGGAGACAGGAGCAGTTCATGTTGATTCACCTTTCGGAAAACGCACCATCATCCACCAGGGAGCGATTGATCTCCCTTGCGAACGACCGGGGACTGCACAGCCAGGCGATGGCCAATGGCCGCGGCGGCGAGGTAATCGGGATCGCGGGCAATGTCTCGCTGGAGGGGCTCGACATCAGTGGCGTTGAGGATGTCCAGACGATCCACAAGCCATACATGATGGCGAGCATCGAGGCGCGGGAACGATCGGTTGTGATGGTCGGAGACATCGCGATTGGGGGTGGCGCTCCGGTAATCATGGCTGGCCCATGCTCGATCGAGTCGATGGCGGACCAGATCGCGATTGGTGAGGCGGTTAAGGCGGCGGGAGCGAACATCCTGCGGGGCGGGGCGTTCAAGCCGCGCAGCTCGCCGTACTCGTTCCAGGGACTCGGCGAAGACGGCCTGAAGGCCCTGGCGGCGGCTCGCGACGTCACGGGGTTGCCCGTGGTGACCGAGGTGATGGAGCCCGAGCAGGTGGACCTGGTGGCCAGCTACGTGGACATGCTCCAGATTGGTTCGCGCAACATGGCGAACTTCCCTCTCCTGAAGCGCGTGGCGAAAACCAACGTGCCTGTTCTCCTCAAGCGTGGATTCGCGGCGACGCAGGAAGAGTTCCTGATGAGCGCGGAGTACATCATGGCGGGCGGGAACAGCAATGTCGTGCTGTGCGAGCGCGGAATCCGGGCGTTCGATTCGGCCTTCCGGTTCAGTCTCGACCTCAACGTGGTGCCGTCGATCAAGGAAGTCTCGCACCTGCCGATCGTCGTCGACCCGAGCCACGGCACGGGCCGCCGATCGCTGGTGGCGCGAATGGCGATGGCGGGTCTGGCCGCCGGGGCGGATGGCCTGATGCTGGAGGTTCATCCCGATCCCGACAATGCCTTGAGCGATGGATACCAGACGATCACCCCAGCCATGCTCAATAGAATCCATCGCCGGGCACAGGTGCTGCACATGGCGCTCAGCGATTTCGATGGCGAAGACGATCTGGCGGCGATCTCGACCCTGGCCGGCATTTCCAGGAGCAAGGATGCACCGCTGGAGGCTATCGCCTAACGCACTCCCACGGCTCCACTCCCGCCGACACTCATACCCCCGGCCGGCGACGTACGCACGTCGCCGGCCGGGGGTGTTGCGTACTCGCTCCGTGAATCGCTTCTCAGTAATCACCAGGCGATTACGTAGGATGCATTCGCTCAAAACTCCGCAATATTCAGGATGCCAGCCAACCGCGAATCCGTCACCATGCATTCATGGGGTTGGATGGCTGAAGGATGCGCTCGCGATTCAGGGCTCTCCGGCGATCCTGGAGACACGCATGGTTCCGGCGCGCCTCCAACGAGGCGTTTCCGTCAATCAGACGAGGATGGAGTTTGTCGATGAACCATGGGTACGGTCTGTGAGCACGACAGGACGCACGCACACACGGGAAATGACCAGCAAGCGTGGCCGATCATGCATGGATCACGTCGCCAATGGCCGGGCTGGTGACCTCCCAGGGGAGGGATTCGCCCTTCCGGCCATCCAGCACGTGGTGGTGGAAACGCTCGACGGGCAGGCCATCTCCATCGCCGGGTTGCTGAATGGACGCTGCCTGCTGCTCCTGGCCGACGATCGGTCAATCGGGCGACGCCGCACGGTTGCGGAACACGCCTGGGTCGAGGAACGGCTCGATCCTGGCGTGCGCCTCGTTCTGGTATGGACCCAGCGGCCGCCGACGATCGGCCGGATATCGTCCGCGCGGTCAGGGACCATGAGCGTCATCGATACCAGTGGAGTCCTCCGCGAATACCTGGCGGCGGCGGGACGCCTGCGCGCGCTCCTTGCCGATAGCGCCGCCGGGTACGTGGAAACGGTGGATGAGGACAGCGAGGTATTCTCCCTGGGGCGAGAAATACGAGTGACAGACGCACGAGGGAACGACCATGTGATCGACCTCGGCGATCTCACTTAAGAAATCGGGCCGCTTCCGCCGGCGGGA
>CAZUPA010000139.1:2427-7983 GCA_964622205.1 uncultured Sphaerobacteraceae bacterium
AGAGAGCGAACCGCCCAGCCGAATGGGCATTTCGTTCTCATGGATGCCCGACATGGGAATCCGGACGCAAAAACAGTATTAGACGTCGCTTGACAATCGAATACCGGGAGCATACCGTAACTATCACTGAGGCGTCGACGTTCCGCCGGGTGCTTCAGGACATCGGGACTACCGATCATCCGAAGAGAATCCGGCATAGCAGGTGGCTGGAAGCGCTCGAGAGGGCGTTGCCTTTCCAGTACTCTCAGGAACCCGGCCGCTGGCCAACTCCGGCCTTCGGTACTTCGTTGTCCGTCACCGAATGCACCACTCGGTGGCGTCCATCAAGATTCATGGCCCGCTTGCGGATCATGGAGCGGGGTTCTCAAGGGCGGCGACAGCGTAGGTCCCTTGAGCCTGAGACGTTTACCTTTCCCAGGGTGGCGACCTCAGACAGATGCTTCAGAGAAGAACATGTTCCGGCCCACCTTAAACAGTGGGCCGGTTCACGTTAATCGGTAACCGGCCCGCTCCCGACTTCATCCGGGCGCGCTTCCGCCGCGGGAGACTCCGAGAGCGGCTGGCCACAACGCGCGCAGTAGGCGCCCGCCGGTGTCACCTGGTGACACCGCGGGCAGACGATGCGCTGCTCCCGCTCGCCGAGCGCCTGGCGGTCGGTCTCGACAGCATCGTCCAGGACACGGCGGTAGAGAACGAAGACCGCGATGGCCACGAGGATCGTCCACAGGAACTCCATCCAAATGCCGGTGGACTGCAATTGAATCGAGCCGAGGACCATGAGGAAGACGCCGACAATGCCAGCCACCGAGGGATAAATGGCCAACGATGAGGACGAACTCATCATGTAACGCCAGACCCCAGCGCCGATCATCGCGCCGCACAAGGTAATGATGATCGGACGCAGAATGGCGATGCCGGCGATCATGAGTGTCCAGTCGCTCACGGAGGTCTGGGGACCGTCACCGTTGACCATGGGGAACCAGGCGACCACGCTCAATCCAATGGAAAATCCGGCGGCGGAAGCGCCGGCCATGATCATGCCATCCATCACTTCGTTGCGGAACTGAGGCCACCGGCGGAGAACAACCGGAACCGCGCCGATGCCAACGATCGCGACGGTTGGCAGCAGCAAGCCAACGGCCATCCAGATCACGAACGGCGCCGCGCCGGCGTCCTCGGCGAACCGGCCTCCGAAGCCGCTGGCGCCAAAGTTGAGGTGGCCGGCATCGAACCACTGGGCTCCGACGATCCAGGCGGCGAGCCAACCAACGAGCGACCCGGCAACGCCGCCAGCGACGGTGACGGCGGCGACAATGAGGTTGGATTCTTTCTCGAAGACATCATGCTGGGTAAGCGTCATGACAATGAGGATGGGGATGATCGCGCCGAGAATGATGAGGGCGAGCCCGGCGCTGTTCGCCATGAGCATGAGAACGGCGACGAGGATGGCGGCGGCGGTGAACCGGCGGTGGGGGATCAGGTCGGGCATATGGAGCCGTGGATCGAGAATTCCCCGGAAGCGGTCGATCCGGCCCGGAGGAGGCAACGGCGCTCCGGGTTCGAGGTCTTCCGCGCCTGGCTGATCCGTGGATTCGTTCGAGGAGTCTTCCCTGGAGCCGAAGAACCGTACCGGATTGAACTTCGAGATAGCGCCGGTCACCGACGCGGCGCCAGCGATCGGCTTCGAGTCATTCGAGGGCGCCTCAGCCCGCGACAAGGGCGGCGGGGTGGCATCCGGATCTTCATCGGAGTCGGAACCATCATCCGGCCCAGGCTCTCCGCCAGAAGCGCTGGGGGCGGTGTTCATGGCCACGAATGTGTGCAGAGACTCGTCGCCGCCCGCGGCGAAGTCGACGGCATCGGGCTGCCCATCGAGACCGACGGGAGTGAAACCGGTGTCGAAGTCCGCGTCTTCGCCGGGGAGGCCCTCGTGCGTCGCGGGCATCTCGATCGGATCCGCGGGCTCGCCAACGGTGGCTCCTTCTCGCTCGTCGACGTCCAGCGGAGGCGCGGACATGACGGGATCGGAGTCTCCGGCGGGCCCCTCCCGCGGATCGATGGCGGGATGGATATCCTGGCCGTGTTGCTCGCCGGTCAAGGCCCGTTCCGCGTCCGCTGGCGAACGATCCCCATTCACGTTCCCTGTCACCGCTGCCTCCCTGCGATCGATGGCGTGGTCTCGTGCCAATCCGGCACGCGTATTGGCGGGTACATGCTGGTGACATGATACGATGTACGACTGGTTCACCCTGGCAGGACGAATGGAGTGTCGAGCGCCCATCGTGCCGCCTTTGTCGAGGTTCTGCGGTGTCGCCTGCCGAGTTCGCTGGATTGGTTGTCTACGGCATGCTCGTCGGCGTGGCCCTCGCCGCGCCGATCGGGCCGGTCAACATCGAAATCATCACCCGTGGGCTGCGGCATGGGTTCCAGAGCGGCTGGCTGGTGGGCCTTGGCGCCCTGACGGCGGACACGATTTACGCCGTGATTATCGTGAGCGGGCTCACTCCAATCGCCGATCGGCCAGGGCTGCGGGCGCCGTTGTATCTGGCTGGGGCGGTGATGCTGGGCTGGGTTGGCTACTCCAGCCTACGGAGCGCCTTCAATCCGGCGGAGGTGAACGATTCCGGGATACCTCAGGTCCGGAAGAGCTACATGACCGGGTTTCTCATCGCGCTGCTGAATCCGATGGGAATTGTCTACTGGCTGTCGGTTGGGGCGGCGCTGGTGGCGGAAGCGGTCGATCGGTCGGGCACGGCGGGGGCGCCGGTATTGGTCGGCGGTGTGTTCCTCGGCCTGCTGGTCTGGGTCACCGCGCTTTCCGTGGTTGGGCAGGTCTCGCGGCGGTTCGTGACCGGACCGGCGATCCGCTGGATTACCGGTTTCAGTGGCGTGCTCATCATGGGCTTCGCGTTCTACTTCCTGTACCAGGGCGTTCGCGCGCTGAACTGAAGGGGCATCTCCAGGCGTATTCGATACGTACAGCTATCATGAGCGTATGCCGCCCGCCCGATCGACAGGCGGTTCTGTCACACCCTCGACTCCCCGGAAGGAATCCTGTTTGACCATCAATCGCGATCGACCCGCCGTGACTCCAGGCCCACACCGGCTCACGCGCCGCGCGACCGTGCTGGGCGCGGCGGCCAGCGTGGCGGGGGCGGTTTCGATCCGCGCCCAGGGCGCGACGCCCGATGGAACGCCGGATGCAAGTCCGGCCGCGGCCACTCCAGTGGCGACATCGACCCCGACTCCCACGCCCCCTCCAACACCGACGCCCGTTCCGGTGTATCCCCTAAAGATCATCGAGGACCAGCGGCCAGCGTGGTCGGGCGAACCGGTTCCCGGTGGCGACCTGAGGCTGTTCGTGAAACCTGGAAGCCTGTCGGACTTCACGCCGACGACCTTCCAGCAGGACTTCGGCGTGATGATGAGCTACCTCGATCCGCTAATCTGGGTGGATGAGGTGACCCTGGAGCCAAAGCCGTGGCTGGCGCGGTCCTGGACGTGGAGCGAGGACAAGCTTTCGCTCGAAATCGTGCTGCGGGACGACGTGACATGGCATGACGGATCGCCGCTGACGGCGGACGATGTGCGGTTTTCACTGTTGTGCCACCGGGACGACTTCGACAGCGCGGTGTCCTTCATGCTGGCGGTGGTGGCCGATGTCGAGGTGGTGGACGAGACGCATCTTGTGGTGCGGTTCGACGAGCCGGACGGCACATTTCCGTTCAACGCGGCAAACCTGCCGGTGTTCCAGCGAGCGCAATGGGAAGAGCACTGGCTGAAGCGGCCGGTGGGCGAGCGGACGCTGACCAAGATGCCGCTGGGTGACCGTCACCCGATTGGGACCGGGCCATGGGTGATCGAGGAGCGATCGGAGAGCGAGGTGCGATTCCGGCGCAACGACGGACACTTCACGGCGGTCCCGCTGGCTGACACGCTGACGATGGTGGCCGAGGGGGATTTCGACCGCCAGTTCGATGCGTGGAAGCAGGACGACGCCGACCTGATCTGGCCATTTCCGGGCGAGAGGGTAGAGGAGAACCTCCGGACGAAGGGGTCGCTGGTCGTGGCCGATGCGACGGTGTCGTACTTCGCGGCGTTCAACTTCGGAAACCCAACGCGGCTCGATCCAGGCTGGATGGCCTCGGCGGGTTTGCGCGAGGCGCTGATCCGGGTGGTGAACCGCAAGGCGTACGCGGACTCGATCTTCGGCGGGATGATCGATGTCGACCGCGCCGGATTCATGACGCAGCCCTGGGCAATCGATCCATCGGTGGTTAACCCGAAGCGCGATGTGGACGCGGCGCGGAAGCTCCTCTCCGACAATGGTTGGGGCGACTGGGACGGCGATGGCATCCTCGACAGCCCCAGAGGGGATCGAGGCGTGTTCGTCTGCATCGTGCGGGAGGATGCCGGCGCGAACCTGTTGGCGATCCTCGACACCCTTGATGCGGACTTCAAGGAGCTTGGCTTCGGGCTGGAGGTACAGCGGCTGAGCCCGGCCGACTTCACGGCACGTTGGACGAGCGGTTTCGACTACGACCTGATCGCGATTCAACTGACTCAGTACGCGGCCTTCAGCGAGTTCGACCTCGTTGGGGCGGCCTGGAGCATCCGGCGCAACCCGGCGGGCTGGAATCCGGGAGGGTACTGGAATCCAGAGGTGGACCAGGCGCTGGTGAACTATCTCCAGGCGGTCGACATCGATGAGATGAAGCGGGAGCTATCGATCGTACAGCGGCAGACGAACGACGATCCGTTCGCGATCTGGCTCGGATTCCCGAAGCAGCCGGTGCTCATCCGGCCGGACGTGGCGGGATTCCAGCCGAACAAGATGTGGCAATCGTGGAATACGTGGTCGCTCTGGCATGGCGAGGATGCGCTCATCGCGACGCCCACGCCATTGCCGCCCACGCCGACGCCAGTACCGTCCACTCCACAAGCGACGCCCGGCGGCGCTTCGCCGGTGGCGATTCCGGACGATCCGTCCGGGGCAACGCCAGCGTCCTGACAGCCTTCCGCCATCTCCACACCCCAGGTAGTGGCCGGTCTCGTGTCGGCCATGGACTGGCGATGGACCAGTTTCGTTCTGACCACGGGCCGCGCCGTCGCGTTTCCAGCCGGCCGATCCGGGTGGGGCGCTCGATGGCAAGTCGGATACCATGCGTGTACAGGTTCGACGAGGCGATCAGGAGCAGGCAGGACGTGACGAGCGACAAGCTGATTCTCGCGATTGACCAGGGCACGACGTCCAGCAGGGCGATGCTGTTCGACCGGCGTGGCCGGGTGGTGGGCGTGTGCCAGGAGGAAATCACCCAGCATTATCCCCGGCCAGGGTGGGTGAACCACGATGCCGCCGAAATCTGGGAGATCACGCTGCGGATGGCGCGGCGGGTGCTTTCCGAGAACGATATCGCGCCGGGACGGGTGGCCGGGATCGGCATCACCAACCAGCGCGAGACGACGGTGATCTGGGACCGGGAGACCGGGAAGCCGGTGGCTCCGGCCATCGTCTGGCAGAGCCGGCAGACAGCCCCGCTGGTGAAGGATATCGCC
>CAZUPA010000140.1:0-5567 GCA_964622205.1 uncultured Sphaerobacteraceae bacterium
GACGGCTCGTACACCAACTGGTAAGCGTGAAAAGGGGCTCCAGACTCCCGCGACGCCACACATGCGATGCGGGCGCCGGCACGCGGGGGCCAGTGCCCCGTACATTCATCCAGCCGCGCGTACGACTGATACGGAATCCGGATAGAAGCAGCCCAACGAGCCGAAGGCGATCGGTCCTTGCGTGCCGGGCTCACCATGTACGGGGCGACGGCTCTGGCGTCGGAACACGAATCATCCGCCGCGATGCGCAGCCAGGGTCTGTAGCCCCTTCGGCGCGTGCCATTCCGGATTCCGTATGGGCCGGTGTCACGGCTCGCGAAGCGGGTCCGTGACGCCTTCCTGGGCCGATCCCGCCTTCGTGGCGATCCGGAACGGTCCGGATCAATCGAGGCGGTCAGAACGGCTTGGCGACCATGAGGTACAGCACCACCACCCACGAGACCGCATAGATGCCGGTCATCATCCGCAGGCCAAACACATCCTGGCGGGTGACCGGCTCCTCTCGCTCCCCCAGGAACTCCCGCTGCCTGGGCAGGATATACAACACCAGCAGCGCGAATCCCGCGAAGAACACGCCGATCGACGCATGGATCCAGGTCTCGTCCAGCACCTTGAGCCGGTACGCCAGGATCAGCCCAAATGCCGGCACGACGAGCGACGCCAAGCCATAGCGGTAGGAGATCCTGTGCATCAGGGCGGTGGCCGATCCGCCGCCCTCCATCGCGAAGCGTGGAAAGAGACTGGCCGCCAGGGTCACCGGGCCAATGCACAAGATCGCGCCCAGGATGTGTCCAAGCAGCACCAGGTTTCGTTCGGTAAGCGTGAATTCCATGACATTCCTCGTCGCCGCGGGTTCGTTACCGAATCCTATCGCGTCTCCGGCATGCCGATCGGGAAGCGATACACCGGTTGACTGGAGACTACCGGCTCAACCGCGCTCCAGCACGAACTGCATTCTCGGGCTGTCCGCTGTCGGCTCCTGCGCCTCGTCGAAACCCGAACATGCCACGAGCGGCCTGAATCCGTGCCGCCCTGCCTCCGCCACGAATTCCTCCGGCGTGAATACCTGCCAGTCGAACACATCGCCACCGTCGCCGTAGTCCAGTTCCACCCGCAACCTGTCGCCGTGCAGCTTCTGGGTCGTGACCAGGTCGATGTCGCCGGTCCGGCTCGTCCGGGCGCCCTGCCGCGTTTCGAAGAAGCCACGGTGATAGACATCCATCACCAGCCGCCCTCCCGTTGGCAAGATCTCGCCGATTCGGCTCAGGACCTCGCTGTTCGCGTCCGCGCTGAAGTAGCCGAAGCTCTGCCACATGCAGATCACGGCGTCCGGCCGGAAGTCGAGGTCGCCGATTCGCTCCATCGGCCACGCCACGAACGCCGGGCCGTCCGCGCCAGCATTGGCCAGCGCCCTCGCGATCACCTCCGGACTCCGGTCGATCCCCAGCACCTCATGGCCCGCCCCGGCCAGCGGGATCGCATGCCGCCCGTACCCGCAACAGGCATCCAGGATGCGTCCGAATCGCTCCAGCGGCAGATTCCTCCGCAGGAACGCCACTTCCCGGACGGTTTGCGCGGTATCCGGCGCGCTCAGGAACAGCCGGAACCAGGCGTCCGAATAGGCATTCACATCACCGCGCTCGACCATCCCAACCCTTCCCAATCCTCTCGAACAGTTCCTCCAACCATCATGCAACCATTCGCCCACCCGCGGCGTTACTGAATGCGGGACCAACACGACGACGCACTCGACACCCTTCACCCGTGCTGGCCCCACAGCACCCTGGCGCGTTACTCCACGCGCCACTCCCTTCCCCACCCTCTACGGGCCATACCCACGTGGCCCGTAGCCCATTCACCCCCGGAAAGGCATTTCCCCACCATGATCGCCCTTGAGCACCCCACCGCGACGGAACCAGTCGCCTCTCCCATCGAGATCGCCCCACTCACCCGCGCCAGCATCGACCAGTGGCTCGGCGTGCTCGTCCGTGGCATGCGCGACAACCCCATGCACGTCGCCGCCATCGGCCCCGATCCCGACCAGCGCGAACGCACCCTCCGCAAGCTGTTCGGCTCGCTCGCCCAGCGTCCCGCCTACTACAACCACTCCATGGTCGCCGTCAGAGATGGCGAGATCGTTGGCATCTGCGGCATCGTCGAGCCCGGCCATTGCACGCCCTCGATGACCGAAAAGCTCCGGATGCTGCCCACCCTGTTCACGCTCGGTCCCGGCGTCGCCCGCCGCGTCTCGTCCTGGCTGGGCGAATGGGCGAAGCACGACCTCCAGACTCCACACTGGCACATCGGTCCGGTCGCCGTCGATGCCCACCTCCAGGGTCAGGGCATTGGCTCCACGCTCATGACCGCCTGCTGCAATCGTCTCGATGTCTCGGGCGGGGTCGCCTGGCTCGAAACCGACAAGGAGATCAACGTCAGGTTTTACCAGAAGTTCGGCTTCGAGGTCGCTCACGAGCAGGAAGTGCTCGGCGTCCGCGACTGGTTCATGATCCGCCAGCCGCGCCCGGTCTCCTGAGCGTCATTTCGACCCTGAGCTACCGGCTCGTGGCGTACGTGTCCCGCTCCACCCGCCGCAGGTACGCGGCGATCGCGCCCGGTCCAGACTTCGGCGCGATCGCTTCCACGTCCGGGTTGTAGTTGGTGTTCGTGTTCACGTCGTAGGTCACGATCCGGCCGTCGGCGGCCTCGATGAATTCGAAGCCCGCCACCTCCAGATGGTGCTTCCGCGCGAACCCGATGAGGTGGTCGATGATCGGGTGCTCGAACCCTTCGCGCAACGAGAACAGGCTTTCCGCCGCCTTGGGTTGCCCGTTCTCGTCCAGTTCGCAGGCATCGGCCGGGCACAACTGGAATCCGCCCCGCGCCGTATCCGCCTGGATCGCGTAGATGTACTCGTACCCTACCGTCTCCACACGGGTGATGAACGGCTCCGCTGGCTCCACGTACTCCTGCAGCAGTGTGATCCCGTCCACCGGCTCCTCGAATTCGTCCGAGGTCACATAGGCCTCGAACGTCTCCAGGTCATCGAACCGCCGTACACCAAGCCCCTTGCCGCCTTGGTTGTGCTTGGTGATGAACGGCACGGGCATCGACTTCGCCCGCTCGACCAGGTCCGCCTTCCCGATCACCGCCACCGTTTTCGGCACATCGATCCCAAACGCCCGCAGCGTGGTCAGTTGCCGCACCTTGCTGACCTCCATCTCCACCACCGACCGCCCGTTCACCACCCGGCGGCCGTGCGCCTCCAGCCATTCGAGCACCGCCCGGGTGTAGTCCTTGGAGTACTCATGTCCTCGCGTGTGCGACGACGCGCTGAGCCGGTTCCAGTACACGCCTTCCGGCGGCGGCGCGTCAAGATCGACCGATCCCTCGATCAGCAGCCATTCCTCGAACTCCAGGCCCGCGCGCTCGAACGCCGCGGCGAAAGGGGGAAACCAGTCCGGATTTTCGTGAATCGCGTACACGGTCATGCGGTACTCCTCGGGTCTGGTGGAAACACGATGCTGCCGCGAGGATACCAGCTATCCATCCGGAACCGTTAGCCCTTCGCGTAGCCAGCCGCTGGCTCTGTGCCGCCTTCCACGCCCGGCACCGAAATCGGATCGCCACGGCGGTCGAGGAACATCACGGTCAGCGCGATCACCGAAAGCGGGATGAGCAAGGCGTACAGCAGGCTGCTCGCCGCGTTCGCGAACCCCACCCCGACCCGTCCAACCGTCAGCAACCCGAACCCCACGATCACGCCAGGCATCGTCGCCAGCAGGTCGAACAGCAGCGCCGCGAACGCCGTCCGCCACCATCGCCCGTCCACCAGCCGGGCGCTTTCCTTGAGCGACTCCAGGCTGCCCGATTCCTTGTCGAACATCAGCGCCTGGCCAAAGTACTGCCATCGCACGATCAGCCAGACCGCGATTGGCAACCCAATCACCAGCAACAGTGGGATGCCCACGAGCGCCACCACCACCAGGCCGGTCAAGAACACCATTCCCAGCCGTTGGATTGCCATCCGGTACGACCCGGCGACGGAGGGCGTTTCGCCACGATGAATATCCGCCACCGCCTGGATCACCGCCGGACCGATGAGCAACAGCATCGCCATTTGCTGAATGCCGCCGACCGCGAGCACCCACGAAAGCTCCGCGCCCGCCGTGTCTCCCAGCCATTGCACAATCGGCTCGACGGGAGACCGCTCCACCGTGAACCTCTCGATCAGGTTGAAAACGATCCCGATTGGGATCGCCACCAGCCCGATGCCCACGAACACGCGCCAATTATTCCGGTACACCGTGATTGCCCGGCGGAAAATGTCACGCGATCGCTGGTACAGGAAGTACACCGCCGCGGCGGTCAGCGCGATCCCCGGTATCGCCACCCACGGGTGTACCTTGGCGAAGATGAGGAGTTGGGAACCGGCGCTCGCGATCGAGCAGAACGCGCTGGTCGCGGTCGGCCCCAGGGCGGCGGATTCCGGCACCACGATATTACGATCCGGCCAGTTATCGGTGGTCTCCCACGGATCGATCCACCGATCGTTGTACCCTGGCCCGTGTACCCCGTTGAACACGCTGATCTGGCGCTCGCCCCATCGCCCCGGATACAGCAGCCACGCGAACTCCCCCTGGGGATCGATCGGCTCCTCCACGAACTTCGCGGTCAGGTCTACCCGCGTCGATGGCCCCGTCGTCAGGTCGCACCCAAACCCCGAGTTGTTCTCGCCCCATTGCAGGAATGTCCGGCTTGAGTAAAACGAGGCGTGGGAACCGGCCGCCGAATAGATCGTTGGATGCGTTCCGTCCACCAATTCGATCTTGTCGTCTCCCCAGGTTCCGCGCTCGCCCGCGCTGTGCTGCGAAAACGCGGTCCGCGAAGGCTCCTGGGCCAGGGCTTCCTCCACCGAAGCCGCGTCGTCCCACATGATCTGGATCATTTCCCAGTCGGCCTCGTGGGTGTTGTTCCACTCGTTGAAGTACCAGAAGAACCAGTACTGCAGCGCCAGCCGATCCTCATCCTCGTCGATCACGATCCTGGCGTAGGTCGTCGGCGTGAAACCCAGCTCATCGGTCCGGATCCGCTCGTCGGTCTCGTAGGTACAGCCTGGTTGCCGGGGATCGCCGGGAAAGTCGAGATAGGTATCCTCGCCATGACGAGCGAGTTCCACCGCGTCCACGCCCTCGCCGATCACCATGTCGTTGTTCGCGGCGTCGCGAAGCAACACCCGCTCGTTGCCAAGCACCATCTCGACTGGCACCGGCAGGTACGGCTCGCCTTCTTCCGGGGGCCGGGCGCAGGTGAACTCGTGCTCGCGGACGAAGATCACCGGTAGATAGCGGTCGACCAGTTGCTGCTCGACGCTCACGGCGGCGTCCTGCGCACCGGCATTCCCGCCCCACAGCGATGCCCCGAACGCGATGAGGCACAACAAGACCAACGCGAACCGCCTGAATCCGACCACCACCCTGCGCCACCTCAACTGCAAGTCACGCCACAGGTATGCATCACCATGTGGACGGGAGCGAAAATCACGTTGCAAATCCATCAGTCCATCAACG
>CAZUPA010000140.1:5667-7754 GCA_964622205.1 uncultured Sphaerobacteraceae bacterium
TCCATCAACGGCAATATCCCCGCAAATGAGCGGATGCGCTAACCCCGAATGATCCCGGTGGTTGCCGGATGAATCTCCAGCATGTGCCAGCCCCGGTCAGGAAATCCGGCCGCGTCGGCCACCCGCGCCGACGCCTCGTTGCCACGGCCATGCTGGTAGAGCGGCACGCCCCCCGCGGCGATGATCGCTCGCGCCGCCTGCGCCACCAGGTCGGTCGCAAATCCCTGCCCCCGAAACTCCGGATCGGTTCCAACCGAGAGCTCGAAGGCGATGTCGTTGTGCCGCTTCAGGCCAACCCCGGCGACATACCGGCCATCTTGGAACACCGCCAGCACCCCACCGTTGAACGGCCGCAGCCAATCCGGAAGCCGCGAGGCTATAGGATCGGTCCACTCACCAACGTCTGGACCGTCCGCCGCTTTTTCCGACCACCGGAACACCGGCATCCCGTATCCGGCGGAGACGCCAAGCCGCCTCGCGAGCCGTTCCTGCCCGTCTATCGCCGAGGCATCTGCGAACACATCCGCCGCGGTGCTCCCTTCGAGCAATTCCGCCACGCCTGGCGCGACCGCGAGCACGCTGCCTTCCGGGCCGGTTACGCCCTGGATCGGACGCGCCTTGCCATCCCAGCCAGGTTCATCCCGCGCCGCCGTGACATTCAGCGTTCCGGCGCCAGGAACGGGCGGACCGCCCAACCACCATCGGAAATGCTGGTCGAGCCGATCGCGGACCTCTTCGATCCGGCGGTCAACGCTGAACGGTAACTTCTGGGCACAATTCGCCAGGGTCATGAAGTGGTGGTGGTGTCCTGCCTTGTACGGATGGAAGGGCGGCCCGGCCCGCGAGCCACTGCCTCTCAATGTACACCATCGCCAGCGTTACCTCACGGCCTGGCTGGTCATTGCGCCAGGTCCGGGACCGACGTGCGCATCAACCACACGTTGTACGGCCCAAACAGGGACATGTTGAAGTACACCTCTGGTCCATCGTTCCACGTCGGATACATGTACGGTGCGTACAGCGCCGGATAGACGGTCGAGCGGACCACCACCCGGGGCTCGTCCCACGGACCGGTCAACTCCGGCGCCGACCGCAGCACGATCAGCCCCTCATTGTCGATCAGGTACATCATCAGCCAGCGCCGGTAGTACGAGTTCCACCGCACGGAAAGCTCACCCACCGGGCCTTCCACGACGACCGCGGCCCTCTCGGGATCTGAGCCCCACGTTTCGCCGTCCCAGTACTCATATGTTTCTATCTGGAGCAGGTTCTCCGGCGCGACCCGCGCCAGCTTCACCGACCCATATCGCCCACCCGGAATGCCGAACAGGTACAGGAGCCCATCGTGCTCCTCGATCGCGACCTGTCCCCAGTTTGTGTCACCTGGCCAGACAGCTTCGGCATCGCGAGTCCAGTTCTCTCCCGAGTCGTCCGACCAGGCCCACCCAGCCGACCCCAGCGTCCAATGCCCCGGCGCGCCCCAGTGCTCCACGCTCATGTAATGCATGAACAACCGGTCACCAACCGCCACGCCGTAGGTCGGAATTACCGTAACCTCGTCGAAATCCGCCTTCTTGCCAGGAACCAGCTCCTTGGCGTGGCCAGGACGATCCTCGATCATCCGGGCGAACGTCACCCCATCGGTTGGGTCATCATCGCTGGAGATCGCCAGCACGTTGCAGCGCCAATCGCTCTTGTTCACTCCGAAGGTGTCGCCGAACAGGATGTAGAGCTGGTCGTTGTACAGGAAGCTGCTGCCAAGGTCGGTCCCATCCACTTCGTACTCCGCGCCGGTCTGGTTCACCGCCGCCGGATCGGAGCCGGTCAGCAGCGCCACCTCGTCCAGCGGCAGGTCCGCCTGCTCTACCGGCGTGGCCTGGGGCGTCGCCGCCGGGACGGCCTGCTGGGCCATCGCGAGCGAGGCGGAGCCGGCCGCCAGTACTCCCACCGAAGCCGCCATCACCCGCCGTCGTGTAACTCTTGCCTTGCGCCGCACGAAACCGCCTCCGGCAGATCACCGATCCTGATGTTTGGTGGTTCCATCCTAACGCACGGCCGTCGTTGGAAGGGGGCCACCGAGGATGAAC
>CAZUPA010000141.1:0-7746 GCA_964622205.1 uncultured Sphaerobacteraceae bacterium
TTACTCACATGACAACACAGGCGGGCTATCCGGGTGCGGATTGCGCGCCTTTTCCGTTTGCATCGGCGGAGGATGTCGCTGCGTTACCTCGCAACGATGAGGTGACATAGGCGAGTCGGTGAATTCTGGTAATGGTTGTGGGGGCTCACTTCGAGGGTGAAGCGAGCCCCATCTGATGGCGTTAGTCGTCCAGCAGGTCGAGGGCGAGCATGCCGGCGTTGAAGATCTGGGTGGCGTCGATGCCGACGGTTTCGTAGACGTCCTGGCGGGCGCCGGACTGGCCGAATTCGTCGACGCCGAGCGGGACGACCGGGACGCCCCAGATCGAGCCAAGGAATGCCAGCGAGTGCGATGCGCCGTCCTGGACGGTGACGATTGGGGCACGGCGCTCATCCTTCGGAAACAGGGTGGCAAGCTGGCCGAGATCGAGCGGGGCGCGGGCATCGCGCAATTGGGCGCGGCGCGCATCGCGAACCGCCGCGTAGAGTTGGTTGGCGCTGGTGACGTTGATCACGTTGGCGGCGACGCCTTCGGCCTGGAGCCTCCTGGCCGCCTCCACGGCTTCCGGAACCATGATGCCGCCGGTGGCGATGTGGACCACGTCCCGGTCGGGCAGGTCTGGCGTGTCCATCTTGCGGTCGATCAGGCGGTAGCCGCCCGCGAGCACCTGCCGCTGGAGTTCGGCCTCGCCCAGGCGCGCGAGCGGTTCGTCGAGCAGCGACTGGTCGATGGGCTTGGTCGAGAGGCGGAGGTACGTAGAGCGTCCATGTTCGCGGTCGCAGCACTCGCGCAGGGCCTGGAGCAGGATCCAGTCGAGCTCGTGACCGAATGTTGGCTCGTAGAAGTTCAGGTTCGGCAGTTCGATGCCAAGCGAGGGAGTGACGGTGCTCTGGTGAGCGCCGCCCTCCGGGCTCAGCGAGACACCGGCCGGGGTTCCGGCGAAGATCATCTTGGCGTTGATGTACAGGCCGTAGATGAGGGCATCGAGACCGCGGCAGACGAACGGATCGTAGACGGTGCCGATCGGGATCAATGGCTGGCCGGACAGTTCCTCGGTGAGGCCGAACTGGCTGAGGGCCATGAACAGGTTCATCTCGGAGATGCCGAGTTCGATGTGCTGGCCGCTGGGCGATGGTTGCCACCGGAGCATGCGCTTGGTCTCGGCCTCGTAGTCGTGGGTGTCCTCCAGCGAGAACACGCCGGCCTTGTTGATCCAGCCCGCGAGGTGCGTGGAGGTGGCGACATCGGGCGACATGGTGACGATGCGCTCGCCGATCTCCGGAATTTCCCCGGCGCGGATCAGGGTTCGGCCAAACGCCTCCTGGGTGGACGTGAACTTCGGGTGGCGAACCTCAATGGCGCTGGGGACGGCTGTCTCCGGCAGTGAGGCAAGCTGCCTGTGGTCCTCGAGTTCGCTGGCGACCCGGGCACACCACCGGCCGGGCTCGGAATCGGGGGCGAAGGTGTCCCACTGCGATTGCTCCTCTAATCCGAACTCATCGCGCAACTGCTCGAGTTGCGGTGTGGTGAGGAGTTGCGAGTGGTTCATGGGATCCCCGGCGAAGGCCAGGCCGTAGCCCTTCACCGTGTAGGCGAAGATCACGACCGGCGAGTCCTTGACCTGGTCGGCTTCGTTGAGGACCTGGATCAGGCGCGGGAGGTCGTGCCCGCCGAGGTTCCCGACGAGGGTTTGCAATTCCTCGTCGGGAATACCGGCGACGGCGTCGATGATGCCCTGTCGCAGGTCGCGGTCGGCGACGCCGGTCAGGCGGCGGCGGAGTTCCTCGCCGTCGGCGATGCGGATGAGCGACTGGTACTCCTCGTTCGACATCGTGTCGATGCGCTGGCGGAGGGAATCGCCGCTTGGACCGTTCATGGCGGATTCGAGCGAGGTGCCGTACTTGGCTTCGAGCACTGTCCAGCCGGCGCCGGCAAAGAGGGCCTTGAGGCGGGCGGCCTTGATGCCGGGGATGACCCGGTCGAGGCTCTGGCGGTTGAGGTCCACGATCCAGATGACGTTGCCGAGGCCCTGGATGGCTTCCTCGGCGACCGTTTCCCAGACGTTCCCTTCGTCCAGCTCGGCATCGCCCATGAGGGAGATGAAGCGGTTGGACGTGACTTTGCCGAACTTGAGTTCGGAATAGCGGCCGGCGAGCGCGGCGAACACGGGCGCGACCGCGCCCAGGCCGACGGAGCCGGTGGAGAAATCGACCGGATCGGGGTCCTTGGTGCGCGATGGGTAGGACTGGAGACCACCGAGTTCGCGGAGGGTGGTGAGGTACCGCCGGTCAAGCCTGCCGAGCAGGTACTGGCAGGCGTGGAACGCGGGGGAGGCGTGGGGCTTGATGGATGTGCGGTCTCCCGATTTCAGGAACTGGAAGTAGAGGGCGGTGAGAATGGTGACGACCGAGGCGGAACTGGCCTGGTGACCGCCAACCTTGGTTGGCTTGTCCGGATTCTCGCGCACGTTGTTGGCGTGGTGAACGATGAGGGTGGAGAGCCAGAGGACGCGGCGCTCGATTTCCTGGAGAATCGCGATTTCCTCCGGGTGCAGGCCAATGCCTTCATCTTCCTCACGAGGTGGGGCTTGTCGTAACGTGACCATCCTGGCTCCTTCCGACAACGTTGTCGATGCGCGCCGGTCTGAGCGCGGCGCGAGTTCGTGTCACTGGCCACGGTGGATCGAAGTCGCCAGTGGGGCTTTCCGTTCATTCTCTCCCAGGAGCGAGGGAAGGTCTACGGGTTCAGGGTCTGGATGCGCGTGGTGCGGGGTTGAGTTCGCCGAGGCCGTCGATCAACCAGTTGCCATCGACACTGGCGAGGATGAGGGTGTCGCGGAAGGTGGATGTGGAACTGGAGATGACGGCCACGACGGATACCCGGCCATCGTTGAGCGGGGTGATGCCCTCGACGTCGTCGAGCACGAGCGACGTTGGGACGATGCCGTTCTCGCTGTCCAGAGACTGTTCGAAGGCGGGCAGGTAGGTGGCGGACGGGTCGGCGAATCGCTCGGCGAGGAAGCGTTCGGTGAAGATGGCGTTGACCAGTTTGGGATCGGTGTTGTTGGCGCAGGTCACGATCATTTCGACCGCTTCGCGGATCTCGTCCTCTTCGACCGGGACGGATTCTCCGGCGGCGACGGGCGTGGCGGCGACGATGGCGGCGGGGGTGGCGTCGAACAGTGGCAGGGTGAGGGGCGGCAGGGTGCAATCGCTTTCCTGCTGGGCGGTGGCGACGGGCGCCAGAAGGGCGAGCAGTCCAATGGCGGCGATTGCCTGGATCGAGCGTATGGCGTTGGTTGAGAACCGGAACATGTCAGACGTCACTCCCAGTCGAGCAGCGAAGGTATGTGTCGTTGGGGAGTTTCGCGCACCGGGGCGAATGCCGCCAGCCGGGCGGCGTGGCGTGGGATGGGGATACGGTATTCTTGACGGCGATGGGCCACCGGAGCGCCACCCTGTTCTTGCCGAAGGAAGACCTCACTGATGACCGGAGAGCTGGCGGAGATGCGTCGCGACTACACGCTGGAACACCTGGAGGAGCCAGAGACGGACCCGAACCCATTCGTCCAGCTTGAGCAGTGGATTTCCAGGGCGCGGGAGTTCTCGGTGGTGGAGGCCAACGCGATGGTGCTGGCGACCGTTGACCAGCACGGACATCCCTCGGCCCGGACGGTGCTGTTGAAGGAACTCGACGACCGGGGGCTGGTGTTCTTCACCAACTACGAGAGCCGGAAGGGGCGGGACATCGCCGCCAATCCGTCGGTGGCGCTGGTGTTCAACTGGCTGCCGCTGGAGCGCCAGGTGAGGATCGAGGGGACCGTGGAGCGGGTTCCGGCCGGGGAGTCGGACGCGTACTTCGCGATTCGCCCACGCGGCAGCCAGATTGGCGCGGCGGCCTCTCCACAGAGCGAGCCGGTGCCGGACCGGGCGTGGCTGGAAGAACGGTTCGCGCGGCTGGAGGCGAGCGACGCGCCGATCGCGCGGCCGGAGCACTGGGGTGGGTACCGGGTGACGCCG
The DNA here is from genome assembly GCA_964622205.1 of uncultured Sphaerobacteraceae bacterium. GTDB lineage: Bacteria > Chloroflexota > Chloroflexia > Thermomicrobiales > UBA6265 > JACCYX01. The sequence goes on from CAZUPA010000141.1 coordinate 4,020, forward strand.
AGGATGTTCGAGTTCTGGCAGGGGCGTCCGAACCGGCTACACGATCGCCTGCGGTACGACCAGACCGTACATGGATGGGAGATCGTGCGGCTGGCTCCCTGATCCGGTGGATTCCGGTGTGGGGCCGTGCTATTATTCGTCGTCGTTGTGGCGCATTCGTCTAGCGGCCTAGGACACCGCCCTCTCAAGGCGGAGATCAGGGGTTCGAATCCCCTATGCGCTACCAGTTCGACCGGAACCCTCGCGCTCGCGGGGGTTCCGGTTTTTTGTGTCGATGCAAACCACGAGTCGCGCCACCGGCCGCGGCTGCCTGGATCAGGCGGTTTGCTTTTCGGGGCTGGAGCCGGTTTCCATGAGGCGATACATCGGATGCGATGCCCGCTGTTTGCGGATCCAGTCGTTGGCGCCGTTGACGACATCGGCGATGGCCTCGGTGACCGTGAAGCCAAAGCCTGGGAGGCAGACATGCTTCCGGTCTTCGATGTAGAGACAGAAGCTCACGCTGGCGAAGCCCTGTCGATTGATCCCGGTGTGCGGATCGATCGCCCAGCCCATGGCCCTGAGTTGCTCATAGTCGAAAGCGTTCTCCGTCATGGCGATAGCTCCCTATTGGTCCCGGCTCCACGTTTACCCAGAGCATACGTTCAACTATGAACTGGTAGGGGCCGCGAGTAGCCCCATCATGCTATCCATCTGATTGTTGATGGCTGGAAAGGGCTAGTTGGGTCGGCAAGTTGGCGTGCCAATAGCGCGCCGAATGACCCGGACCAGCGGTGGGGGCATGCACGGCAATGGGTGGCGGATAGCCAGGATGCATTGGGGATACGTTTTGGTGGGGTCTCGCCATGTGAGAAACGGCGTCATGGCCTCTTAAACGGGGCAGTCCCGAATGACTGGCCGTGGCACAAGGTCCGAACTGGATACTTCCCGGCGCGACGCCCCGCAACGCGTGCCGTTCGGTTGTCCAATCTCGCGTCGATCACCGTCTCGATTCGAGCCCCGCAGCTCTCTTCGTGGTGACCGGACGAGCCGGGAGCCACTTTCACCAGCCCTTTCGGGACAGCACCATCACTATATACGTACACTCCTTTCAATGTCAACAGGCGTGTTGTCGCGGACAACGAATCCGAACTGGATGTGCGTGGCCGAATAGCCCGCGCGCGACCGGCGCCATCGGGATGTGACTGGAACGACGCGGCCGCTGTCCGAACCAGGCGCGGCTCGGACAGCGGCCGTTGGAAGGCTCAGGCGAGCTTGTTCCAGTTCGCGATGTTCCAGTAGACATCGCCGAAGGCGGTTACGGCGATGTTGTCCACGTTGATCTCGTTGGAGGCGGCGAAGCGGTCGGCGACGAGTTGGACGAGCGGGATTTCGACCACGTTCTCGATGACGTGGTCGTTGAGGGCGATGAACAACTCGATCGCCTGTTCCTCGGAACTGGCCGAGGAAAGTTGCTCGTACTCGGCGTCGTATTCCGCGTTGCTGTATCGGGTCTTGTTGGTGCCAGTGTAGCCATTTTCGGCCTGGGCGATGTTCTCGCCGTCGGGTCCGGCATACCAGTACTTCATGTAATTGATGGGGAAGGCGGAGGTGGCGCCGTCGGTGTACTCCTGCATGTCGGAGTAGAAGTGGGTGAAGTTCTGGTCGTTGCCGGCCGCGCCGTCGAAGAAGACGCCGCCGTCGATGCCGACGAGTTCGACATCGAAGCCGACGTCGACGAGTTGATCCTTGACGACGGCCTGTACCCGCTGGCGGACCTCGGCGGTGGTGGTGACGTACTTGAGCGAGAGCTTTGTCCCATCCTTCTCGCGAACATCGCCGTTGAGCACCCAGCCCGCTTCGTCCAGGAGTTGCCGCGCCATGTCGGGATTGTATTCCCAGGTGGTGTTGGGGGATTCGTAGATGCCCATGCCGGCCAGGATGTTGCGCCCGGCGGGTTCGCTCGGCGATCCGGCGTACAGGCGGCTGGAAAGCACCTCGCGGTCGATGGCGTAGGAGATGGCCTGGCGCACGGCGAGGTCGGTGAGGAACGGGTGCGGCGTGTCCTTCTGAGAGCGCTGACCGTTGACCTCGGTGTCAGGGTCGGAGAAGTTGAACTGAATCTTCTCGACGCCGGTGCCCGGAGGGCCGTAGACGCCGCCCTTGTCGCCGAGCGCGCCAGCGAGAGCGGTGGAGTCGATCTGGAGCGTGAAGGCGAGATCCCAGTCGCCGGTTTGGGTCACGGCGAGGACGGCGGAGGTGGCATCGCCGCCGCCCTTGATGATGAGACGGCTGAACCAGGGCTTGTTCGGTTCACGATAGTTTTCGTTGAGGGCGAAGATCACCTGGTCGTTGGGCGCGAGGGATTCGAGGACGAATGCTCCCGTGCCGACCGGGTTCAGTCCGAACGCCACATTTGCCACGGCGGCTTCCTTGCCTTCCCAGAAGTGGCGTGGGTAGATGACGCCAATGTTGGAGCCGAAGGGCTGGAACCAGCCAATGGTTGGCGCGGCCAGTGTCGCGCGAACCGTGAGGTCGTCGACGGCCTCCACATTGGAGAGCAACTCCCAGGAGACGCGGTCGATCGAGCCGTTGGCTTCGTCGATATTCCACTCCCAGGTGAAGACCACGTCATCGGCGGTGAAGGGCTCGCCATCGCTCCAGAGCACGTCTGGCAGCAGGTTGAAGGTGACGGTGGTGAGGTCTTCCGACAATAATCCGTTTTCGAGGGTGGGCACCTCATGCACGAGGACCGGGACCAGCGAGGTGTCTGGCGCGTAGGCGAGCAGTGGCTCGGAGATGATTGAGCCAGCGGCGATGTCCTTGCCGCCGGTGGCGTTGTGGACGCTGAGTTGCGACGCGCCTTGAGGAACGAGGATGCGGAGGTCGCCGCCTTCGCCACGAACCTGGCCCTCCGTGCCGGCATCGGGGCGGGTGAAAACGGCGGCCGGAGACGCTTCCGGCGTGGCCTGGGCGACGACGGCGGGATGCTGGAGGATCGCGGCGATCGAGCCGGCCCCGACACCCAGCGCGGTGGCGCGGGCCATAAACTGGCGGCGGTCGAACTGACCGGCGACGAGGTGATCGAATGCCTGTTTGAGACCCCCGGATACCACGCTTTGCTGGGACATGGACAATGCTCCTCAAGATGTGCTGGGCCGTGCTCCGATCGAACACCGCCCTCTCATTGCATGATACATGTCAGCCTTTTTGTGGAGTTTGTGCCGGGATTGGCGGAAACTGGAGGACGTGCGTGATCGGAACCAGCGAACCAATGGTGGAGTCGGCCCAGCCAAACGACCGGGACGTGGTGACGGCGCTGTGGGAGATATGTGGGCTGGTGAAGAGCTACAACCCGCCAGGCGCGGATTTCGATCTGGCGCTGGGGAAACCGGGTTCGGATGTGCTGGTTCTACGGGTGGCTGATGAAATCGTGGGCTCGGCGATGGTGGGACATGACGGGCACCGGGGGTGGATGTACTACCTGGCGGTGCATCCCGATCACCAGAAGCTGGGACATGGCGAGCGACTGGTGAGGGCCAGTGAGCAATGGCTGCGCGAACGAGGAATTCGCAAGCTGCAATTGATGGTGCGGGAGACGAACGAGGGTGTGATCGGTTTCTACGAGCGGATCGGGTTCGAGCGCTCGCCGGTGACGGTGATGCAGCGCTGGCTTGACGACGACAGCGAGCCCTAATCGGGGGCCGGTCCGAAGAACTCGGTCCACAGCAGGCGGGCGGCGAGTCCG
>CAZUPA010000142.1:0-7688 GCA_964622205.1 uncultured Sphaerobacteraceae bacterium
TGCCACCATCCGGTGATCCCGGGCCGAACCGAGTGGCGCGCATGCTGCCAGGGTTCGTAGCGCTCGACGATTTGCGGGAGTTCCGGACGTGGGCCCACAAGACTCATTTCGCCCCGAAGGACATTAAGGAGTTGAGGGACTTCGTCGAGACTGGACTCCCTCAGGACCCTGCCTGTCCGGGTAATCCGTGGGTCGTGGCGGATCTTGTGTCGAATCTGGCCGTCGGTATCCACCAGGAACTCGAGGACATCGTCGCTTCGGGTGCGCATCGTCCGGAACTTGCAAATAAGGAAGGGCCTGCCGCCTTCTCCAATCCGCTTCTGGAAAAAGAACGGGCTTCCACCGGATGGCACCGCGACAACCAGCGCGATGACCGCCATGGGAATCGCCAGCACCGCCAGAAACACGAACGAAAGCACGAAATCGCTGATTGGCTTCCCCCAACGCGCATAGGCCGACCTGACCACGACCATATTGCCGTCACTCTCCCAAGCCACCCTTCCCGGTGGGGGGAGCGTTCCTGGCAGCCGATCCGCCGTGGTTCCGATCGGCTGGTGCAACACGGCGGTCATGGCAATACCTCCCGGACCTCGAAGGCCTCATACCGCCATGACCTGGACCCAGCTTGGTTTGGATCCTTACTCACTGTCTTCCATCCATTGAGTTCGCGGAAACCCATGCGCGGATCGTGGCATTTCCCAAATCGGGATGGCCCAGGCGCCGCGCGCGGCACGATTTAGTCCCATAGCGACAATACCACAGGCATGGCCGAAAAGGTATGCTTTTGATGGGCAGGGACTAGTACTTTCGGGTATTGCGCGATTAGCCCGCGGGAACGCGGGTTCACGGTGCGATACTATTTCGCTGGGACCGTGTAATCCGGCATAGCGCGCTCGTGCTCCGCCGTGTTCGGCCGCGTTCGATTGGGGACACACCATTGGAACAATTTGACCTTCGGCATTTGGGAAGAATCGCCAGGCGACGCTGGTGGATCGTTGTCCTCCTTACGCTGCTGGCGGGGGGCGCCGCGTTTGTCACCAGTTCTCGGGAAACCGAGATGTATGCGGCGACGGCGGTCATGCTCGTCAGTCCGGGCGTGGGCGTGGATGTCAATGATTCGAGTTCCGTGTACACCTCGGAGGACCTGTCGAACATCTATTCCGAGATGCTCAAGGCGGGCCCCGTGCTGGAGCGGGTGGCGGTTCAGACCGGAATACCGGTCGACGATCTGGAGGAAATGGTCACCGTTTCCACGGAAGAGGGATCGTATTTCATCACCGTGAGGGTCGAGGATTCCGACCCGGAGGTAGCCGCCTCGATCGCCAACATGCTGATGGTCGAGTTCGAGTCGTTCGTGCAGGAGCGCGCCAGCGGACGGGCGGAGATGGCCCGCGGCAGGCTCGACGCCCAGATCGCCGAACTCGAGCAGCGTCTGCTGGAGATCGACGCGGACATCGTGGAGCTTCAGAACTCCAGCAACGCCGAGGATCCCGCGGTGGTCCAGCAGATCGAGGACCTCCGGCTGGAACGGGTCAATGTCGCCGCGGCGCTTTCCGATCTCAATACCCAGGCGCTCACCATCGATTCGCAGGTGATGGCGGCCAGTCCCTTGATCGAGCAGGTGGCTCAAGCGAAGCCGGCAACCGAGCCGTTCGCGCCAACGCCGCTCCGGGACGCGCTGATCGGCGCATTCGCCGGACTGATGCTCGCGGTGATCGTCGTTGCCCTGCTGGAGTACATGGACAACACGGTGAAGCCGGAGTCGAATGTTTCGGCCATCGCTGGCGCTCCCCTGCTGGCCTCGGTCGCGTCAATGCCGAAGCTGCAGCCTGGCGAGGGGCAACTCTATTCCGTCAGCCAGCCGAAATCTCCGGCCGCGGAAGCCATTCGCCTGCTTCGCACCAACCTGGAGTTTGCTTCGGCGGCCGATCCCATTCGTTCACTTATCGTGACAAGCCCGGGTCCGGGCGAGGGAAAGAGCACCACCACCGCCAATCTCGCGGTGACCATGGCCCAGGCGGGATTGTGGACGGTGATCGTTGATGCGGATCTGCGGCGCCCAACCCAGCACCGGATCTTTGGCGTCTCGAACGAGCAGGGGCTGACGAGACTGCTCACACACCCTGACCAGCCTTGGGAGCAGTCTGCCCAGATGCTCGACATTCCTGGGCTGTTTATCGTGCCCAGCGGTCCCATCCCGCCCAACCCGTCCGATCTCCTGAGTTCAACCAGGTTCAAGCAGATGATGGAAAAGATCTCGAGTCAGGTGGACGTTGTCCTGATCGATTCACCGCCGATCCTCGTGGCGAGCGACGCGCTTGCGATTTCGGCCCACACGGACGGCGTTCTGCTCGTCTGCCAATCCCACGGCACGCGGGTGGATGCGCTGAGACAGGCGGCGTCGACGCTTCAGGGGGCGGGCAGCAGAATCGTGGGCGTGGTCATGAACCGGCAGAAGGGCCGGGCCGGGGGCGGCTACTACACCGATTACTATGGCTACGAGGAGGGCGAACAGTAGCCTTGACGCCGATACCGCCTGTGCCCGGCGTTTCGCTACCTCCGCCGGGCTGGCATGCATGCGTCGCGAGGTGACCTCGAGGAGAGAGGCGGCAACGGCTATCCAGATCAAATGATCCCGCAAACGAAACAACGGCCACGCATGTGCGCGGCCGCTGCTGTTCGTGGTGGGCCCCCAGGGATTCGAACCCTGAACCTGCGGATTAAGAGTCCGTTGCTCTGCCGTTGAGCTAGAGGCCCGGGGAAATTATAGTCACATTTCGCCAATATTCAACCCGATTTCGCGGGATTTCCGCCTGGAATCGGCCCAGACGCCTTCACGGTCCGGGACGGCTGATCCGGTGGTTTGTGACCAGGGAAATTCGTGCGAACGAGGGAGTCCGCCGCGGTCGCGCGGGTGGACCCCCTCGTTCTTGCGTGTGTGATGGGTGACTCCGCTACAGGTCTGGATGCTTGCCCATCCATCCCGCGGCCTGCTCGTAGGCGTGCGCGGCGCCGAGCAAGGTTTGCTCGTCGAACGCTCTCCCCAGCATCTGGAATCCCACCGGTAGGCCGTCGCTGAATCCGCACGGCACGGAGATCCCTGGGATTCCGGCCATGTTCGCGGGGATCGTGAAGACATCGGCGAGGTACATCTGGTACGGATCGGCGGTGCGCGATCCTACCGGAAACGCCACGGTGGGAGAGGTGGGACCCACGATGATGTCGACGTGTTCGAATGCCTTGTCAAAGTCCTGTTTGATGAGGGTGCGAACCTTCTGTGCTCTCACATAGTACGCGTCGTAGTACCCACTGCTGAGGGCGTAGGTGCCAAGCATGATGCGGCGCTTGACTTCAGGTCCAAATCCCGCGCCACGAGTCTCCCTGTATGTCTCAAGCAATGAACCGGCATCCGCGCGCTGGCCGTACTTCACGCCATCGAAGCGCGACAGGTTCGCGCTGGCTTCGGCTGGCGCGGTGATGTAGTAGGTGGCCAGCGCAAATTCGGTATGCGGGAGAGAAACGTCGATCAGCTCGGCGCCGAGCGATTCGAGCTGTCTGAGAGCGGCTTCGACCGCCGAGCTGACACCCGCCTCCATGCCTTCAAGCGCATATTCTCGAGCGATCCCAACGCGGACACCCTTGAGATCGGTTCGGAGCCCGGCGGTGAAATCGGGAACGTCGCCTGGCACCGAGGTTGAGTCGTTCGCGTCTTGCCCGGCGATGGCGTTGAGCATCAGGGCCGCGTCTTCAACGGATCGCGTGAACGGCCCGATCTGGTCCAGACTACTGGCGAACGCCATCAATCCAAACCGTGACACCCGCCCGTACGTGGGCTTGAAGCCAACCACACCGCAAAAGCCCGCTGGTTGCCGGATCGAGCCACCGGTATCGGAGCCAAGGCTCATCATGGCTTCGCCCGCCGCGACCGCCGCGGCGGATCCTCCGCTGGAACCGCCGGGCACGCGGTCGAGCGACCAGGGATTGTGCGTCGGCCCGAACGCCGAATTCTCGGTCGACGAACCCATGGCGAACTCGTCCGTGTTGGTTTTGCCAAGGAACACCGCATCCTGGGCCCGTAGCCGGGATACGACGGTGGCGTCGTAGGGGCTGACGTAGCCGTCCAGGATGCGCGAGGCCGCCGTGGTCGGAGCGTCCGTGGTGACCAGGATGTCCTTCAACGCCACTGGAATTCCGGTGAGCGCCGTGGCTCCGCCGTTCGCGATCCGGATGTCGGCGGCCGCCGCTTGCTTCAGCGCGACATCCTCCATCACGTGGAGATACGCATGTACACGGTCGTCCACCGCGCCGATCCGGTCGAGATGGGCCCGCGTCAGTTCGATGGAAGAGAACTCGCGGGCGTCCAGTTTGCACCTCGTCTCGGAGGCCGTGAATCGAGTCAGGTCAGCGCCACTCACGAGGTCGATCCTTCCGGCCCGACATCGCCCAGGACCGCTTTCACTTCGATGAATCCATCACGGCTGAGTGGGGCATTCGCGAGCGCCGCTTCCCGTGAGAGCGAAGCGCGCACCTCGTCCGGCCTCAACACGTTGGTGAGCGAGTTGACCTGCGCGGTAGGAGGAATCGCGCTGGTGTCGACTCGCTGGAGCACCTCGATGTGCTCGAGGATTGACGAGAGTTCGTCTCGCATCCGCTCCGCCTCGTCATCCGTCAGGCCAAGCCGGGCGAGACCCGCCACGTGCTGGACATCATCAATGGTCAGGGACATGATTTCTCCCGGTGTTATGCCCTCGATTTCGTATTCTCAGGGCTTGCTTTTGAGTTGGGGATTCCGCCGCTATCGCGGGGATTTCAACGGTTCATGGTACCAGATGGTCACCGGAGGCCGTCACGGTTGCTCGCCGAACTGGAGCACACCGCCGACGAATGTTCGCTCGACCTTGAGGTCATTCGACCAGAGGGCGATGTCAGCCCGGCAGCCCGCGACGAGGCGGCCACGTGAGCGGTCGCCGAGCAGCCGGGCTGGAACGCTTGTACACATGTGCATCGCCGCTCCGGTTGGCGTATCCCCCCAGTCGACGAGGTTTCGCACCGCCTGATCCATCGTCACGACCGATCCCGCCAGGGTGCCATTCTCGAGTTTGGCCGTGGTCTCATCCACCAGCACCTTTTGGCCACCCAGGTCGTACGTGCCAGGTCCAAGCCCCGCCGATGAAATCATGTCGGACACGACCGCGATCCTGTCGGGCCCCTTCGCCTTGATGGCCAGTCTCACCGTGGCGGGGTGACTGTGGACCGCGTCGGGGATGAGACCGGCGGTTACGCGGTCATCGGTCATGGTCGCGATCATCGCGCCAGGATCGCGATGGTGCATGGGTGACATCGCGTTGAAGAGGTGAGTGGCCTTAGCCGCGCCAAGATCGATTCCCGTTCGGAATTCGTCGTAGGTGGCATCGGTGTGCCCCAGGCTCACCAGTACGCCTCGTTCCACGAGTTCACGGATTTTCCGATGCGCGCCGTCACGTTCCGGAGCGATGGTCACCAGCCGGATCGAGTCCTGGTCCAGCCAGTTGTCGAAGATGTCTTCGGTGGCGTTCTCGATGTACCGCAACTGGTGGGCGCCCTTGCGGGCTGGGGCCAGGAACGGCCCTTCCAGATGCCAGCCGAGGGGAGTAGCCCCGATGGAGGTGTCCACATCGCGCCAGCCCTCGAACACCCGGGGATACAACTCCGCGGGAGCGGTGACCACGGTTGGTAACCAGGCGGTGACCCCGGAACCGACCGTCCACTCGGAAATCCGCTCGATGTGACGCGGGTTGTCGTCCGCCTCCACGCCGCCGGCGCCGTTCACCTGGAGGTCGATCATGCCGGGCGAGACGATGGCCGCGTCAATGACCGACTCCGGGAGATTGCCATTTCGCTCCTGTCCTCGTACGATGCGTTCGATCAGGCCGTTCGATACGACAATTGTTCCTGGCTCGATATTCGTGCCGAAGAGCATGCGGCCCCGAATGGCATATGTTGAATGATTCACGTGAGCGAGCGTCCTTCCCTGGCGGAGCGAGCCAGCGACTGGGCCGCGGTGAGCGCGGGATCCGTAACCAACTGGATGTCGAGTCGAGGCCATTCCTCTCGCAGCATGCCGAGCATTGAATCGCGGAACGATTCGTTGTGGAGCAGCATGCCGCCCGTGAGCGCGATTGGGAGGAATCCGGTGAAGCCAAGCCTGCGCGCGGCCGCGCCAACGGTCACCGCGAGTTCCCGCGCGGACTCTCGAATGATCCTCCGCGCGATCTCATCCCCGGCGGCCGCCTCCTCGACCACGATTCCGGATAGCGCGGCGATATCGCCTTTCGACGTGCCACTGGCATACACCCAGGAGATGATCTGGAAAGGCTCCTGGAGCCTCAGGTGAGACATCAGGCGTGATGTACACGAGGTGGAGGGGCCGCGGCCATCGATTTCACGGGCGTAGCAGTCCAGCATCCGCCGCGCGATGTCGTACCCGCTGCCTTCGTCGCCGATGATCTGGCCCCATCCGCCCGATCTGGCGCGGTCTCCGTTGGCGTTCCGTCCATAGGCAATGGACCCGGTGCCGGAAACGACGGCGATGCCTACTGAGTCGTCCAGGGCGCCAAGGACGAGTTCGGCGTCATTCGACATGCGAACAACCGGTGACAGGTCTTCGACGTGCGGCAGGAGGCGGGCCTGATCGTCCGGCCGGTCGCTGCCGGAGAGCCCGAACCATGCGCCTCGCAGCTCCAGATCGGACCTGGCCTTCTCGATCACGGTTAAGAGACCCTCGCGGAGAATCGATCCGGCGCGGTCGTGTCCAACAACAGCCGCATTGGAGGTGGTGGCCTGGTGCCTGGCGAGTTGGTTGCCTTCGGCATCGACGATGACGAAGGCGGTTTTCGTGCCGCCGCCATCGATTCCGGCGAAGATGGCGGCGGTCATCGAGATTCGCTTTCGAGGGCTTTTCGAACCACGCCGCCGCTGACGGCGAGGCGGTTCCTGGCGGATCCGGGCGCCTCGCCCAACAATACCGCCACGATCGCCGTCTTCACCTCTCCGTCCGCGTCGAGCAATGCCTGTCTTGCCTCGTCACTGTCGATCCCGGCCGCTTCCATGACGATGTGGACCGCTCGCTCGCGGAGCTTGGCATTGGTCGACTGCACGTCAACCATCAGGTTGCCGTAGGTCTTGCCCAGTTTGACCATCGATGCGGTGGTCAGCATGTTCAGCACCATCTTTTGGGCGGTGCCCGATTTCATCCTGGTCGAACCCGTGATCACTTCGGGGCCCACGGCGGGAGCGATGGCAATGTCCACGCGCTCCGAAAGCTCGGAGCCTGGCGAGTTGCAGACGCCAATGGTGACGCAGCCGAGCGATTTCGCGTAATCGATCGCACCCAGCACGAATGGCGTTCGCCCGCTTGCCGCGATTCCGGTCACGATGTCGGCGGCATTGAGTTCGATTGCCTCAAGGGCCTTCCGGCCCTCCTCCGGGCGATCCTCCACCTGCTCGATTGGATGTCGCAGCGCGTGATCGCCGCCGGCGATGAGCCCCACCACCAGTCCAGGATCGGTATTGAACGTCGGTGGGTTCTCGGAAGCATCCAGAACCCCAAGCCGGCCCGAGGTGCCCGCTCCAATGTATATGAGCCGGCCACCTGACTGGATCGCGCGAACGATAGCATCGGCCGCTTCCGCGACGCTGGGCAGAACGCG
>CAZUPA010000143.1:0-7660 GCA_964622205.1 uncultured Sphaerobacteraceae bacterium
ACCGGGGACAAGGGCCTGCTTGCGATTGGCGAGTATCGCGGCGTGAGCATCGTTACCGCGCGGGAGTTTCTCGCGGTGATGGATGTGTTGGAGCCGTAGTCAGGCCGGGCGAGGGACACCATGTCGTCGAGATGGCGCCCCGTCCGGTCGACACTGCCGCCTGCGCTTGCGATGTGATATCGCGCTTTGGACCGGCGGAGGCGTCGACCCCTACGATGTATGGGGTCGATCCCAGAAATCGGGTGATTCGTCTACGAGAGGGAGGCGAGAGTCTCCTTGTCGGGGATGATGGGTTCGCGACCCTCGGCGACGGCACGCTGCGGGGAGATGGGTGACATCTCCATCAGTTCGATCGGGTTGCCGTCCGGGTCGGTGATCCAGGCCTGCTTGTTGGCGTCCAGACCGATGGAGAGTTCGCGGTCGATGGCGATGCCCTGGGCGCGGATGCGCTCGACATCGGCGGCGAGGTCGTCGCTGGCGAGGCAGAGGTGCCGGAAGCTGGTGGCATCGCGGCCGGCGCGGCTGGCGGCGTCCGGTCCGCCGGGGAAGAGTTCCAGGAAGCGGTCTCCCGCGATGTGGAGGTAGACGAGGATGGTGGTTCCATCGTCCCGCTTGAGACGGAACGATTCCTTGAGGCCGAGCCGGGTGTAGAAGTCGATTGATGCGTCGAGGTCGGCGCAGGCAAGCGCGGTGTGGGCGAGGTCGGTGATGGCCATCGGATGGTACTCCTTCGTGACAGAGCGGTTGTCGCAGTGGCCATTCTCGCGCGGGCGAGCCGCCCTGGAAAGCGATGCCGGCGATCAGTCGCCGGTGGTTTCCCGGAACCACTCGTTCCAGAGGTCTTGCAGGTCCTGACCGGAAGCGGTCTCGAAGGCGCCCAGCAGGTCGCCGGGTTCGGCGACGCGGAAGACGAATTCATCGACATACGAGGATAGAGCGGCGAAGAAGGCGTCGTCGCCGATGTCCTGATGGATGGCTTCGAAGCCGAGTGGGGCCTTGGCATAGGCGGCGAAGACGTATGCGTTGCCGGGATCGAAGTCGTCGGTCGGTTGATCGACCACCTGGTCGCCGCCGCGTTGCACGATGGTTTCGTAGGGTGACCGGATGTAGCGATCCATGACCTCGGTGGCCTCATCCTCGCCGTACTGTTCCTCGAAGTAGACCTGCGCCGAAAGGTAGTTGGTGAGACCCTCGTCGATGAAGGCGTGGGCGTACTGGTTGTTTCCGACGAGACCGTAAAACCACTGGTGAACGACTTCATGGGCGACGGTGTAATCGGCGGTATTCGGGACATTGGCGTTGAAGTTGGCCTGGTAATACGAGGCGCCCATGTAGATCAACTGCGAGAACTCGCAGCCAGCCGCGCCGGACATTTCGACGGGCAGGATGTCCATTTCGACGAAGGGATACGGCCAAAGGAGGTCGCTGAAGATGTCGAGCGACTGCACGGTGTAATCGGCGATTGCCTCGCCTGCTTCTTCCTCCCCGGGGTTGTACCAGGAGTTGACGGTTACCCCGCTGGAAGTTGTTCGGGTGGCGACCTCGAAGTCCTCGTCGGCGACGATGGTGAAATCGCGGGCGGGGCCGGAGACGAAGCGCCGGGCGATCTCGGTATCCGAGCGAGTTTCGGATTCGCCGAATTCGACGCCTGTCGTGGCGAGTTTCCATTCAGGGCCGGATACGACGGTTACATCGTAAAGAGCCGTGTCGGTGAAGATGGGGTCGCCATTGACGCTTGGGTGGTCGAGCATCCAGCCGGTGGAGGGATCGCGGCCGGCGACGACCGGATACCAGTGGGCGAGAGCCCAGGTTTCGGAGTCGCTGTCGAAACCAAAGATCCCGTAGTGGTCGGTGGAGTCGATGGGCAGGAAGGCGGCGAAGTCCATCTCGATGATGGTGGACTCACCCGGTCCCAATGCCTGTTCGAAAGGCACGTCCAGCACGGAGTCGCTGACGGAGAGTTCGGCGTCGACCTCGTCGCCATCCAAGGTGATGTTGCTGACGACCTGGGCGTCATGGTCTTCGGCGGGGCCATTGGCGTAGAGGCGGAAGGGGAGGCTGACGAGCGACTCATCCGTCGTGTTCACCCAGGTGAGCGTGAGGTGACCGGTGATCGACGGAACGCTTCCCTGTTCGGCCTGGGGCTCGAGCGTGACCTCGATGTTGTAGATGGGCAGGTTTCCGGGCATGTGTTGCTGGACGGTGTCGCGCAACCCGGGCTGGATGGCCGCCATGATCCAGTCTTCGTCGTAGCTGGTGGTGGCTGGTGGCTCACCGCCCTGATGCGGGCTGTGGCCCTGCTGGGCCGAGACCGGGGTGGCGAGCGCGAGCAGCATGCAGACGGCAAGCAGCAGGTATCTCGCGGACACGGATGTCGCTGCTGACGCGCGGGTGAGCGGGCTGGATGTGGGCATGGGGTTCCTCGTGGGATCGGCGTTCGTTCCGCGCTGGCGCATTGATGCTGGATACTTGGCGGTGACGTTTCCGGCTATGTGTGACCGGGTCGAGACGTATTGTACGTGGGAAGCAGCAATGTCCGGTAAGCGTGTGGCGTCCGAAGTCGATGTGTTGATCGCTCCGAAGGTAATCTGGCACCAGGTGATGAGGCATCTCGAGGAGGCCCTTCCCAATGAAGGCGTGGGGCTGGTGGGCGTGGCGATCGCCAACGATGGGGAGCGGTGCGCGGCGACGATGCGAGCGTTCCATCCGGGCCAGAACACGCGGCGTTCGCCGAGCAGGTTCGAGCTGGATGTGCGGGACCTGGTGGCGGGACTGAGAGCGATCGAGGATGCCGGGCTGGAGCTGGGCGCGATTGTCCATTCGCATCCGATTGGGGAACCGAATCCCTCGCGGACGGACCTGGCGGAGGCATTTTATCCCGAGGCGTTGATGGTGATCGTCTCGTTCACGGGTGTTGCGCCGGTGGCCAGGGCGTGGAGACTCGAGGGCCACGAGCGGGCCTGGAGGCCGGTTGAGGTGCCGGTTGTCCTTGCCTGAGCGGGCCGGCGCGCCCGGCGAGAATTGCAGCCTTGGGCCACGATCGGGAATAATCGTCCCCAGCAGATGCGATGTGGCCCGGGAGATTTTGCGTGAGCATGGTCGTGCCGATTGGTATGCCGACCGCGATTCCCGCGAAACGTGGCCCTGATTTCAACAGCGAACTGGATGTTCATGATCACCTACACCCGCTGGGCAATACCGGCCGAGTTCCTCGCCCAGGAAGGGGCGGGAACAGGCGTTGGCGATCGTCCTGACGAGCCAGCGTCGCCGGACGCTGGCGGTGGCCAACCACTACGTGAGGTAGACGAGACGGGACGTTCGCCGGAAGCCGTGATCGAGGCGCTGGCATCCGTTCCAGTGGATCTCGCCCGGTTGATGGAGGGACGCTCCAGCGACGACCTGATGCGGCCAGCGCAGGATGGAGGCTGGGGGTTGGTGGAGATCATTCCGCACTTCCGGGACTGGGAGGTGATCTACGGCGAACGGCTGACGCAGGCACTGGCGGAAAATCCGGCGACGCTGGAAGAGCAGGACGATTCGTTGTGGGCGATCGAGCACGGATATCGCGAGATGGACCCGCGAGAGGTGTTCGAGGAGTTCTCGGCGTTGCGAGCCAGTCTTGTGGAACGGCTCCGGGAACTTGGCGATGACGATTGGCGGCGGGTCGTGATCCTGCCGAAACAGGGCAGGGTGACGTTGCACTGGATGATGAACAAATTGTATGACCACGATGCCAAGCATCTCATGCAGGCGAGGGATGTTCTCGCATAGAATGGTCGTACAAGTTCACATGGATGTTCCCGGTGGTGGTTGGGCGCGCGTGGAGTGAAGGATGAGGCGGTCAGGATGAGGAGCACAACGAGCTATATCGACGTCAATGCGCCGGTAAGCGACGAGGTGCGTCACCAGATAAGCGCGGCGGACAACAATGCGCTGATCGTGCGGCTGCATTTCACGATCAACCATCTGTCGCGGTGGCTGACGCCGATCCACGACCCCAACCGGTTGGAGCGTTCGGTGTTTCGTGGAGAACCCACGGCGAAGGACCTGGTGGTTGGGCTTCGAGACGAAGAGGAGCGCACCTATCCGAAGCTGTACCTGATCGCGACCCAGACGCGGGCGGATCTCGACAAGCTGCCGGTGTGGGAGCCGAACCCCGCCGTGAAGCGGCGTGACGAAGCGACGGCGACGGTGGTGTTGATGGCGCAGTTCCGGCGATTGCGGCAGGGCACCTGCTCGCTGTTGCGGAGCGTGCCGGACGATGCCTGGGACCTGGTGGGTCACAGCCGCCGCGAGCCGAATACGGATATCCGGAAGCTGGCCGAGCTCTTGGCGCTGTCGGATTACCGGCTGTTGCGCGCGCTGGACGAGACCCTCGACCAGGTGGGCGCGCGAGAAGGACTGGCCGAGATCCAGAAGACGCATCTCGATGAGTTGCTGAAGCTCGTTCCGGATACATTGACGCTGTGATGCTGGATATTCGCGCCGGTGTCGCTTTTCGAAGGAAACGGACCGCTAGCACATGAGTTCACCTCTCTCCGGCTCTGGAGGCGCATCGCCAGATACCAAGCGAAGCGCATCTGGCCTGAGCCAGACGGAAGTCGTTGAAGCGCTGGGCCGCGAGTTCTTCCTTGCGATAGACGCACGCGATCCGCGGCGACTGCGGCACACGCTGGCCGCCAATGCGACGTTCCGCGCGCATCCGCACTCCGCGCCGATCAGACCGGCGGACGAAATCGTGGCGTACTTCGGCACGGTCGTGTCGTCCTATCCCAACGCACACTGGGACGTGACCGACGTGATCGCTGGCGCCGACCGGGCCGCGATCCAGTATGTGATTCGCGAGTATTCGGCGCGGCAGAACCGGGAGCTGATCAGCGAGCAGGTGGCGATGATCCGCGTGACCGGCGGCAAGATCGTGAGCGTGGTTGGATACTACGACACGGTTGAGTTCCAGCGAGTGTTTTGGGATGGCGGAATTTAGCCTGATTCCCCAGGCTCCGGGCACGGCTTTGGCGGCGCCCGGTTGTGAAAAATTGTGCGGATACGGGTACACTTGTGAATGTACGCACGAGTGTGCCGGTCTCTCATCGACACCACTTCGAGCAGCGGCGCTGAGCAGGTGACCCGATCAATACTCGCCATCCGTGAGTACGTTCCGCACGCCACCGGGCCTCAACGACACCCTACGCCACCAGCATCGCCCCACCGGTGATCTGATGACTGGGTAACTGGACATCCGGAAACCAGTTGAGGAAGCCATGACCATCAAGGAACCTGGCCAAGGTACGTCCAACGGCAATGGCCTGAGCGGGCATCGCACCCCGACCTTCACCAATGGGTACACCCCACTACAACCGGAGAATGGAGCACAGAAGCGCATGGGAGGAGCAATCCTCGATACGGACGCGGCCTCCGCATTGTTCGATAACCATGACGACCAGCAGATTCCTGACATCGTCATCCGTCGCCTGCCGATTTACGTTCGCACGTTGCGGGCGCTGGCCGATTCGGACATCCGGTCGGTTTCCTCGGAAGAACTGGCCGACCTGATCGGCGTGACGGCGGCCCAGATCCGGCGAGACCTTTCGTATTTCGGCAAGTTCGGCAAGCAGGGCAAGGGATACGATACGCAGTTCCTGGCGCAGACGATTTCGCGTATCCTGCGGCTCGACCGGCAGTGGCCAGTGGCGCTGGTGGGATTGGGCAATCTTGGTCGCGCCATCGCGAACTATCGCGGGTTCACCCCGTCGTCGTTCTCAATCGTGTCGGTGTTCGACCGCAGCCCGCGCAACGTGGGCAATGTGGTGAATGGCCTCGAAATCCTGCATGTGGACCACCTCACCGATACCATCGTGCGCGAACGGATAAAGATCGGGATCATTGCGTCGTCGAAGATTTACGCTCAGGACATCGCCGACCGGATGGTGGCTGGCGGCGTGGAAGCGATCCTGAACTACGCGCCGGTGATCCTGAAGGTGCCGGAGACAGTGACGGTTCGCGAGATCGACCCGGTGAGCGCGCTGCAGAGCATGACGTATTACATTTCCGAGCGCGGCAACGGATAGGCATTCCGGCAATCGAAACATTTTCAGCCAGCGCGGGTCCCGAAGGACCCGCGCTTTCTCGATTCAGGCCATGGAGAGGACGCGGGATGATCGCGGTGATTTTCGAGGTGTGGCCGAAGGACGGCCAGCGAGGGATGTATCTGGATATCGCGGCCAGCCTGCGGCCGGAACTCGACGAGATCGACGGGTTCATCTCGATCGAGCGGTTCGAGAGTATTTCCGAACCGGGGAAGATGCTGTCGCTGTCGTTCTGGCGAGACGAGGCGGCGGTCTCGGAGTGGCGTCGCCGGGAGCATCACCGGCAAGCGCAGGAGCGGGGCCGGGCTTCGGTGTTCCGCGACTACCGGTTGCGGATAGGCCTGGTGGTACGGGACTACGGCATGGAGTCGAGGGATGAGGCGCCGGAGGACAGCCGGAAGCTCCATGGATAGACGGGTGCATGTCATGGTGGTGGCCTGGCGACGTTGACACCCCATGGCCCGCTCGACCATGATGAGTGGACTTTTCGCACCTGATGAGCCCGAGCCAAAGGAGGCTGCACCATGGCCGATACGATGACCGCGCGTGGCGTGATCGCGCGAACGCCGGGAGGACCTGGCGAAATCGAGGAGTTCACGATTGACGCGCCAGAGGCGGGCGAGGTGATTGTCCGCATTCTCGCCAGCGGCGTCTGCCACACCGATCTTTCGGCCAAGAAAGGCGTGTTCGGGACGTCAGGATTTCCGTTCCTGCTCGGCCATGAGGGGAGCGGGATCGTCGAGCGGGTAGGCGAAGGCGTCACGAACGTCGCGGAAGGCGACTATGTCATCATGGCGTGGCGGGCTCCGTGCGGGGAGTGCCGATTCTGCAAGGTCGGCAAGCCGCACCTCTGCGCGGCCAGCCTGAACGCGCACCAGGGCATGCGGACGATGGATGGCGAGGTGCTGACGCCGATCCTGGGGATCGGGACGTTCTGCACGCATACGCTGGTGCATTCCCGCCAGTGCATTCCGGTGAAGGACGGGCTTCCGCCCGAGCAGATGAGCCTTATTGGCTGCGGTGTGATGACCGGTGTTGGCGCGGCGATGTATACGGCCAACATTCAGCCGGGGCAGTCGGTGGCGGTGATCGGCTGCGGGGGCGTGGGCGACTCGGTGGTCATGGGCGCCCGCCTGGCCGGGGCGACGACGATCATCGCGGTTGATCTCGATCCGAAGAAGCTGGAGTGGGCGAAGGAGTTCGGGGCGACGCACACCGTGAATCCGAGGGACGGCGACGCGGTGGCCGCGATCAAGCAGATCACCGGCGGCCATGGCGTCGATGCCTCGTTCGAGGCGGTGGGTCGGCCGGAGACGCTGGAGACGGCGATCATGTGCCGCGATCTGGCTGGAACCTGCGTGGTGATCGGCGTGGCCGACCAGCAGGCGAAGCTGGAGCTTCCGATCGCGAAGTTCTTCGATATCGGCGGCAGCCTCCGCGTGTCGTGGTACGGCGACTGCCTTCCGACGCGTGACTTCCCGCTGCTGGCGTCGTGGTACGAGCAGGGACAACTCGATCTCGATCGCGTGGTGACGCGGGTCATTTCGCTGGAAGAGAGCGAAGAGGCGTTTCAC
>CAZUPA010000144.1:0-7659 GCA_964622205.1 uncultured Sphaerobacteraceae bacterium
GCGGGGCGCACGTTCCAGACAACCCCGAACGGGTCGCGGAACGAGAAGGTTGGCCCCGCCGAACCCAGCAGGCTGTAGCCGCGCATCAGCGCCAGCGCCCTGATCCGGTTGGCTTCCCGGGCGGTCGTGGTGATCTCGATGGCGTTGCGAATCCGCGCGTAGTCCAACCTGGCCGACCTGCCCGCCCTCACCAGCGCCAGGTGGAGTGGCACGTTGACCATGAACACCACGTCGGCCTCCTCGTTGGTCTGGGCCGCCGTCATGTGATCGTAGACGGGCGCCAGTTCGTTCCAAACGCCCTCATCGTCCTGCCGCATGCGCTGGTGAATCCGTACCTGGAGTAACTCGTTGTAGAACCGCTCCGCTGGCGGCAGGTCGTTCACCTGCACCACCGCGAAGGCACGCCCGTTGACGATCAGTTCGTCCTCGGCCTCGATCAGGTCGACCCCCAGGATTTCCCCATTGGAGCCTTCGGTCGCCGCGAGCGCTCCCCCCGGTTCACCGTGCCGCCCACCGGCTGGCGCCCGGTAGTAGGCGGTTTCGTGCTCGCCGATCTTTGGGACAGACCGCTCGACCCACGGCTGGTCGCGCCGGATGGAGGCGATCATCCCTGGCCGGTCGATCTCGTGCAGGCCGATTCGCTGGCCACTGTGCAGCACGATCCCGACCTTGAACCGTGTCTCTGGCCTGGTCGCGCCAATCTCGCTCGCCCATCCGTACAGGGTATCCACCACGCGCAGCGTGTGGGCCGCCACCGTCAGATTGTTGTACGGATCGTCGAACCCGAGCCCGTGGGAATTCCGATCGACCAGCACCTGCGCGTCGCCAGCCGACGCCACAGCCACATTTGCATCCGAAGCCAGTGATTCCGGTACTTCGAGCAGGAACCGGTACGCCATTCCGCTGTCTCTCCTGGGTGAACATCGCCATGCCGGGCATGACTTGCCATTCGCTGGCCTGATTGTACCAACGAATGCCCTCGTCAACCGTGACAAGCCGCCGCCTCCGGGTCTGGGCGGGGCATCCGTGTCGCTACCCAGCCATCCAGCGCCAGGTTCGAACGCGACGTACCCATTAACATGTAATTTCAAGGTTTCACTGGGCAGACGTTCACCCTGCCCCTGTAAAGTTCGGTTCAGGTCGAGCATATTCGGCCAGAATCAACGGCCGTCCGGTGATGGCTGGGCAAAGCGCCTCGCCATCGTTGATCCTCGCGGGAGCGAGGTGTTGAAATGGGACCCACGTCTCTCGAAAGGAACATGCGCATGTCTCGAACGCCGCACGCCTCCGCCTGGCTCTCCCTCAAGGGACTCGCCATGGCAATCCTTGCGACGCTCACCCTGTCCGCCGCCTGCGTCACAACCGCCACCGCGCAGGACGAGGCCGCTTCGCCATCCGCCGCCGAATGCAATGTCGAGCAGGCGGTCGCCGACGCGCCCGTGGTCTACGCCATCAATGGCGAGGAATCCACGGCCAGCTACGTCGCCATGGAGGAGCTGGCCTCCATCGGCGCGAACGAGGTCGTCGGAACCACCAATGCCATCATCGGATCCATCCTCTTCGACGAAGAGGGCAACCCGCTGCCCTGCTCCAACTTCGCCGTCGACATGCGCACCCTCGTCACCGACGAGAACCGCCGCGACAATTTCCTCCGCACCAATACCCTCGAATCCGATGCCTATCCCTTCGCCATCTTCATCGTCTCGGCCGTCGAGGGACTCGAAGGCCCGATCGCCGATGGCGATACCGTCACCGCCACCCTCGTTGGCGACCTCACCCTCCACGGAGTCACCAAAACCGTCTCCTGGGACGCCGAGATCACCCGCGATGGCGATACCATCACCGGCGTCGCCAGCCACACCTTCCTGATCGAGGACTACGACATGGAGAAGCCGATCGTCGGTCCCGTCGTCTCAATCGAGGATGAAGTCACCCTCAACATCGAGGTGACCGCCAACCTCGAAGGCTAGCGCCGCACCCGCGGGGAGGGGGCCGCGACCACCGCGGCTACCTCTCCCATTTGTCCGGAGGAGCGCCCATGCATTGGTTCCGCCGCCATCCGCTCGCCACCACCCTCGTCGCCACCGCCTTCATCCTGGCGATCGTCATTGGTGGCTACAGCATGTATCTCGCCAGCGAAGCGGGGCTGCTCCCCTGGCAACCAGAACCCACCCTCATTCCCGTTACCCCATTCTCGGACTTCCCTGGGTTTGGTGGATCGACATCAACCCCCCAGCCTGAAACCGGGGGCTAACACCCTCTCTTGGAACATGATCTTTTCGGAAGGAACACTACAATGGCAGCGGCCATCTACCAGGCAAAAGCCCAGCATCTGCTGGTCGTCGAAGACGAAGACTCGATCCGTGAGCTGGTCTCCACGGCCCTTCGGTTCAAGGGCTACGAGGTAGCCGCCGCCGCCTCTGGCCGCGAAGCGCTGGCCGAAGCCCGCAACGCCACGTTCGACCTGCTCGTGCTGGATGTGAACCTTCCTGATGTCGATGGGTTCGAGATTTGCCGCAAGCTCCGCGCCGATGGCAACTTCGTCCCCGTCGTGTTCCTTACCGCCCGCGACGACCCCGCCGATCTCCGCACCGGGTTCATGGGCGGCGGCGACGACTACATCACCAAGCCGTTCAGCCTCGAGGAACTCGTCCTCCGCATCGAAGCCGTGCTCCGTCGCTCCCACGGCCAGGGCGAGGAGCGCAGCCGCATCGTCGTCGGCGACCTCACGCTGGACAACGATTCCTACCGGGTCTGGCGCGGCGATGAGGAAGTCTCGCTTTCGCCCACCGAGTTCCGGCTCCTGCGGTACCTTATGCTGAACCGCGACCGGGTCGTTTCGCGAAACCAGATTCTCGATCATGTCTGGAACTACGAGTTCGTGGGGGATCCATCCGCCGTGGAAACGTATATCAGCTACCTGCGCCGCAAGCTGAACGACCGCAACGGCCAGATTATTCGCACCGTGCGTGGATTCGGCTACTCCGTGCAGGGACCCGCCCCCTCGCCCCAGGCCAAATGACACCCCCGCCCGTGTTCGCGCCGTACCGGGGTTCGCCATGAGCATTCGCGCTCGCCTCACCATCGCCATCGCCGTCGTCATGGTGGTCACCATCGCCACCTTCGGCTTCTTCATGGTCGCCACCACCCGCGCCACCCTCGTTGACCAGCTCGACTCCCAGGTCATCGCCCAGGCCGAGCGGCGGGCGAAAGGGTACGAATCCAAACCCCCGCCCCAGGGCGGCTACGGGGATTACGGCGACTACTCCAACCCCAACGACTCGCCTGACGACAGCCCGTCGTACCGGAAGAACGACTTCGCCAACCTCATCTACAGTCCCACCGGCGAAACGCTGGAGTGGGAACTCTATGGGTACGCCGACGACCGCGCTTCCCCGCCCGATTGCCCCGATATCCCCTCTCCGGAACTTAACAGCGTGCTCGGTGTGGTCGTCACGCTCCCCTCGATTGACGGCAGCCTGGAATACCGCACCCTGATGCAGGTGATGGACGATGGCAATGTCCAGGCCGTGGCCGCCCCGCTGACGGAAGTTGACGAGGCTGTATCCAGCCTCCTCCGTGGCGTGGTTATCGCCAGTGTCCTGGCCATGCTCGCCGCGGTCGGCATCTGCTGGCTGGTCATCCGTCAGGGGCTCAAACCGGTCGATCACATGGTCGACACCGCCGCCGCCATCGCGGCCGGCGATCTTGGCGCACGCATGACCGATATCGAACCCGGCACCGAACTTGGCCGTCTCGGAACCGCCCTGAACGACATGATGACCCAGATCCAGACATCCGACGCCGCCCGCGCCGAAGGCGAACGCCGGCTCCGCCGTTTCGTCGCCGATGCCGCCCACGAACTCCGCACCCCGCTCACCTCCCTCCGGGGCTATGCCGAGCTGTACCGCCAGGGGGCCCTGCCCGATTCCGGCGCCGTGGACAACGCCATGGGCCGCATCGAATCGGAAGGCTCGCGCATGGCGCGCCTCGTCGACGACCTGCTGCTGCTCGCCCGGCTCGACCAGGACCGCGGCATCGAGCGCAAGCCGGTCGATCTCGCCAGTCTCTGCGAAGACGCCGTGCAGGACTTCCGTGTCGTCGCCCCCAGCCACCCGATCACGCTCACGGCGGACGACAAGGTCGACGTCCAGGGCGATCGCATGCGCCTCCGCCAGGTGATTGACAACCTGCTCTCGAATGTCCGCACCCATACCCCGGCCGGCACGAACGTGGGGGTTTCGGTCACCAATCATGGCGGCCATGCCGTCATCGTCGTCGCCGATGATGGCCCTGGCGTCTCTCCCGAGGACCAGGAGCACATCTTCGAGCGCTTCTGGCGAGCCGATCCCGCTCGCACGCGCAGCAAGGGTGGAAGCGGTCTCGGTCTCGCCATCGTCGCCTCCCTCGTCGAGGCCCACGGCGGCGACATCTCGCTCGAAAGCACCCCTGGCCAGGGCGCGGCCTTCACCGTTCGCCTTCCAAAGTAATCACACGCGGGAATCCTCGTACGTACGGCGACGTTTGGATGGCGGGCCATGTTCGGCTGTCGTCTCTTCACGAAGTAATGCCATTCACCCGTCCGGGCAGGCATTCCACACGTCGTCTCGTCACAATTCGCATCGTGTGTTAGCCTTCGCCGGTCTGGCGTCAGCATGGCACGTACGATCCAGACATGTCGCGGGCTAACGACATGCAATGGATCAGTGCCTGGGTCCCGCCCAGATATCGCATCCCGGTACGCCTTGGCTGGAGGTGTTGGGAGGCGATCGATCAATCCGTTCTGGCGTGTGCCACCAGGGACACGCCGCCACCGAAATGGAGAAGACAGGCTGAGACCTGTCCCGATCCGATCGGGACACCACGGTCGCGGTGAGTCCAAAACCCACCAGCGGTGGCGTTTTCCGGAGCTCGCGGCCAAAACCTAGAGGGAAGGGCATCACTCATGTCCATGGTGCAAACGCCCGCCGGG
The DNA here is from genome assembly GCA_964622205.1 of uncultured Sphaerobacteraceae bacterium. Classification (GTDB taxonomy): domain Bacteria; phylum Chloroflexota; class Chloroflexia; order Thermomicrobiales; family UBA6265; genus JACCYX01. The sequence continues at coordinate 4,973 of CAZUPA010000144.1, forward strand.
GTGGCGGGCGATATGGCTACGCCTGTGCTCGGGCCTGGGTCACGATCTACACATTCCGTTCTTCATGCATCCACGTTCCAATCGATCCGAAGCCATGCGTGGAGCGTTGTCGCGGTTCTCGCCTGCGTCCTCGCCCTGATCGCCTCCACCGCCGCATCGTCGCTGGCGGCTCCAGATACCTCGGAGGACGAAGGCGGCTATACCTACGCCGACATGGGCTACAACGATCCCAACGAGGCCACCGAAGCCCTCGCTCAGGACACCGCCGCTTCCGGACAGTTCATCGCGGATTACGCCCTGCGATTCCTCGGCTATCCGTATGTTTCCGCCGGCAATACCCCCGGCGGCTTCGACTGCTCCGGTTTCACCCAGTACGTTATCCTCAACACGCTCGGCTACGACATCGGTCACGGTGTCGCCGGGCAGACTGGCTCCGGCTACTGGGTCGATTGGGGAAACTGGCAGCCCGGTGACCTGGTGTACTTCGCCGGCACCTACCGCGCCGGCATCTCCCACACCGGGGTCTACATCGGCGATGGCCAGTTCATCCACGCCGAAAACTCCGGAACCGGGGTCGTCATCTCCAGTCTCTATTCCTCCTATTACTCCGGCCATTACTACGGCGCCTTTCGCCACGTGTAACCGGCCTTGAGATCAGCCATGCGAACGAGGGCGCTCCCGCGATGGGACGCCCTCGTTCGTGTCCCGGTGCTGGTTCACCGTAATCAACGCTCCCTATGCGATAATCCGGGCCATACGGAATCGCAACCAGTCTCGATTCCCCTACGGCCAGGCTGCGCCGCGCGGCACGCCGGGCCCAATAGTCGTCGCATCAGGAGCACCCGCACCATGGCATTCTCGGAGACACTCGAATACGCCTATTTTGAAGGAGACTTCGTTCCGTTCAGCCAGGCCAATATCAGCGTGGGCACCCACGCCCTCCACTACGGAACCGGCGCGTTCGCGGGCGTGCGGGGCTACCTCGACCAGGACGGCGAAACCATCAACATCTTCCGTCTCCGCGAGCACGCCGCCCGCCTGCTCCGCTCGGCCAAACTGCTCCGCATGGAACTCCCCCACGACATCGACAGCGTCGCGGAAACCATGATCGAACTCACCCGCCGCAATGCCCCATCCGGCGATGTCTACTTCCGCCCGCTCGTCTACAAGGCCTCGGTCCAGCTCACCCCGCGGCTCAAGGGCATCGACGACGAACTCGCCATTTACATGATGCCGATGGGCGACTACCTCGATACCCAGCGCGGCCAGAAGGTCATCGTCTCCTCCTGGACCCGCATCACGGACAACATCATCCCCGCCCGCGGCAAGATCACCGGTGGCTACATCAATTCCTCTCTCGCCAAGGATGAGGCCGAGGAAAAGGGCGCCGACGAAGCAATCATGCTCGACGTCAACGGGAAGGTCTCCGAAGGCACCGGTTGCAACCTCTTCATCATTCGCGATGGCGTCCTCGTCACCGCCCCCATCACCGGCGACATCCTGGAGGGCATCACTCGCCGTTCCATCCTCGAAATCGCCGCCGACCTCGGCATTCCCACCGAGCAGCGCTCCATCGACCGCTCCGAACTGTATATCGCCGATGGCGCGTTCTTCTGCGGCACCGGCGTCCAGGTCGCCTGGATCGAATCCATCGATGGCCGCGTCATTGGCGCTGGCCACGAACCGGACATCGCCCGCTCGATCCGCGAGACCCTGTTCGAGGTGTTCCGCGGCAAGAGCGCGGCCTACGGCGACTGGATCACGCCGGTTTCCGTCCGCCAGCCCACCACGGCCTGACCCGACCAGGAGGGAGCGGTTGCTTTGTACGGAACCAGTGAACAGGCGAGAGCGTCTTGCCTTGTATGCTGGGATGGCCAACATGCACCGGGGTGAGTGCCGCGCTATCATCTCAGGACGATTCTTGTAGAGAGGAATTTCCGTATGAAACGACCGCTCGCGGGGCTACGCCTGGGCGTAATCCTGCTCTTCATGCTCGGTTTCCTGTCACCAGTGGCCTCCATTGGCGCTGGCGCCCAGGATCTCACATGCGACGACTTCAATTCGGAACGCGCCGCGCAGGCCGTGCTCGACGCCGACCCCAGTTTGGAAGACGCCCTCGATCCCGATGGCAACGGCGTTGCCTGCGATCACGAAGACGCCACCGATGAAGAGGACGATGGGTCCTCCGACGACGGTACATCCAGCGACGACGGCGAAGCCTACCTCGCGGACATCCAGGACGAACTGGACACCCTCGCCGACCAGTTCGACCGCTTCCTCGAAATCGACTCCACTATCGCCGACGCCACGGACGCCGAGGCCCAGGAGATGGTCGATGAGATCAACGACCTGGCGGCCGAATGGGTCGAGTACCCGGATGTCGCCGCTGAATTCGAGGCCCCTGCTGGCTTCGAGGACGTTGAGGACGCCTACCTCGACCTGGCAGACACCGTTGGCGAGACCGGCGAGGCCTGGGAAGAGTACTGGGCGATTCCAGCCGACGAGGACGAAGAAGAAGAGATCGCCTTCGAAGCGTTCAACGAATCCTTCATCAGCGCCCAGGAGCAGCTCGTCGACGTCCAGGACCTCGTCGATGAGTTCGGCGGCTCATCCCCTTCGGATGACGCCACCGACGATGAGTCGGACGCTTCCGATGACACCGACGATCCCGCTGGCGACGATGAGTA
>CAZUPA010000145.1:0-3573 GCA_964622205.1 uncultured Sphaerobacteraceae bacterium
GGCATCTTCGAAGGCGGCTACGCGCCTCTGCTCGAACAGGTCCTCCAGTCCGGCATCCCGCTCACCGGCGAAATCCGCGAGGTCTACCACGTCTGGACCACCCCGGAATCCGCGGACAATCACGTCGAAATCCAGGTTGGCCTCACCGAACTCCCCGGCGGCGGGAACCAGAGTTCCGCCCCACACGTCCCTTCTGATGCGTCGTCAGCGACTTCAAGGAGAGAACAGCCCGCCATGCCCGCCACCAACCCCGCCTTCACCATCGAACGACTCCCCATCCCGGAGTCGACCACCGACCCGGCTTACAGCGACTTCACCGAAATGGTCGAAGCCCGCAACGCCGTCGAAGCCCACGCCATCGGCGGCTGGGCGCTCGCCGTTACCCCCGAAGAACTTCTTCCCGCCTTCCAGAACCAGGACTACGAGCCCCGCCACCTGTACGTGGCTCGGGTCGACGGCAAGATCGTTGGCCGTGGCATCTACACGTGGTCGAATGAGGAAGGAGCGAATGTCACCTCGATATTCGTGGAAATCCTCCCCGAGTACCGGAACCAGGGAATTGGCGGCGCACTGTGGGACCACCTGGAGACCCTCGCGCGCGAATCCGGTCGCACGATCGTCCAGACCGATGCCATCCACACCACCGCCGCCGGTGGCGAGCGGATCGCTCCCCCCACCGGCTCCGGCGACATACCGGCCTCCGATCCCGGCGCCCGTTTCCTCGCCAAACGCGGCTATGTCCTGGAACAGGTCGGCCGCGTCAGCTTCCTGGATCTGCCGGTCGAACCAAGGCTGCTCGCCCGCCACCGCCAGGACGCCGAAGCGAAGGCTGGCCCCGATTACCGCGTCGTCGCCTGGCACGGTCTCACGCCGGAGCAATGGCGAACCGATGTCGCCTATCTCAAGAATCGCATGAGCGTCGACGAACCAGCCGCCGGTCTCGAAGTCATCGAGGAAACCTGGGACGAAGCGCGCGTGATCAAGCACGACGAGGCCGAAATAGCCGGCGGCCGCCCCATGCTCGTCGCGGCGGTCGAACACATCCCGTCCGGCAAGCTGGTTGGCATCAACGAACTCTCGCTCGCCAACGACCACACCCGGCCGGTCGGCCAGGAAGACACCCTCGTCCTCGCCGATCACCGTGGTCACCGGCTCGGCATGCTCCTCAAGGTCGCCAACCTCCAGGAACTCGCTCGCGTCGCGCCTGAAGCGCCCCTCGTCTTCACCTTCAACGCCGAAGAAAACCGTCATATGCTCGATGTAAACGAAGCCGTCGGTTTCCGCGCCACTGGCTACGACGGCGCCTGGCAAAAAACGCTCACCTAACCAGTCACCGGCCCGTCGACATGCCCCCCAGACCAGCATCGGAGAAGCCCCATGTCGCTCACCGTCGAGGAAATCGCCATCCCGCAAACCGTCGCGGATGCCGACCGCGATACGTTCCAAACCCTCATCGACATCCGGAACGCCCTGTTCCGGAGCCATCTCGGCGATACCTCCGACCCAACCCGGGTGGAGGAACTCCTCACCGGCATCACCAACCAGACCTACCAGAAACTGCGCCTGTTCGCCGTTCGCCAGGATGCGGCGCTCGTCGCCTACGGGTTCCTGGGCTGGTCAGTCGAACCCGATACCCGGGTCACCTGGATCGATTACGCCATCCACCCGGACCACTACAGCCACGATGTCGCCACCGTCCTCTTCGACCACCTCGAATCCCCCGCCCGCGCCACCAACCGGCCTATCCTGCAACTTGGCGACCTGCACGACTCCGACGTCCCCGGCCCCCGGCTCGAATCCCCCACCGGCTTCGGCTCGCTCCCTCGCGAGGAGCAGGGAGTCCGATTCCTCCTCGACCGGGGCTACACCCTGGAACAGATCTATCGCATGAGCGTCCTCCGGCTGCCACTCCCGCCAGAAGCCCTGGCTACCCAGTTGGCCGCGGCCCAGGAACGGGCCGGAAGCGACTATCGCGTTCACACCTGGACCAACCCAACGCCCGAAGCCTGGGTCGACGATGTCGCCATCGTCATGAACCGCATGTCCACCGATATCCCGTCCGGCAACCTGGAGATCGAGGAAGAGCCATGGGATGCCGCACGAGTCCACCTGCGGGACGAGCAACGGGCCAGGGCGAAACGACGAGCCCTGATCGCCGCCGTCGAACACATCCCGTCCGGAAACCTCGTCGCCTACAACGGCCTCTCCATGTCGGAGACCGACCTCACCCGACCCGTTCATCAGGCCGAAACCCTCGTCCTCAAGGAGCACCGGGGTCATCGCCTGGGAACCATCGTCAAGATCGCCAACATCCAGCACCTCGCCCGCGTCAATCCCGGCGCGCCGTTGATCTTCACCGACAACGCCGAGGAGAATCGCCACATGCTCGATGTCAACGAGGCCGTTGGCTTCGAAGCCATCGCCTATCAGGGAGCCTGGCAGAAGACTTTCGCCTGATGGATACACACCGCGCGCCGGTCATCACCGGAAAGGACGCTCCATGAACACGCCCATCGCCATTGAGGAAATCGCCATTCCGGCCACCGTCGCCGAGGCCGATCTCCCCACCTTCCAACAGATCACCGATCTCCGGAACGTCATCGTCGCGGAGTACCTCGACGATGTCATGGCCACCGATAGAGTCGAGGAGCTGCTATCCTCGATCATGAACCAAACCTACGAGCGAAACCGGCTCTTCGTCGTCCGCCACGAAGGCTCCATGGTTGCCCACGCCTGGCTTTCCTGGGCGGTCGAACCCGGCACTCGCGTCTCGTGGATCGAAGTCAACGTCCATCCCGACCACCGCAAACAGGGCATCGGCTCCGCCCTCATCGACCGTCTCGAAGCCATCTCCCGCCACGATGGCCGCCCCATCGCCCAGGGCGGCGGCAAGCACCACATCACCATCTCCGGCCCACGCCTGGAGTCACCCACCGGCTTCGGCGAACTCCCTCGCAAGGACCCGGTGGTCCGCTTCCTGCTTGAGCACGGCTATACCCTCGAACAGGTCTACCGCATCAGCCTGCTCCGCCTGCCAGCCGCGGCCGAAACCCTCTCCGCCCGCCTCGTCGAAGCCCAGGCTCACGCCGGAAGCGACTATCGCATCCATCGCTGGACCGGCCCCACGCCCCTGCGATGGCGCGACGATGTCGCCGTCATCATGAACCGGATGTCGACCGACGCCCCCGCCGGCAACCTCGAGGTCGAAGAGGAACCGTGGGATGCCGACCGGGTTCGCCAGCAGGACGAGCGCCGGACAATGGCCGGTCGCATTGGCCTGGTCGCCGCCGTCGAACACATCCCCACCGGCAAGCTCGTCGCCTACAGCGGCATGTCCATCTCCGACGACCACTCGCGGCCAGCCCACCAGGGCGACACCCTGGTGCTGAAGGAACATCGCGGGCATCGGCTCGGAACCATCGTCAAGATCGTCAACATCCAGCAACTGGCCGGCGTCAGCCCGGAAACCCCCTTCATCGTCACCGACAACGCCGAGGAGAACCGGCCGATGCTGGACGTCAACGAAGCGGTCGGCTTCGAGGCGGTAGCCTACAGCGGCGCCTGGAAGAAGGT
>CAZUPA010000145.1:3673-7508 GCA_964622205.1 uncultured Sphaerobacteraceae bacterium
AGGTCCTGTGCGATCCGCGCCGGATCGCCCCCGATCCCGAACTCCCGGAAGTAGGTGGACACGTTGCGGATATCCCGCTCCAGCAGGGCCAGGCCGTCCGGATTCTCGTGGGGATTCACCGCCTGCGGGAAGTCGATCACGGTCGCCTTCCCGTTCCACACCAGGATGTTGAACGGCGAGAGATCGCCATGAATCCGCTCGCAGGCGAGCCAAAGCTCGATCTGGTCCATCAGGGTGGCGTGGATATCGACCGCCTCCGGCCGGGTCAGCGACACGTGCTTCAGCTTCGGAGCCGGGCCATCCTCGTCGCCGAGGTATTCCATCAGCATCCCATGGCCATCCATCGCCAACGGCTTCGGCACCCGCGCCCCGGCCTCGTGAAGCACCTGCATGGTGTTGTACTCATGGTTGATCCAGGAATGCTCGATCGCGGCGACACCGCGCTTCGACCGCTTGGCCACGGCACGTTCCAGCCGCCGGTCGGGCATCCCGCTCGACTTCGCGCCACGCGCGCCATTGAGCGACACGCCCATCGCGCGCCCGCTGAGATACATCGCATCGTTCTTGAAGGATCGTCGGCTACGGCCGCGGTGAATCTTCACCGCCAGCCGTTCGTACCCGGTATGGGGTTCGGCCAGGCAACAGAAGACGGTGCCTTCCTTGCCGCTGCTGACCAGGTACTCGACGGAGCTTATCCAACCGTCGGTAAAGAAGACCTCGGGGATATCGGATTCGGTGACAGGCATGGGATTCCTTCGCTGTAAAGTACAGGGAGCGAAGTCTCCAGGAGATCGCTCCAATCGATGACGTTGCTCATCTGGCACCTCCTGGTGATCCATGCCGTCGACCCGAAAGATGCCCGCGCTCGCGGGCCGGGGACAGCGTACCGGCCGCCCGGCATTTCCGGGCAGCCTCTCGATTCTACATCCTGTTTGCCGGAATGGAACTCCGTCCCCAATTGGCGCGTTACTCCGCGCCGATCAGCCATTGCGCGGACCGTTGGAGCAACCGGATGCGGTCCGCCGAGTCGTAGGAGCGCACATCGTGGCCGAGGGCGTCGTAGACCACGCGCCCGTTCCCGGATTCGCGGGCCCACACCATCGGATGGTCGATGTCGTCGTGCTGGTGCGTGGCCAGCACGATGTTCCCCGGCTCCGTCTCGAGGTAGCTGTACCGCTCGTCGAACACCTCGATATCGTCCATGCCTTCCACGATGGGATGGGTATCGCGCCTCACGGTGATCGTGGTTTGCGAGATGGGCGGATGCATGGAGGTTCCGGCCACCCACTCGCCGCCGATCCACTCCCGCCACGCTGGGTACTCGCCCACGAAGGCGGCGCTGGAAAGGTGCAGCGCCAGCAGCGGACCACCTCGCAGGCGGTAAGCATCCAACAGGGCGAACGCCCCGGCCCAGTCCTCATCGGAGGCATCGTCCGGGGCGGCCAAGCCGTTGGCGGCGTTCACCACCAGCAGGCCGGCCTCGGCCAGTTCGCCGAACGCCCGGGGATGCGCTCCCCGGATGCGCGCCTCGATCCCCACCTCCGCCAGTGCCGCGGCGACCCGCTGGGAGGTGGCGGCGTGGTCGTGCCAGCGCCCGTCGTACCGGTCCGAACCGCTCAGGATGATCGCGCGTGTCATTGTGACGTCTCCTCGCCCGGAACCGGGGTGTCCGGCTCCAGCAGTCCATTCGCCTTCAACTCCGCCCACAACTCGGCCGGAATCAATGTCTCCAGCCAGCCGAGGTTCTGCCACACCTGGTCTCCCGTCGCTGGACCCGTCACCACGCCGGTCACGGCCGGGTGGGCTAGCGGGAACTGGATCGCCACGGCCGCCATCGGCACGTCGAACCGGCGGCAGACCTCCGCGATCCGCTCGACCCGCTTCCGGGTATCGCTGTCCACCGGGCGGTAGAAGATCTGGGGGTCTGGAACGCCCTCGATCAGGCCACCGTGGAGCATCTGGGCGACCACCACCTGGATGCCGCGCTCCCCGCAGAGCGGGAACAACTCGCTAAGGGCATCGCGGTTGAGCAGCGAGTAGCGGCCGGCCAGCAGGAAGATGTCGAGATCGGCCTCCTGGGCGAAGCGGGCCAGCATCGGCGCCTGGGTCATCCCCACGCCGATGGCACGAGCCACGCCCTGGCGCCTGAAGTCCTCCAGCACCGGCAGCGCCTCGTTGAAGGCGGTTTCCCAATGATCGTCCGGGTCGTGGATGAAGAGGATGTCGGCCCGGTCGGTACCGAGACGGTCCAGGCTCTCCTCGACCGATCGCTTGATGCCGTCGGCGGTGAAGTCGAAATGCGATCCCCGGCCAGCGCCATCCGCACGGATGTCGTCCACCAGGCGCCCGACCTTGGTGGAGAGGATGTAGTCGTCGCGCGGGATGCCAGCGAGGATGCGTCCCACGCGCAGCTCGGAAAGCCCGTTCCCGTAGAGGGGGGCGGTATCCATGTAGCGAACGCCGTTCTCCCAGGCGGCGAGGACGGTTTCCTCGGCCTGGGCATCGGTCGATCCCTCCCGGCTGATGGCGGCGCAGCCCAACCCAACCCGCGACGCCCCGGGTTCGTTCAATTGATACGGATTCATCCAGGCATCAACTCCAGTTCAACCAAAGCTCCGGTCATCTCCCGGCAGTATTCCAGACCCGCACCGGGTGTCAACGCGAGGCGGATACGGCGACCAACGCTATCAGGATTCATACACGCTTTATCCAGATTGCGTTTGAGAACCGGTCTGTCCATGCCGCATTCACAACGGAATGGACCAGGATCGTGAACGCTCCGTATTTCTCGCATTTCGACAGTCTTCAAGCCCAACAATCCCGGTGAAATCACCGAGGGCACACAGGATTCAGGGGGTCTATAGTTGGAAACACGCCAGTTTTCAGGCTGGGAACCGACCAATAGCAGTCTGGCGGTTTCCCCAGCACGATGGAAAGGATGTGTCATGCCCACCACACGCCGACAACGTCACCGGACACGCGCCACGCCGACCAGGTATCCGAACACCGGCGTGCCACGCGCCTGGTTCGCGGGCAACCCAGGCGGCGACCGCGCAACCGTCAACCATTCCGCCATTCGATGAAGGAAGCCCGTTCACCAACCAGGGAGGCAACACCAATGGTCACCGATCGATTGACACGCCATACCGGAACCCGTCTCCCCATCCTCATGGCGGCCGCGCTTCTGCTCTCCGCGCTCGGGGCGATGACCGTTCCGGCGGCGGCCCAGGGCGACAACACCTATGTGGCGATCGCGATGCGCGCCTGTTCACCCGAATTCGATGTTTACGGCGCCACGCCAGATGAGTTGAAGGACACCTGCGTACTGGCGGAAGACGCGCCCGCCATCACGTTCACCATCACGCATGTCGATGGCGTGGAAGAGACGGTGGAAACCAAGGGCGGGATGATCATGCTGGCGGACGTGCCGACCGGCGGCATGATGACGCAGACCGGGATGCTTCCCGAAGGAATGGGTGAACCGGTCGTCTACTGCTCGGCCAGGGCAATCGGGTCGAAGGGAATGGAACCGACGATGATGACGGTGATGAACGGGAACTCCATCGAGGTCGAGCCACTGGCCGGCGCGACCCTGTCGTGCCTCTGGTTCACCGTGGAAGCCGGAGCGGCCACACCGTCCGCCTCACCGGTGGCGTCTCCCGCCGCCTCGCCGATCGCCAACTGACGGCGATTCACCCTCCGCCACGGACAGCGCACAAGACGGCCAGGGCGGTTTCCGACTCTGGAAACCGCCCTGGTGGAGGGGATGGAGTCGCCGCGCGGGAGGCCGGCGCGGGCTCGACCCGGACCGGGCGTTAACACGGGCAATCGCGTT
>CAZUPA010000146.1:0-7473 GCA_964622205.1 uncultured Sphaerobacteraceae bacterium
CCCGGCCGAACTCGAGCGCGACCCAGAAGAGCAGGAACGTGACCGCGAAGTGGATCGACGGCATGGCGGCGATCGGGTTGGACTCGCCGACGACGTTGTAGCCGGCCTGGTAGAGGCCACCGCCGAGTTGCTTGCCGATCGGCTCCATGATGCGGATCACCGTGGGAGCGCCCGGGCTGTTGATCGATTCCGGGGCCATCCAGGGCGGGTTGCTGGGCAGGGCGAAGTAGAGACCGAGACCGAGCGCCAACAGGACCGTTAGGCCGATCAGGTACTGGCGGAACAGGTTCGGATGCTTCCACCAGAGGTAGACGGCCACGGCGTGGGGGATGATGAAGTACGACCAGTGAATGAACGTGAAGTAGTAGTCGTGAAGGTGAATCACCCCAACATCGTACCAATCGGCCTGGAGCCTGATGGTTGGCAGCTCTCCATTGAAGAGCCAACGCTCGAATTCGGCGACGCGGGTGTTGACGATCCGTGCCCACCGGGTTTCGTCGGCCAGCGAGCGGAGGAAGGTGAACCCGAACCAGACCAGTGCATATGGGACAAACGCGCCCAGTAGCGATCTGGCGCGCCCGTAGGGAACGACCAGCACGGCGAGGACGGCGAAGAGACCCCAGAGAAGGAACGACCTGTTGGTGAAGAGCGAGATGACGATGAGAATGATGGCGATGACAACGCGAACCGCGATATCGCGGCGCAGGATCTGCGTGCGGTCGAGGCCGCGGATGTCCCACCAGCGGGTGTGCTGCTCCGGTTTGGAGGGCTCGTTCTGATTATCCGGGCGAGGATCGTCCAATAGTCCGCTTTTCCTGCTTCACGCCGTGTTTACATTCTGGGTGCTGAGTATACGCGAGCGCCTAGAGCGAGTAGCGGACGCGAGCCTTCTTGGTGACCAGGAGCCGGTCTTCGCCGGATTCGGGATGTGGCTTTCGGGCCATGAAGCCGCGAGTGAGTTGCTCGGCGATCCATCCTTCGGCGAACTCGTGGCGGGTGGCCATCGTCTCGGCGTCGTCCGGCGCCAGACCGCCTTCCACGGCGATCGCGTCGGTGTAGAAGGCCTTGCGCTGGACTTCGGCCTCGCTGGCTGGCGACAGCACGAGCCGGTCGACGACCGGGCCGCCCCGAAGGTGGGTCATGATGTCGGGGATGTCTTTCACCGTAACGCCGTTGTAAATGATGTTGTCGGGGTAGACGACCATGTTCGGCCCGCAATCGCAGAGGTCGATGGTTCCGCAGTTGTTGACGAGTATGTCGGCATCCAGGCCCTTGCGGACGACCTCGAGGCGGAGGCGGCCCGCGACATCCATCGAGCCCTTCTTGCTGCAGTGAGAGGCGGTACAGACCAGCACATGCTTCTTCGTCCAGTACATATTAATGCGCTCCTTCCGGTGGATGCCTAGCCCGCGTGGCTGGCCACCCAGTTCGTCCACTCCCCGTTGAGTTGGACGCTGTCGATACCGAGTGCCTGGGAGATGGCCTCGTCGTAGGGGAGGCCCGTGCCAAAGGCGGCGATCAGGCTGGCCACTGCTTCCGGCCCCCTGGTTTCCTCCAGGAACGCGATGGCGCTCCAGGAGGTGGCATAGGCCAGTGTGGCCTTGTATGGCTGATAGGGGAAGACGGCTGTGAGCGAGTTCAGGTTATAGAGCTGCCCGTCTCGCCAGGCCTTGGTGACCATCTCCATGTAGCCATCGGTGCCGCCGGTCTGGATATGGGTGGCAAGCCCCTCGTCGAACCAGAGCGGGACGTAAGAGAACGGATTGGCGGTGGCCTGGTTCAGAACGTGGTGGCTGACCTCGTGAGGCAACACGCGCAGCAGTTCGGCCGAGTCGCCATTGCGCAGGATCGAGGCGATCAGGCGGTAGTCCGGATAGGAGATGGCGGCGATGGTTTCGCGGAAATTGGGAGGACGGGCCACCTGGAAGTCATCGTTGGTGGCGTAGATCCAGACCGAGATCGGCTCGCTGGTCTGGAAGCCGTAACGGTCCTCCATGCCGGTGATGGCTCCCTGGATGGAGTCCAGCACCTCCTGGGAGAAGTCGTCGTCCAGCGAGTATTCGTGGAGCGTTACCTGCTCGCTCTGGTGCGATTCCCAATCGAAGCGGTCGTCGAACCACCGGGCGGTTTCCGGCGCCGATTCAGCGATGACACCAGTAGGCCCAGACAGCCTCCACCACCAGGTAATGTCCACGCCGACCGGGACGTAGTGACGCTGGAGTTCGATGGTGGTCGAAACCGACCACTCGCCGGGCGCCTCGACCGCCGTCATGGGAGAGGTGGCGAGGGTCTCGATGTGACTTCCGGCGGCCGTATAGAGCAGGTCGAGCCGGGCATCCCTGGCGGGCTCATCCCATCTGATGGCGCTCTCGATGGCGATGCCGGTGGGGAACTCGAGCGTCGCGGTGCTCTCGGCCGCGAGGACGCCGACGCCGGTTGGAAGTGTCCCGGGCGTTGCCTGCGCGAAGGTCTCGCCCTGGCCGCCAAGGAGCAGGGCGAGCGCCAGCAGCAGGGCGACGACTCCATGGGTGGACCAGCGCGATCCCGGCGATGACATTACGATGAGACTTCCTGCGGGGCGATCATCGAGTGTAGATAGGCATTGATGAATGGGTCGAGGTCGCCGTCGAGGACGCCATGGGCATCTCCGACGCTTGTTTCGGTGCGGTGGTCGGTGACCTGGGTGTACGGGTGGATGACATAACTGCGTATGCGGCTGCCGAAGCCTGCGGCGATGAGGTCGCCGCGTAGTTCGTTGCGTTCCTCAGCCTCGGCCTGGAGTTTGCGCTCCAGCAGGCGGGCGCGAAGGATCTTGAAGGCCGATTCCCGGTTCTGGGTCTGGCTGCGCTCGTTCTGGCAGGTGACCACGATGCCGGTCGGCAGGTGGGTGAGGCGAACCGCGGAATCGGTCTTGTTGACGTGCTGGCCGCCGGCGCCGGAGGAGCGATAGGTGTCGACGCGGACATCGTCCGATTTCAGGTCGATTTCGTTGTCGCTCTCGATTTGCGGGATGACCTCGACCTTTGCGAAGGCCGTATGGCGGCGGTGCGCGGAGTCGAACGGCGAGAGCCGGACGAGCCGGTGGGAGCCGCCTTCGCCACGGAGCAGACCGTAGGCGTTGGGACCCTTCAATTCGATGGTGGCGTTCTTGATGCCCGCCTCGTCGCCCTGGGTGGTATCGAGCAGGTCGGTCTTGAAGCCGTGCTTGTCGCCCCACTTCAGGTACATGCGGCTGACCATCTGGGCCCAATCCTGGGCATCGACGCCGCCTTCGCCAGAGTGGACCACGAGGATGGCGTTGGCCGAGTCGTGCGGGCCGTTGAGCGCGGACGCGAGTTCCAGCTCGTCCAGGGTGGTGACGATGCCGGTGAGTTCGGCTTCGATCTCGGCGAGGAGGTCAGGATCGCCAGCGGACATTTCGAGGAGGTCGGTCAAGTCCTGGCTTGAACGGGTGATGCGGTCCCAGGTCTCGATGCTGCTCTTGAGTTCGCCGAGGCGGCGCATCTCGGTTTGGGCGCGGTCCTGGTCGTCCCAGTAGCCGGGCTGGCCGGAACGGCGTTCGAGGTCTTCTACTTCGCGCTGGTCGTTGGCGAGGTCAAAGTCGCCCCCTTACCAGCTCGATGCGTTCAATGGTCTCGTTGAGAGACCGGGTGATGTCTTCACGGGTTGCCATGGTGGGATGGGGATCCTTCCGTGCCTGAGTTCGAGATCGTGGATGGCGTGGAGCCGGAGCGGACCGGCTGGGCCGCGCGGGTTCGTTATCAATGATACCCGTAGGCGCCGTTGCGTTCAGCCGGTGATATTGGCGGGTTGGCTACCAGAGTTCCTCGTCTACGAGGCGATCGTAGATGGCCTGGAGTTGCTCGTCGGAGAAGAACTGGATGGTGAGCGAGCCTCCCCGGCCAGCGGTGTCCTTCTTCAGCGCGACGCGGGTGCCGAGCGCGGTTCGAAGCCGGTCTTCGATGCGGATCTCGTCGACGTCGCGGGGCGCCGGCGCGGGCTTGCCGGCGGGTGGTTGTCGCCAGCGGCGGACGAGTGATTCGGTCTGCCGGACGTTAAGCCCCTGCTCGATGACCTGTTCGAGCACGGCGAGCTGATCGGCGGTGGCGGTGAGGCCAAGGATGGCGCGGGCGTGGCCTTCGGTGACGTGCTGGGCGGCGAGGGCTTCCTGGAGCCGTGGGGGAGCGCCGAGCAGGCGGAGCGTGTTGGCGACGGCGGCGCGCGACCGTCCGACGCGGTTGGCCACCTCGGCCTGGGAGAGCCCGAACTCGTCGATGAGCTGGCGGAAGGCCGTGGCTTCCTCGAGTGGACCAAGGTCGGCGCGGACCACGTTCTCGATGATGGCCAGTTCAAGCATGGCCTGGGGAGCGGCTTCGCGGACAACCACGGGGATGGTGGTGAGCCCGGCGAGGCGCGAAGCCCGCCAGCGTCGCTCGCCGGCGATGAGTGTCCACCCATCGCCGTTGGCGTTGGTGGTGACCACGAGGGGTTGGACGAGCCCATGGGTACGGATGGATTCGGCCAGTTCCTCGAGTTTCTGGCGTTCGATGGTGGTACGGGGCTGGTAGGGGTTGGGGACGATCTGGTCGATGGGTACGGAATGGATGGGGCCGTCCGTCGTGGAGATATCCGTGTCGACTGGGTCGGGGGCGGTGGGGATGAGGGAGCCGAGGCCGCGACCGAGCCCGGTGCGCCGTGTCTTGCCAGATTTCGGTTGGGTGGAAGGAGCCCCATTTTCCGCCACGATTTCCCTGCTTTCCCGGTGAGCCGGATTCGGGCTGGTGGAGACCTGAATCCGGGGTACACGACGCTCCAGTCTAGCATCGCGGCACGATGTCGATAGGTTTGGGCCGGTGGCGACGATATACTTCCGGCGGGGTTCCGGCATTGCGTGCCGGAGGCCCTGGCGTGCAGCGAAGCAAACCGTTTCCGATGCCACCCTGGCCGCGCCGCCACTTACCAGAATGAGGCCAGAACTCCATCCATGATTGAAGGCATCGTCACCCTCATCTCCACGGCGATCCTGATCGCCGCGATCTACGGGCTTGTGTACTGGGCGAACAAGGCGAGGACGGACCGGTCGGCGATGGTGGGCATCTACCTGCTGTTCGGTCTGCCAGCAGCGTTGCTGACCGTGGCCGGTACGGCATTGATGACCACGACCGACCTGGCCGAAGGACCGTTCATCCTGGCGAGCGGGATCGCGTTCATGGTTCCACTTTTGAGCCCGGTCCGCAAGCTGATCGCGGCGTTCACGCCGATGGACCCGAAGTCGCCGATTGATCTGGTGGGGCTTGGGCTGCTGCTGTGGGTGGGCTCGTTCTTCGTGATTTCCGCTCTCCAGAGTGGGCCGATGGATGTGAGTGGGGACGGCGCGGAGTCGTTGACCGGGAACATTTTCTGGCTGGCGCTGAACGCGGCGACGTTCGTGGTGATCGCCTATGTGGCCGTGGGCTACAGGACTCACCGGACGGGTCAGGAAGCGACCAGGAGGCTCGGCCTGAACGTGCCGGACCTGAAGACGGTGGCGATCAGCGTGGCGATGGTGGTTCCCCTGTTCATCATGAGCATGATCGGCTCGGCGCTGACGGTGGCGTTCCAGCCCGAAGTGATGGACAACCTCGAAGATACGATGGAGCAGATGACGACCGGCCTGGACAACCCGATCGGGGCACTGATGATTGGGCTCTCGGCGGGCATCGGCGAGGAAGTGCTGATCCGTGGCGCGATTCAGCCGCGGTACGGAATCGTGATCGCGGCGGCGTTCTGGACGGTACTGCATATCCAGTACGACATTTCCTTCGTGTTGCTCGGCCTGTTTGGGGTTGGAATCCTGCTTGGTTTTCAGCGAAAGTACCTCGGAACAACATCGGCGATCATTACGCATGCGCTGTACAACATGGCGGTGGTGGGAATCCAGATCGCGATTTCCTGACGCACCCGGGCATCCTTGCGAAAGGCGGCGGGAGCGGGTTGCCAGGAATGACCCCCTTAATGAGGTGCTTCCGTGGAGATCGTTGAGATTCGTGACCTCGATGGCCCAAACCTGTTCCTGCTCCGGCCAGCGATCAAACTGGAGATCGACCTGGGCGACGGGCAGCCGAACGTGGCCGAAGCGGGAGCCCAGGCGTTCATCCTGGGTGAGGCGGCGCCCAACGGCGGGTTGGCCGAGGTCGACCAGGACAGGGCGTTGTCGCTGCTGGTGGAGGTCGTGAACACGCTGCATGACCGGTGCGGGGTCGAGCGGCCGGAAACGATCACGCGCGCGATGGAAGAGAAGGGCCATGTGGTGGTGGCCTTCTCGTGGCGTCACAGGGCGCTGGCGAAGAGTATTGCGCGCACGGCGTTCGATATCGTTTCGGGACGGCCGATCGATATCGACACCGCGCTGAGTTGTCTCGAAAGCCTGGCCAATGGCGCGCCCGACCCAACGCAGACGCCGGAGATGGTGAACGATATCGACCGGTCCATCCCGGTGGTGGGGATTACCGGGACGAACGGCAAGACCACCACGACACGGCTGCTCTCCTCGATCCTGATGCACTCCGGGAGGCGGGTGGCGTGGACATCGTCGGCGGGCGTGTTCGTGCAGGGCGAGTGTGTGTTGCCGGGTGACTTCACGGGCCCCGCCGGAGCGGCGCGGGTGTTCGAGGAGCCGGATCTTGACGTTGGTGTGCTGGAGACGGCGAGGGGCGGTATCCTGCTCCGGGGATTGGGCTACGAGAGCAACGATGTCAGCATCGTGACCAATATCTCGGAGGATCATCTGGGGCTCCAGGGTGTGTACAGCGTGGAAGAGCTGGCCCGAGTGAAGCAGGTGGTGGCGGCGGTGACCCGGTCCGACGGGTTCGTGGTGTTGAACGCCGGGGATCCGCTGGTGCTTGCGATGCGCGAAGGCATCCAGGGGCGGCCCTTCCTGATCTCGCGGGCGGACGACCACCCAGAAGTGGTCAGCTGGCGAGCGCGGGGTGGTTGGGCGCTGTGGGTGTTCAATGGGCAGGTGCATTTCAGCCACGATGGCGTGGACGAGGTGCTGACCAGCCTGAACGACATCCCGATCGCGTTTGGCGGCAAGGCGGCGCATATGCTGGAGAACGCGCTGTGCGCGGGAGCGGCCGCGCTGGCGCTGGGGCTGAGTATCGACCAGGTGGCGAGCGGGTTGGCGTCGTTCCGGAGCGAGGTGAGCCAGAATCGCGGGCGGCTCAATGTGTTCGAGGTAGGGAACGCGACGGTGATCGTGGACTTCGCGCATAACGTGGCGGGCCTGCGGCACCTGCTGAATCTGGGCCGGGGATTGACCCGGGAGGGGTGCGGGTTGATCGCGGTGGTTGGTTCGGCCGGGGACCGTCCGGACGCGGCATTGCGGGAACTGGGCCGGATCGCCGCCGAGCAGGCCGATGTGGTGATTGGCAAGGATACGGTGAAGTACCTGCGAGGGAGGGTGACGGGAGAGATACCCGCGCTGCTGACGGC
>CAZUPA010000147.1:0-3461 GCA_964622205.1 uncultured Sphaerobacteraceae bacterium
CACCATCGTCGATGGCGCCCACGTACCCGGCCAGATTCCGCTCGATCTCACCGCCATGGGCGTCGACATCTATTCCGGCAACTGCCACAAATGGCTTTGCACCCCGAAAGGCTCCGCGTTCCTCTACGTCCACCCCGACCAGCAGGAGTGGATCGAATCGCTCACCATAAGCTGGGGCTGGCATCCCTCGAACACATTCCGCACGCGCAACGAACAGCAAGGCACCCGCGATATCTCATCGTTTCTCGCCGTTCCTCGCGGTATCGAGTTCCAGCGCGAGCACGATTGGGACGCCGTTCGCGCCTCTTGTCACAAACGCCTCGCGGCGTTCCGCCAGGATCGCCTGGACCGCACCGGACTCGAACCGATCATGCCCAACTCGCGCGAGTGGTTTAGTCAAATGGCGCTAGTCGAAGTCCAGGAGGGCGACGATGCCGCTCGGCTTCGTGACGCGCTGCTCAACCTCCACGATATCGAAATTCCCTGCATGTCGCACAACGGCATTACCTGCGTCCGGCTCTCGGTTCAGGGATACGTGACCGACGATGACCTCGACCGGCTCAACGAGGCGCTCAACGCGGAGTACCCCGCCTGATACCGATTTCCCTGGTTCGACCGCCTGTCGTGAGCGGAGCGAATCCATCCGCCCAGAACGCCGGGCGCGCGAGGGCTGGGAGCACTACAGCCGCCTCCCGTGAGCGGGGACTGGCGAGCGGCCCATGAGGCAGGTCCGCCCCTCCCCGGAAGACGCATCGTTAGGCCGGATTCCGTGTCACTCGCCATGAGCCGCCGGTCGCCCTAGAACTCGTCGATGCCAACGTCCTCGCGCAGCAGCACGCGCCGCTTGTGGCGCTCGATTCTGGCCATCTCGCGAATAATGTCCTTCACTCGTACCGGATCGCCGATGTTGTGCAGGAACTTGTGAGGGGTCGACGTATCCGCCGAAGATACGTAGATGTCGCCTATCCCCACCATCCGCTCGAACGGGTTTTGCTTCACCGAGACGTCATTGATCCGGTAGAGGTCGATTTCCTCCGTCCTGCGTCCAATGAAGCCAAACTCCATCACCATCCGCTGGTTCGTCAGCCTGTACCGGTTGGTCAGGGCCATCCTCGGCGACCATAGCTTGCTCGGCCTCCCCTTCCACACCAGCCGTTCCCCGCCCGGGGTATTGTCGATGTCATCGCCAACCGGTTGGCCATCGTCGCCCAGAAGCCGCCCCTGGCTATCCTTCTGGTCATTTCGCATCGACGGGTTCGCCGCCACCGAGGCAGCCTTCACATCTTCGAGCGCACGTCCGCATGTATCGCAGAAGCGGGCTTTATCGTCGTTCGCGGCGCCGCAGTCGGGGCAATAGATCATCTTGCTAAACTCCTGGCCATCCACAAATCAATGGCGGATGAGACGTGGCCGAATCGCATGGAAATGCTATCAGGATAATAGCCGGTCATCGCGACGGCGGATGCGGGAATCTCCGGGTCTCCCACTATCCACCGCGCATTCACATATTCAGCGCTGGTACACTTGCCCCCGCGTCAGCAGCGTCTGGCGCTGATGAGTACGAGGTCCGAATGGTCAGAATCTCCGAATCCGCGGGGAATTGACCTGGCTGATCGGACGACGATTCGTACGAAGGCTATTCAGGAAGGGGTCCCATGTGAAACGTACGTTCTTTATGGCATTGCTGTTAATTGGCCTGGTCCTGTCAACGGGCAATGCCGTCGCCGCCCAGGAAATCGAGACGGAAACAACGGCCGATATCGACACGGTCGCCGAAGCCGTGCTGGCTGTCGAACCCGAAGACCTCGCCGTCGCGCTTGAAGAAGCTCCAACCGACGCCGACCTTCCGGAAGGCTTCCTTGCCCCGGTTGGAGGCATTCCCGAAAACGCCGAAGTCGTCGACGCGTTCGCTACCGGAATCGGCGAACTCGATGGCGCCGTTGGCAATGTGACTCACGGGTTTGACACCGATCCCGCGATCGTCCCCGGCGTCGCCAGCTCGGGTATTCTGACGTACATCACCGCGGATGAGGAAATCTCCGATTCCGATCTCGACGACTTCCAGGATGGTATCGAGCAGGGCATGGACGACCCGTCCAGCGCATTCTCGGACGCCTCGGTTGACCGCGTCGAGATCCAGGGCGCCGATGCCGTGCTGGTTACCCTCGGCCTCGAGCAGCAGGGAACATCGGTCGTCCTTCAGATGCTGGCGATTCCGGTCGGCAACACCATGGTTGTCGCCACCGTGCTCGTCGTTGACACCGCCGCGGTCGACGCGGCCGAGGTCGAGCCGCTCACGGCCGAACTCGTTGTCGCCGGCGTCAACTACCTGGGTACGGTGGCCGAAGCCGCCTGATCCAGCGTAGTCAATTCAAGACGCACGAAACGGTCTCCAGGAGCAATACCGGGAGACCGCTTCTTCCGCCTTCACCCCCTGGTAGGGATGTATCCGTGTCCGCGATGGATACCGGGAAGCCTACGCCGCCGAGATGGCTTCGTTCAGGAGACCAGGAACCTGGGACGGCGCCTGCGCCACCCGCACGCCAGCCGCTTCCAGCGACGCCATCTTCTCGGCGGCGGTGCCCGCCCCGCCGGAGATGATCGCGCCCGCGTGTCCCATCCTCTTCCCCGGAGGCGCCGTCTGACCGGCGATAAAGCCCGCCACCGGCTTGGTCACGTTCGCCTTGATGAACGCGGCCGCGTCCTCCTCGTCCGTTCCGCCAATCTCCCCAATCATCACGATCGCCTCGGTGCCAGGATCGTCCTGGAAGAGCTGGAGCACATCCACGAACGATGTCCCGATCACCGGGTCGCCGCCAATGCCGACCGCCGATGACTGGCCGAGCCCGGCTTTCGTCAGCGCGTCCACCACCTCGTAGGTGAGCGTGCCCGAGCGGGACACGAGTCCCACCGAACCAGGTTTATGAATGAACCCCGGCATGATGCCGACCTTGGCTTCCCCCGGCGTGATCAGGCCCGGGCAATTCGGGCCAATCAGGCGCGCGCCCTTCGCGTTCACGTAGTGAAACACCGGAACCATGTCGTTGACCGGTACCCCCTCCGTGATGCAGATCACCAGGTCAATGCCGGAGTCGACCGCCTCATAAATCGCGTCGGGCGCGAACCGGGCCGGCACGTAGATGATCGACGTGTTCGCCCCGGTCTCGGCCACGGCATCCTCCACCGTGTCGAACACCGGCACGCCCGCGACCTGCTCGCCCTTCTTGCCTGGCGTCACGCCGGCGACGACATTCGTGCCGTACTCAACCATTTGCGTGGCGTGGAAGGAGCCCTCCCGCCCTGTTATCCCCTGAACGAGGAGCCTCGTATCGTTCCCAACCAGAATGCCCACAGAACCTCACTCCTTGGCCGTCAGCCCGCGGTATCGAATCGCCAGGCGATCAGCCGGCTGCCTCGACAACCTTCGTCGCCGCTTCATCCATCGTGTCCACCGCGGTCAG
>CAZUPA010000147.1:3561-7459 GCA_964622205.1 uncultured Sphaerobacteraceae bacterium
AGGAAGTTGGCGGGCTCGCCGCCGCTGTTCTTCACCGCGTCCATCGTGGCCATCGCCAGACCCGCGCCATTGACGATACAGCCGATCGAACCGTCCAGCTTCACGAAGGAGATGCCGCTGTTCCGCGCGTCGAGTTCCGTCAGGTTCTCTTCCTCGAGATCCCGCATCGACTCCACATCGGCATGGCGGTACAGGGCGTTGTCATCAAAGCTCATCTTCGAGTCAATCGCTTGCCACTCGCCGTCTTCCGTGAGGATGAGAGGGTTGACCTCGACCAGCGTCGCGTCTTCCTTGATATAGGCGTCATACAATGCCGCCGCGATCTTCGCGAACCCGTTGACCTTGGCCGCTGGCAACCCGAGCGCGAAGGCAATTTCCCGGGCCTGGTAGGGGTGAAACCCGAGCCAGGGATCGGCCTGCCGTTTCACGATCTTGTCCGGCCGATCGCGGGCAACTTCCTCGATATCCACGCCACCTTCGGCGCTGGCCATCACCAGCACCTTCCGGTTGGGGCGGTCAAGCACAACGCCAAGGTACAACTCCCGGGCTATCTTCGCGCCCTTGGCCACCAGCACCTTGTTCACCGTGTGACCGTTGATGTCCATGCCCAGGATTGTGCCGGCCGCGGTCCTCGCCTCCTCCGGCGAATGCGCGAGCTTGATGCCACCGGCCTTTCCCCGGCCCCCTGTATGCACCTGGGACTTCACCACCACCGTGCCGCCCAGCTCGGCGGCAATCGCCGCCGCGTCGTCCGGGGTGTTCGCCACCTTGCCGGGATTCACTGGAACCCCATACCGGGCCAGGATCTCAGCCGCCTGATACTCATGGACATTCATCGCCGAACGTGCTCCTTCTGCCTGTCCCAGGGCTGCTCTTCACGCCGGCGGGCCAGGATACCCGTGATGATCCCGGCCGCCGCGCTTCGCTGAGGATCGTAACACGGCCCCCAGGGTTTGACGTGCCGGCTTCCGGGGAACGGAACCTCGCACCGGCCTTCTCATTCGGTCCGGGAAACGTCCTGTTCTCCAGGACCCGATGCTATACTGACGTCACCAGATCGTGTTCAAGAGGAACGCCCGGGCGAGGCACGAGATCGCGCATCGTTTTGCATGACCTTTTTGGGGACGGAATGGCCGTACCGTTTCGCTTTACTACGCCGCGGCGCGATGGTTTCGCGGCCAGAGAGGTTCTGTCGGATGAGTGATCGATCGCTGACCTGCCGCGATTGCGGCCAGGAATTCGTGTTCACGGCCGGTGAGCAGGAGTTTTATCAGCAGCGTGGTTTTTCCGAGCCCCAGCGTTGCTCCGATTGCCGCCAGGCTCGCAAAACACAGCGTGGGTCCGGAGCGAGCGGCTCCAGTTATGGTTCGTCTTCCGGAGGCTACGGCGGTTCATCCAGCTATGGCGACGATAGCTATCGTGCTCCTCGCCAGTTGTACCCAGCCACCTGTTCGGAATGTGGTCAGCAAACCGAGGTCCCATTCAACCCAACGCCAGGCAAGCCGGTCTACTGCCGCGACTGCTTTAGCAGTCGCAAGAGTGCGTCCGGGTACAACACCTTCTAGGGCCCTATCGACCCTGGGCCTGCATTTGAGTCGAACCAGTGACGGCCATGGGGGAACCACCATGGCCGTCACCGCGTGTTTCGCCAGTGGTTCGCGCCCCGCGCCCGTATCCCGGAACAATCAATCCGAATCGCACGGACATTCCGAATCGTTGTACCCTGACACCACGTCATCATGGTTGCCGGCTCGCCACTGGCAAGCCGTGCTCGATCCGCGCTGGCTGGAGGAACCGGCAGTATGGCAAGAAGCCTTTGGCCTCCACGTCGCCTTTCGGCGATACGCACCCTCGCCACAAGGAATCTCGGGTTGTCGCACTCATGGAAACCGGAACCCGCGGCCAGCGGTCCCACCTTGGCCGCCATCGGGAGCAGGGTCTATCTCCGGAAACACGACCATACCGACCTCGGGCGGTTCGTATCGTGGTACATGGACCCCGAAATCGCCGACCTGCTCCGCCACGACCTTTCCCCACTCACCCCGATCCAGGCCCGTGGCTATTTCGAATCAATTGTCATGCCCGCGTCACACCGCGGGCTCTGTTGGGCCATCGTCGAGGTGGCCACGGATCGACTCATTGGGTCCACCGCGCTCGTCGACCTGGAAGGGGACAGGGGCTCCGCGCTCTTCCGCATCGTCATCGGAGAAAAAGACGCCTGGAACCAGGGGTTTGGTACGGAGGCCACCGGTCTGGTGCTCGGCCAGGCGTTCCAGCGGCTTGGTCGCGATCGCGTCAACCTCGAAGTCTTCTCGCACAATCCTCGCGCGCAAAAGGCGTACATCCGCGCTGGTTTCCAACGCACTGGACAGCATAGCGAATGGGTATCCCGCGCCCATCGTCAGATCGACGTTGTCGAGATGAGCATCACCCGGGATCAGTGGCTGGAGGCGGCGGGAGACTCTACCCCTGGTCCGTGACCGGGCCGCGATCCCCGGAACCCATGGAATCGTTGACATGTTCCAGCAGGCTGGCCAGTTCCTGCCTCGTCTCATGGCTCAGGCCCAGCAGTTCCCGTCGGGCTTCATCGCCGAGCCCAAAGTCATCGAAGTATCCGCGCAACTCATCGTCGACCGCCCTGGCCGACTTCTCCTTGGTCCGCAGCGAATTGAGATCGGAACCGAGCGCGCTCGCGATGTTGTCCAGCACGTCGTACGAGGGAACGGTCAGGCCCCGCTCAATCCTGCTGAGATGCGACGGAGATATCTCCGCCAGTTCCGCAAGGTCGTTCAGTGAAAAGCCTCGCCGCAGCCGCATCGCCCGTAGTGTCGGTCCAACTCGCTGCCGGACCATTCCCCCAGTAGACCGCGCGCTCCGTTCGGACATGGGAACCTCTCTCACTGAATCGTCGAAGACAGGATGCTCAGGCAACACCGGCACGGTAAAAGGTGCGCGTCTGTCGCGGGAGCGTCACCACATGAAGTGAATTCGAACTCAGGTGGATTGGCCGGTCGCGCCCGCGGCGCAACCAGCGCTGATTCGCCTGCACTCCATCATATGCATGCTGTCTACACTTGCACATCCGCCAAAGTGCCCGGACTCTACTCTTCCCCAATTCTCAGCCACCCCATCGCTCCGCATGATCGGTGCATCAACACTCGATCCCGTCACCACTTTTCTCGTAACTACCCCATTGGCTCTGGCAAATGACTCATCCAGACACGACAACATCACGTCCGTGGCTCTATCAATTCGAAAGTCCACATTAATCCTCAGCGCCAGAAACGCCCGTCGTTCCGGGCAAACTGACCGCTGGACGGAGCATGAATGGATCAATGGAGTCAGGTTGCCGAGAAGCGCACCATCGCCCAAACGCCCGGAACCCAGCCCCTCCGCCCCTTGCACTCGGAACTAGATTGCGAGATGTTCCTATAATGATTCCAGAATGACCGTTTCCTGACCGGCCTGGCACGACGCATTCCCGATCAGCCCATGCCACCTCGGTCCTCGACAAGGACAGCCCAATCATGGCCACCAACCCAACACCATCCGGAAACTCCTCCGCCGAGGCGGCTTCCACGTCGCCAACCCCTGTCCTCGACTCCATCGGTTCCCCCGCGGACCTGAGAGATCACTCGCTCCGGGAACTCACCGATCTCGCCGCCGAAATCCGGCATGAACTCATCTCGAACGTCACGCAGACCGGGGGCCACCTCGGCGCCAGTCTCGGCACCGTCGAGCTCGCCATCGGTCTCCACTACGTATTCCAGGCGCCCAGGGACAAAATCGTCTGGGACGTTGGCCACCAGGCGTACGCCCACAAGATCCTCACCGGACGCCGCAACCGGTTCCCCACGCTCCGGAAGGAAGGCGGCATGTCTGGCTTCCTCAGCCGCGA
>CAZUPA010000148.1:0-3386 GCA_964622205.1 uncultured Sphaerobacteraceae bacterium
GTCTTCGCGGAGTTCGGCGACGAATTCGAGCTGGCGAGCGAGTTCGTCGAAGGAGTACGCCTCGGTATGCATGCTGAAGGGGAGGGCGTTGATCTCGATGTTTCCGGCCTTCACGAGGCGGACGAGTTCCTCGCGGGCACTGGCTGGCCGGGTGCGGAGCCAGTGCCGGAGGGGCCAGGTGACCTCGATGCTCCAGCGGAACTGGACGGGTTCGGGCCAATCGGCGGTGAGGGCGGCGAGTTCGAGCGCGGTGTCGATGTAGGCAAGTTGTTCGTGGAGAACGGTGGACTGAGGGTCGGTGTAACCGATGTCGTAGTGGGAATGATGGACAAGATGGATGTCCCACTTGCGCTGCGGCTCGACGGTGAAGACGCCCTGATGGAGGACGGTGTCGCCGAGCCGAACGTCCAGATTGAAGGTCGTGCTGGATGCGGACTCGGGGACGAGGAGGAATCCGGTTTCAATTGGATTCGCCGGCAAGATGAGTTCGGCTGCCGGAGCGTCGCCATTGGTGAGCGCGATGGTGAGTTCCCCGGCGGGATGCTCCGATTCAGCGCGGACGCGGACCGCCTGGAGCAGGCCGCTGGACGATTCCTGGAAGAGCGGGACGTTGGCCAGGCGGAGGGTGAGGCCGGGTAGCTGGACCTCCTGGCCACTGGTGTTGGCGATCAGTTCCCGGCGATGGCCGATGACGCTTCCGGACGGTAGTGGATTGGGATCTTCGGAGGGCATGGCTACCTCATTTTGGGTGCAGCGAAACGGATGGGGTGTAGTGCTTCTCGTGTATCACAGCGCCCGGCGGGTGGCAATGCATAGGAGGCCAGTTGTGCGCTCCGGCTGTGCCAAAGTGATCCGGCGCTTCCTTGTTTATAGTGGGTCGACGGTGTTAGCCTTTTCAGTAAAGCTGTTGACAAGGATGTCACGGTGTCATAGGCACGCCAGACGTGCCTATCGGGCTTGGTTCGTGACAACGACAGCATATCCGCGCAGGTGGAACAGGATGCCTGACCATGACCGATGCCGGAACCCCATGTTTCCCCGAAGACTCCCACTGCCGCCTCGACGAGTGTCGAGTGGACTTCGCGAGTCTGATAGGTCCGACCCTGAGGAGTCCCGACGCAACGGACGCGGCGCTCGCCACCGGAGTTGCTGACAGGAAGGCACGGCGAGACCGCCTTCCATTCGTGGTGCAATCGGGAACCACGCTGTACCTCGTTGCCGAGGAGGCTGCTTCGTGGGTGCTGGCGGAACTCGAGTTCGACACGCAATCCTGCCAGTTCTCGATTGTGAAACAGGCCCAATACCGTTGGCCGCGCGAAGCCTTGGGGCGCTTGCTGAGCCGGGTGATGGTCGATGGCGACATCGATGCTGGAGAGGCCGAGCGCATGTGCGGCGGTTTTGGCGAATGGATGGTGGCCCAACTCGTCGCCTAATCAGAGACCGTACGAGACAAGAGCGGGAGGCCGATCATCGACCTCCCGCTCTTGTCGTTTGCAGTTACGTTCGCGATGCCGTGGGCCGGCACAGCCGCCTGGATTGTCGCTAGAGATGATTCGAGCGAGTTCGGCGGCTACCATGTCTACGCTAACCCTGGGGCGGGCGCTCGTCGTGCGGAAGGTTGGGGAGAGTTTCCCCGGCCCGGATGGCGACCTTCAGCATGTTCTCGAACGGGGGGATGGGGCAGGCCCAGCCCGTATTGTAGGCACAGTACGGGTTGTAGGCGAGGTTGAGATCAAGGCTCAGGCGGCCGTCTGGCAGCAGCTTGGGCTCGACGTAACGTCCGACCTCGTAGGTCTCCGTTCCGGACGTGAGGTCGCGGAAGGGGATGAAGAGGTTGCCGCGCACCTGCTCGCGGAAGACCGTGAGTGTGGTGGGCTGGCCATCGACCTCGAAGTGGACGCGGCCGATGCGGGCGTACTGCTTGGCATCGCCATTGACGGTGCCGATGGTGACGATTTCGCCGATGCCCTCGCCGCTGGTGTCGATGTCGAGCTGCATCGCCAGGTCGGAACTCTCGGGAAAGTAGTTGAGGTGCTCGAAAACGGCCTTCTGGTTGTCGCTCAGCGGCGATTGCGCATGGGACTTGAAGAAGGTGTCCTTGCGCTGGCGAAAGCCTTCGAGTTTGGTTCCGGAGGTCATCTGGTGGACCCGCCTTTCTTCCCGCGTAGGTGATTCGTCGCGGACCTGTTCAATACTTTACAAAAGGAAGTATAACATTGGTTGCCGTCCATTCCAACTCCGGCGCCGGGCGATCAGGAGCCAGCGACCGCCCCGGTTCCGGCTCCTGCTTCCTTGCCGGCGTGGTAGCGACGGCGGCAGGTGGCGATCATCTCGCGAGCCATGGCCTCGTCATGCCAGCCGAGGACTTCGGTCTGCTTGGGTTCGAGCAGCTTGTAGGTGTCGAAGAAGGTCTCGATCTCGCGGAGCCAGTGGTCGCCAAGCTGTTCCAGCGACTGAACGTGGAAGTAGCGAGGATCGTCGACGGGGACGGCGAGGACCTTGAAATCGGGGCCTTTCTCGTCGGCCATGTCGAGACCGCCGAGGGGGCGGGTCTCGATCAGGCAGCCGGGGAAGGTCGGCTGCTGGACGAGGACGAGGATGTCGAGGTGGTCGCCGTCTTCGGCCAGGGTGTCTGGAATGAAGCCGTAGTCGGTGGGGTAGTGGACGGAGGAGTAAAGGACGCGGTCCAGCCGGAAGACACCGTGTTCTTCGTCGTACTCGTACTTGTTGCGGGAACCGCGAGGGATTTCGATGAAGGCGAGCACGTTTCCTTCGTGTGACTCGACCGCCACCTCGACCGCTTCCTTGTGTACGTGTTCGGACTGAGGACTGCTTCCTGGCTGGTGTGACATTCTGCTAGAGGCTCCGATTCCTGATTGGTTGATTCGACCTGTACGACGTGAGTGGCGGCGAACGTTGAGTTCCGTGCCTGGCCGCCAGCGGCGCGTTTCCCCGCCGCCAATCCACCGGGAAGCGTATCAGGCGCGCTGTCGCTGCAACAATCCGACGCTGTAGAACTCGTAGGACGCGGCGGTATCCGGGACATCGACCAGGTGAACGGTAAATCGGGATGGGACCCCGTGGTCGGGATAGTTGTCGGCGAAGAACGACGAGTAGGCCACGGCGTAGTCCTTGCGAAGGCGGGCCTGTTCGGCGGCGTATCCGGCGGGGTCGACGAGTGGATTGGGGCTTTTGGGCTGGCAGCCGAAGGCGTGGACTTCGATGAAGTCGATGGCTTCGAGCGAGTCGCAAATGCCGGCGTCTTGCAGCCATTTCTCCCAGGAGCGGAAGACGAGCGGGATTTCCTTGAGCGGCTCCATGGTGACGAGTTCGTCGAGCCCGAGGACGCCCTTGGCGGAGTATCCGCCGGTGAGGCCCGCGAAGTA
>CAZUPA010000148.1:3486-7447 GCA_964622205.1 uncultured Sphaerobacteraceae bacterium
GCCTTGAACTGGCCGAGGTAGTCGATGGCGCCGTCGCCGATGCGGGTGAAGCCGGTGCCTTCGGCGATCTCGACCGGGTCCTTGAGGTGGATGTGGTGGATGCGGTGCTTGACCTGCTCGTAGCCGTTGGGAAACGGGTTCGAGCCGAGGGCGGCTTCGTTGCCGGGGTCCCAGATGAGGCCGAGGGCGTGGTTCGGCACGCGGTCGAGAATCCAGCGGGATTCCTCGCCGGTGGCGATGTTGCAGGCGTACTCGTTCTCGAGGCCGAGGAGCTTCCCGGCTGCGCTGACGTGCTCCGTGGCGGTGCGGAGGACGTCGAGGACTTCGTCGCGGACGGAGCTTGGGTCGGCGACGCGCCAGAAGCTGAAGGTGCGGACGATGGGCGCGTCGAACTGGCGAGAAAGTTCGAGTGAGCGGTCGAGGATGTCCCAGTGCTCCTCCTTCGATCGCTCGGCGGCGGAGTGGGTGTTGCCAGCGGCGGCGCTTTCCTCATTGATGTGGCATTTGAGGAAGGGAGAGGCGATGCAGGTGACATTGAACTGACCGCGATAGACCAGTTGCTCGATCTTGCGGACGGTGTCCTCGTCGTGGTCGACGATGCTCTTGCCCCAGATGGAGCGGAGTTCGATTTCGCGGATGTCGAGTTCGGCGCAGACGGCGAGCGCGTGCTCGAAGTCTTCCGAGATCTCGTCGGTGATGACGCCGAGACGTGGCATGGTGATCCTTTCGATGGAAACTGCGTGAACCGGTGAAGGCGACCGGTCAGTCGTCGTCGACGAGGTTGGGATCGGCGTCGGTGGCGCCCATCATGCCGGTATCCATGTCGCCCATCATCATGGCGGCGAACTCGCTCTCACGGCGGCGCTCCTCGGGTGGGAGGAGGGCGGCGCATGGCGTGCCGAAGCGAGGCTTGGCGAAGGGCAGGTGGGTATCGCCGCGAGCGAGGATGTGGCGCTGGTTGGCCATGAGGGTATCGGGATCGGAGTCGGAGCCATCGCCGTCGTTCCACTGGGTGAAGGAGCGGGCGTTGCAGTAGTGGCCGACGAACGAGCGGCGGAAGCGGTCGGTGGTCCAGTTCTTCTTGCTGCGATGGAGCACGTGCCCGGCGAAGAAGACGACATCCCCGGCTTTCGCGGAAACGAGCAGGTGGGGATAGCGGTCCGCTATCCGGGAGAGGTCGTTCTCCTCGTCGTTGGGATTGCTGACGCCGTTCACGCCGTGAATGTCCGTGAGCTGGCGATCGCCGAAGCCGTAGCCGCCATCGGGCGGGTAGACGGGTTCGTGCTGGCTGCCGGTGGCGAACCACATGGCGCCATTGAGTTCGTCGCAGTCGTCGATGGCGATCCAGGCGCCGCAGAGCGAGTCGGGGTGGGTAGGGATGTAATAGGAGTCCTGGTGCCAGCCCTGGCCGGGCTTGCCCGGTCCCTTGAGGAAGAGCATGGTCTGCAGGGCGAGGAGATCGGGTCCGATAAGGGCCTGTAGGACATCGAGAACGCCGGGGTGGAGCAGATAGCGCTCGTGGAGCTCCAACTGGCGGTGGAGCATGTGGATGCGGAGGAAGTACTCGGCCTTCTCGGAGGGCGAGAGGTGTTCGGGCGGGGCGGCGAGCGTCTGGGTGGCGACGCCGCTTTCGTGGTCGCCGAGGTCGAGCGTTCCGGTTTGCTCGGGCAGGCGGCCCTGCATGAGGTCTTCGGTGTGCTGGCGGAGTTCGGCGACTTCCTCAGGCGAGACAAGGCCGCGGACGACGAGAAAGCCCTGGCGGCGGAACGTGATGTATTCCTCGACGGAGACCTGGTAGGAGGCTCCGACCTGAGGGGAGGATTCGGTGGTGATCATGGGCTGCTCCTAGTCCAAATGGAAGACTTCAGGCATGAGATGCATGCCCTTTTTGCCTTGGGGGTCGACGGGAGTTTCGAGGTATTCGGTCATGAACTCCTGCCAGCGGCGGTTGGCGTCGCTGTTGGCCATGGCGGCCTGGGCGGCGTCGAAGTCCTCGGTTTCGAAGTAGCCGAAGAGGTCGAGGCCGTCGGAGAAGATCGAGTAGTTGCGGTATCCGGCGGCGTGGAGGTCGGCGAGGAGATCGGGCCAGACCTGACCGTGGTGGTGAATGTACTCATCGAGTTTGCCGGGTTTGACCCGGAGACGGAAGGCGATTCGCTGCACGGTGATTTCCCTTTGGGCGTGATCGCGGGTGATTTGTTGGGGGCATGATAGCCGGGTTTCGGCGGGTGTGCCGTGCGAAATGTGATGTGACATCTGGATCCCTTGGGAGTGCGATGTGTGCTGGTCCTGGGAATTCGTCTGGTGCGGGAAGGGTATTGGGACGGTGGTTCGCGGGAGCAGCAAGGGATGCCCATCCCCTACGAATAGGTGTCGTATGTCGATCATATGACGTTGTCAGGTGCGGGACCCAGTGAGGAGGTTTTCGCGGATGGCCATGACCTGGGCGCGGAGCTGGGTGTCGGCTTCGAGATCGCGTTCGATCTTTTCAATGCCGTGGAGAATGGTGGTGTGGTCGCGGCCACCGAGGGTGCGGCCAATGTCGACGAGAGAGGCGCCGGTTTCCTCGCGGAGGAGGTACATGGCGACCTGCCGGGGCGTGGAAATTTCGCGCTTGCGGCTGCGTCCTGAGAGTTCCTGGAGGGAGACGCGGAACGCTTCGGCGACGGCGTCGAGGACTTCGTTGGACGTGGTGGTCGATTTTCGCAAGCCGATGGATGAGTCGGTGAGGGCTTCGATGGCGAGTGGGAGGCTAACCGGCTTCTGGTAGAGCTGGGCCAACATCAGGATTTTGTTGAGCGCGCCTTCGAGTTCGCGGATGTTGGTCTGGTCCTTGTGGGCGATGTATTCAATGACGTCGTTCGGCAGGCGAATGGCGTGTTCATCGGCTTTCTGGCCGAGGATGGCGATGCGCATCTCGTAGTCAGGCGACTGGACGTCGGCGATGAGACCACCTTCGAATCGGGAGCGCATGCGGTCTTCGAGAGCGGCGATAGAGCGAGGCGGGCGGTCGCTGGAGATGATGATGTGCTTGCCGTTCTGGTAGAGGTGATTGAAGGTGTGGAAGAACTCCTCCTGGGTGCTTTCCTTGCCGGCGATGAACTGGATGTCGTCGATCATCAGGATATCGACCTGCCGGTAGCGAGCCCGGAAATCGTCCATGCGGCCTGATCGGATGTCGTTGATGACATCGTTGGTGAAGGACTCGGACGTCACGTACCGGATCTGGAGGTCAGGGTTGATTTCGATGGCGCGGTGGCCGATGGCGTGCAACAGGTGGGTCTTGCCGAGTCCGACGCCGCCGTGGACGAAGAGTGGGTTGAACTGCGTGCCGGGCCGGTCGGCGACGGCGAGCGAGGCGGCGTGGACGAGACGGTTGGAGCCGCCGACGACGTAGGTCTCGAAGGTGAGACGCGGGTTGAGGCCATTCGGCGAGGCGGGCGTGAGTTCGAGCTGGTGGTTGCGGACCATGCCCTCTGGCGGCTGCGATCGGCGTGAAGGCGCCTTGCGCTGGGTCGGCGCTGGAGCGGGTCGGGATGGAGGCGTGGGAGCGGGAGCGCCTGGTTCGTATGTTCCGAGGTCCTCGTTCAGGCGGTCGGAGGTTGTGAAGGTGGCGGAGATGGGACGGCCGACGATGCGGGAGAGTGCCTTCTCGACCTGGCGGGTGTAGCGGGCCTGGAGGGTGGAGGCGGCGTAGGCGTGAGGAGCCGTGACGATGGCGACATCGTCCTCGACACTGGCAAGGCCCGTGTTGGCGAACCAATTGGTGAAGGCGTTGCGGGTGACGGTCGATTCGAGATCGGTGAGCACCGCTTGCCAGAGCTGGCGGGCGTTCATGCTCTCCACGGTGTTGGGCCTCCTGAGTGACGGTGTGATGGGGCGGGGTGCTCGACAAGTGTGAACGTACACATGATAGCACCACGCACTAGTCACTGTGTCCAGTGAAATGTACACAACACCA
>CAZUPA010000149.1:0-4353 GCA_964622205.1 uncultured Sphaerobacteraceae bacterium
CACATGGGACTTCTTAGCGGGTTCTTAGGAAGCGCCGATAGGCTGAGACCTGTTGGCATACCGGCGCTGCCGCGACGGTCGGCCGCCTGATTGACGTCTCGTCCCTGAATGGAAGGTGTATCGTGCCTGTCGCTTCGATTTCGCGCTTCGTCCTGAAGCACAAGACATGGGTAGCGTCGTTCTGGCTGGCGACCGTGGTAATCGCGATCTTCGCCATGCCCTGGTCGCTGGATAATCTCTCCCAATCGTTCGATATCCCGGACACCGAAAGCTCCGACATGGCCATGGAGGCCGCGCGCGTCTACGGCAACGATGGCTCATCTCCCCCGCTGGTACTGGTGTCGACCCTGCCGGAAGGCACGGAGTTCGATCGCGCCACGATTGGCGATGAATGGCTTGCCGTTGAACAGGACATCATCGCCGCCGAGCCGTCGGCGCGTGTCCTGTCGTTTGGCTCCACGGGCGATCCGGCCTTCGTTTCGGAGGACCAACGCACGTCGTTCGCGCTCGTGTTCCTGCCGATCCAGGGAGACGGCCTCGCGGGTCAGGACGCCGTGGTGGCCGCTGTCGCCGGAGATACCGTGTCTGGTGAGCCTGTTCTGGTCACCGGGCGGCCCGTCATCGAGTCGGACGGCGGCGGAGAGAGCGGCGACACTGGCGTCCTGGTGGAGACCCTCATCGGCGGGCTTGGCGCGCTGGTTGTGCTGCTCTACGTGTTCGGCTCCGCACTGGCCCTGATGCCGCTGATCGTCGCCGCCGTCTCGATCCTCACCTCGTTCCTGGTCATCGGCGTCCTTGCGTCGTTCATGGATATCAACTTCATCGTCCAGTTTCTCGTCGCGCTGATTGGTCTTGGTGTCGCGGTCGACTACTCGCTGCTCATCGTCAAGCGTTGGCGCGAGGAACGGGATGCGGGGATAGCGAACGAGACCGCCGTCCAGCGGTCGATGGAGACGGCTGGGCACGCAGTGATCTTCAGCGGAACGACCGTTGGAGTAGGCCTGGTCGCTCTGATCGCGGTGCCAATCGCCTTCTTCCGCGGCATGGGCGTGGGCGGGATGGTGATCCCGCTTGTGAGTGTGGTGGTGTCGATCACGCTGCTGCCGGTGATTCTCGCGGTCGTCGGTCCAGCGATGGACAGGATCGCGTTGCGCCGGGCGAAGAAGCAGGACGACCATCGCGGGTGGTTTCGCTGGGGCGCGTTCGTGGTGCGCAACCGCTGGCTCGCGGTCGCGGCGGGCCTGGTCATGCTCGCCGCGCTGATCGTCCCAGCCACGCAGCTCTCGCTGGGGCCTCCCCGGCCGGACTCGCTCAACAGCTCCGGAAACGCCGAAGTCGCACTGGTGGCGCTCGAAGAGAGCGGCATCGACGGCGGGGTGTTCGATCCCTTGGTGATCTTCGTCAATGGCGATCCCGCGCCGGTCGTCGACGCGGTGAACGGCATTGACGGTGTCCGTGGCGTCGTGGCCCCGGAGAGCGACCGGTTCCGGCGGGACGGGACGGCGCTGGTGACGGTGATTCCACAGAGCAGCGGCGACAACGCCGGCGGGCGAGCCCTCGTCGATCGGGTGCGATCGGCGCTTGACGAGGTCGAGGGCGATCCCCTGGTGGGAGGCGGTCCAGCCTCCAGCGTCGACTTCATCGAAAAGGTCTACGGCAGCTTCCCGCTGATGATCGCGCTGGTGGCGTTGGTGACCTACGTGCTGCTGGTGCGCGCATTCCGGTCGCTGCTCCTGCCATTGAAGGCCCTCATCCTGAACGTGCTCTCGGTGGCGGCGGCCTACGGCGTGCTGGTGGTCGTTTGGCAGTGGGGGTGGGGATCGGAACTGCTTTGGGACATCCCATCGACGGGTTCCATCACCGAATGGGTGCCGATCATGATCTTCGCCTTCCTTTTCGGGCTTTCGATGGACTACGAGGTGTTCATCATGCACCGCATGCGCGAGGAGTACGACGAAGGGCACGACACCGATACCGCGGTCGTTCGCGGGCTGGCCTTCACCGGTAAGCTCGTGACCTGCGCGGCGCTGATCCTGTTCCTGGCGTTCGTGGCCATGGCATCGACGCCGCAGACGGAGATCAAGATCATGGCGACCGGGCTCGCCGCCGGCATCCTGATCGACGCGGTCGTCATCCGCACGTTCCTGGTGCCCGCCCTCACCTCGCTGATGGGCGGGTGGAACTGGTGGCTGCCTGGATGGCTGAACGGGATCGCCCCGAAGCCGGTGCAACTGACGTCAGCCGCAAGCGCGGCGGTAGATTCCTCGCCAGGATCCTGAACCGCGGCGGATCGCTTCCCTTCGCGATAACCGGGCGCGGGCGCCGGACCAGCCTGGTCCGGCGCCCGCGCTTTCGGAACCTTCACGTTCTGGAAGGATTCTGGAAGGCGCTGTCCCTATAAGGGATACATGGAAGCTGGGCCGGGCATCGAGACCAGGATCGCCAGCCTCCGCCGCGAGAGTTGAAGCACCGGGCTTTCGGCAAGCGGGAAGAAGCCGGGAGACGGCGCCTTCTCTACGCTGGTTACAGGTGGAATGCGGCTGGCGGGAATCGGAACTGATTGCCGGGAAGCGTCGTTCACATCAGCAGGGAAATCCGGGAGCCACTGGGGGATAACCAGCACACAGGCTTTACCGAATCCCCGCTATGTCCCCGCCAGCTCGACAGGCACACTGGAACCAGTGGTTGGAGGGCATCGGCAGCCATCATCGCCGCGCCGGGCGCGCGCACCAAGCGCGATGAACCGGCCGCATCGACCGCGTAACAGAACTGACACAGCTCTGCATTCATGACGTGAAAAGTGTCATGCACCATGCGGGCTGTAGGTCGGAAGACGAGTGGTAACCACTCTTCGCGAAGGGAGGATCGTATGAGCGTGATGGTATCGCCCAATACGACGACAAGACATCAGACCAGACCATCGCATCAGTCGCGTGGCGTTCCGGCGCCCGCCGGTCTCCTTCGCGAAGCAGGGATCATTGGACTCGCGGCCTACATTTACTTCTTCGTTCGCGGCCTGATCCATGCCCGCGAAGCCGAAGCGATGGACAACGCGCACTGGCTCGTTTCCCAGGAGAAGCGGCTCGGCATCTTCCACGAGCATGCGCTGCAGGAGAAGATTCTCGGCCACCAGTGGCTGGTGGACATCTTCAACAGCATCTACATCTACGGGCACTGGCCGGTGGTTGTGGGAACACTCACCTGGCTCTTCCTGAAGCATCGTGAACACTTCGCGATGTTCCGTACGGCGATGGTCGCCTCGGGCCTGATGGGGTTCTTCTTCTTCTTTCTCTTCCCGATGGCGCCGCCCCGGTTCCTGGCCGATTACGGGTTCGTCGATACGGTCACCCTCCATTCGGAAGCCTATCGCGTGCTGCAACCGCCCTCCCTCACCAACCAGTTCGCCGCCATGCCGAGCCTGCATGTCGGATGGAACCTGCTGATGGGGATCGCGATCGTCACCTTCGCGTCCGGCCGGTTCTGGAAGGTCTTCGGCGCTATCATGCCACTGGCGATGTACGTGGCCACCATCCTGACCGCGAATCACTACTTCCTCGACGGGATCGTGGGATCGGCGCTCGCCCTGACCGGCCTCGCCATCGCCTGGCGAATCAGCCGCCCGAAGCAGCCTGTGTGGACGACCCGGCCCATCGCGCCGGCCCAGTCGATTGGACGGCACGCCCCGACATGATCCGTAAGGGAACCAGAATCCTGGTCGTCGAAGACGACGCCTCGATATCGCGATTGCTCCAGATGGAACTGGAGCATCGCGATATCGTCGTGCATGTCGAGGACAACGGGCTTGGCGCGCTGAATGCGATCGAGTCGTTCCGGCCCGACGCGGTGATCCTCGATATCCTGCTTCCGGCCATGGACGGGGAGCGGGTGCTCTCCCGGCTCCGGTCCGAGGGCAAGCAGGTTCCGGTGATTATGCTGACGGCGCGGGATGCCCCTCGCGACAAGGTCCGAAACCTCAACACCGGGGCCGACGACTACATCACCAAGCCATTCGAGATCGAGGAACTCCTGGCGAGGCTCGGGGCTGTCCTGCGACGGGTTCAGCCTCCAGCCGTGCTGCGGATCGGTGACCTGGAGATTGACTCCGACGCCGGAACCGTGCGGCGGGCTGACGGGGTCATTCAACTCACCGCGCGCGAGTTCGACCTGCTGGTGTATCTCGCTCGCAATGCCGACCATGTGCTGTCCCGCGAACAGATGCTCGATACCATCTGGCGGGCGGCGGATGTCGACCCGAACGTGGTCGATGTGTACATTGGGTACCTTCGCCGCAAGGTCGATCGTGGACGCAACCCACTGATCCACACGGTTCGAGGCATGGGGTTCACCATGCGA
>CAZUPA010000149.1:4453-7413 GCA_964622205.1 uncultured Sphaerobacteraceae bacterium
TCGGGTTTGGGATTGTGGCGTTCATCCTGATCACCATTGGGTCGATCTATCTCGTTCGCTACTCCCTGGCGCCGGTGAATGCCATCGCCGAGGCAGCATCCCGGATCAGCGAGGCGGATCTTTCCCAGCGGTTGCCGGTGCGCTCCGGCCGCGACGAGCTTGGGAAGCTGGCGCAGACGTTCAACGCCTTGCTGGATCGTCTTGAGGCCGCCTTCAACGACCGGGAAGTGGCCCTTGCCCAGCAGCGGCGATTCGTGGCTGATGCCAGCCATGAGTTGCGGACTCCCCTTACCTCCCTGCTTGGCTACACGCGGATGCTTCAGAAGTGGGGCATGGAGCGGCCCGACGCCTCCGAGGAGGCCCTGGTCCGGATGGAAGCGGAAGGCAGGCGGATGCAGTCCATGGTGGAGAGCCTGCTCCATCTCGCCAGGACGGACGAGGCCAACGCGCTCGACTTCGAGCCGGTGGACGTGGCGAACGTTGTTGGCGGGACTGTTGAAGCGCTCCTCGCTGCCGACGAGGCCGCCGCGATCGAGTTCGAGCAGCCGCCGGGGCCGGTGATGGCGATGGCCAACCGGGAGGCGATCGCGCAGGTGCTTGGCATCCTGCTGGACAACGCGACGAAGCACTCGCCGCCAGGCGCGCCAGTGAGGGTGAGACTCTTCACGACTGGCGATCAGGCCGTGATCGAGGCGCGCGACCACGGGCCGGGGATCGCGCCGGAGCACCTGCCGCATGTTTTCGAGCGGTTCTACCGGGTGGAGACCTCGAGGACGACGCGCGGGGCCGGGTTGGGCCTGGCGATCGCGAAGGACCTCGTGGAACGTCATGATGGGACCATCGGGGTGTCCAGCGAGGTGGGCCAGGGGTCGGTGTTCACGATCAGCCTGCCGCTGCTGGAGGATGCTTCCAGTCCGGTTGTTCCGCCCGCCGACCTGGCGCCCTGACGGCTGGCGCCAGTTCCCAGGCCATGGGCGCGCCTGTCGCTGGCGTTCATACCTCTATAATGCAGTTCATGCATACCGGCGGCATGGCCGGAATCCTCAACACTCATGAAGGGCAGCGAGATGGCGACGGATGTAGTGGCGGATGGTGTGGACAGCGGGTTGCTCGATCGGCTCCGGGCGAACCAAGTGACTTCGGCGGACGAGATCCACGAGATCAATGGACAACCGCACATCTCCATCATGGAGAAGCACACCAGCTACCTGACTCCCCTGATCGAGGACTTCATCGCGGCCGCGCCGTTCTTCACCATTGCGACATCGGACGCCGAGGGCAACTGCGACGTTTCTCCAAAGGGCGACGCCGCCGGCGTGGTGAAGGTGCTCGATTCGCGGACGCTGGCGATTCCCGACCGGCCGGGCAACCGCCGCGTGGATGGTCACCGGAACATCATCGAGAACCCGCACATCGGGCTGCTGTTCATCATCCCGAACGTGGACGAGACGCTGCGGGTGAATGGCCGGTGCTTCATCACCAGGGACCCGGAACTGCTGGAATCCATGTCCTACCAGGGCAAGACGCCGAAGCTGGCGATGATCGTGGAGATCGACGAGGTGTACATGCACTGCGCCCGGGCGTTCCTCCGCTCCGGGTTGTGGAAGCCGGATACCTGGCCGAACGACGACGATATCCCGACATTGGCCGCGATCATGTGCGAGCAGAAGGATCTTCCGCCGCCTGACGAATCACAGGGCAAGCGAAACGAGGAGTACAGGACCCGGCTCTACTAGCCGGATTCCCGCCAGCACAACCCGTATCGAACAAGGATGGCGCCCGTGAGAGCGCCATCCTATTGTGTGTGGAGGCAGGGGCGGGCGACAGAAGGGTCTTCCCCACCCCAACCCGAGCCTCAATTGGCCATCCAGTTCTCGTCAGCCTTCGGCGGCGGCGGGCGGCAGCGAGTACCAATGGGAGGCGGTGTTGCCGAAGATGGCGGCTTCTGTTGTTTCGTCGAGCAGGTCGAGGCTGGTGAGGACTTCGACGGTGGTGTCCAGCACCCGCTGGTATCCGGCGACGAGGGTGCAGACTGGCCAGTCGGAGCCGAACATGAGCCGGTCTGGCCCGAAGATATCGAAGACGGTTGAGACGTAGGGTTCGAGGTCGGCGGCCGACCAGGATTCCGGGTTGACCTCGGTGACCATCCCGGAGAGTTTGCAGGCGACGTGTTCGAGACCGGCGAACTCGTTCATCAGCGACGCCCATTCGTCGATTTCGCCGCTGGCGATATCCGGTTTGGCGATATGGTCGACGACGAACCTCAGGTGCGGGTAGTCGCGGGCGACGGTGATGGCCGAGGGAAGTTCGCGGGTGCGGACGAGCAGGTCGTAAGTGAGTCCCTGCTCGGCGATGGCTTCGAGGTTCGCCTGGACCTCTTCCTGGAGCAGCCAGTCGGGATCGGTCTCGTCGTGGACCTGGTGGCGGATGCCAACGAGGAATTCGCCGTGGGGTCCGGATTTGAGGTCCTGGAGGATGCTGGCCGTCTGCTGGTCGGTGAGGTCGACCCAGCCGACGACACCCGCGATGTAGTCGTTGGCGCCCGCGATCTGGAGGAATTCGCGGGTTTCCTCGACGTCGCCAACGGTCTGGACCAGGACGGTGGCGTCGATGCCGGCGGCTTCGATCAGCGGCCGGAGGTCGTTGGGACCGTAGGGCTTGCGGAGGGCGTCCGGCATCCAGCTGTATTCGCGGGTGGCGGGGTTCCAGAAGTGGTGGTGGCTGTCGATGCGCCGGTATGGGTATGAGCTGGACATGGCGAGTCTCCCTGGAGAGTGCGGCAAGTCAGGGTGTCGATTGTAGCCCGGTCGGGCATGAATGGGGGTGGATCGCGACGGTCTTGCGCGGGGTGTGCTTCTTTCGTCCGCGATAATTCGGAAATTCGGTAAATCGGGTGTGGCGGTGATTTGGCCCGGAGCGGCGGGGGTTTTGGCTGGCGAATTTGTGCGGAATTACCGCGA
>CAZUPA010000150.1:0-7370 GCA_964622205.1 uncultured Sphaerobacteraceae bacterium
GCCCATGCCTAGCAGCACGAGGTCGAAACGCGGGACATCCGCCTTGCCCAGCCGTCTGATGGACTCCTCCATCGCCGCCGCCGACTCCCCGGGACTCATGCCCTCGGTCTGGAACGGGTGAACCTGGCTCTCCGGGATCGGGACGTGGTCCAGGAAACCCCGCTTCGCCTCGCCGGCGTTGCTTTCGGCGGATGAGAGCGGGACCCACCGTTCGTCGCCCCAGAAGAATTCCACATTCGACCAGTCGACGGAATCCCGCAGGGGAGGGGCGGCGAAAAGTTGCCCCATGCGCTTCGGCGTCGATCCGCCCGATAGCGCCACCAATGCGTGACGCCCGCGCGCGGATTGCCGGCCAATCGTGGCCTTGACGAGATTCGCGGCGGTGCTGGCGAGCGCTTCGCCATCCCGCACCACCAGCACCTGGCCGCGGTCGCCATAGTCAAGGGAGCGGGTCGTGTCTGTCATCGATTGGAGTCCTCTCGTCGCCTGGCCAGGTTAAGGCAACAGGCTCAGCATGCTCACCGCGGCTTCCTCAAAGGTTCTCTCGTGACCGAAGCGTTGCAGCTCTTCCAGCAACATGTGCTCAACCTTGGGCCGGCGGGCGTACACCATGCGGCTCACGAACGGCGCCGTGCGCGTTTCGCTGCTCGTCACCATGTCATCGGCGTCGGTGCGTTCGATCCGGAACCGCCCAGGGGCATCGCCGCCGGCGAGGATTTCCACATGGCGCAATGAGAACATCGCCTCGGGGCTACGGTCCGGGAGCAGGCGCAGGGCGATGCCTCGCGGGCGGCTTCCATCGGTCGCGCGCAATTGCGCGGTCCAGCCGCCCGCCTTGCGGCGTTCCAGCGGTTCGGGAATCTCCCAGCCAAGGCGGCTGGCCAGCCAGCCAACCATCAGGGTGGCCGCCGCCAGTCCGGAAGAGTCATCTTCGCGCACTTCGGCGTAGGCGATCGTCACCTCCTCGATCGACCGCAGGCAGACTTGCACATCGGGCGGATCGAAGAACTGGGCAATCAATTGCCGCCAAGGTCCCAGTCGCAGCCAGGTGAAGTCGCCAAGCACGGGCAGCTTTTCGTCCGACTCGACGAGCAGCGACCGCAACCCGCTGAGGTGCGACACATCGTTCCCGAGCGCGGCGCTATCGATCACGATCCGGTCGACGAGTTCCACGAGTTCGGCGAACAACGGGTTGCTGTGGAAATCGCCGCTGGGCCACCACAGGAAGTCTGGCAGTTCGGCCGAGAGCAATGGCGACACCAGGCTGGGAAGGTGACCGAACTGGGCCTTGCCCGCGGAAATCGTGATGGTCTCGAAGTGGAGCGCGGGGACATCGTCGCCGGTGAACTGCTCGTTGAGTTGGAGATTGACGTCGAACTGCTTGTGATCCTCGCCATCGACCTCCTGGGCGATCAGGATGATGGTTCGTGAGGGCAGGAAGTCGTGCAGCAACGAAACCGTCCGCGTGATCAGTTCGGCGTCGCGCTGGTTGCGGGCCACCGCCACCAGGTTGAGCGTGTTGGCCCGCATCAGGCCGCCACCGCCGAAGTGGGGTTCGGCCACCATTTCCCCACGCCCGTCGCCGCCTTTGGGTGGTCCGCCAAGCAGCGTCCACAACCGGTTCAACTCGTCGTGGATCGCGCCGGTATCGAGCGTGTCGGACTGGAACGATGTACCCAGGATGGGACGAGGTTCAGATTTGGAAACCATGGGAGATCCTCTACCTCGAAACTATGGGCGACGCCACTCGCGGTTCTCTCGCCGGACCATGGCGTCGGCCTTGCTTGGTCCCCAGGTGCCCGATTCGTACGGATAGACCGGGGTGGGAAGTTCGTCCCAACCATCGAGGATCGGTTGCATCAGCGTCCAGGCGGTCTCGACTTCGTCGCGGCGGGCGAACAGCGTTGGATCGCCCAGCATCGCATCGAGTAGCAGTCGCTCGTAGGCATCGGGTCCGGCTTCGCCGAATGACGTGCCGTACAGGAAGTCCATCCGCACCGGCCGGAGCTGAGTGGTCGGCCCCGGCACCTTGGCGGCGAATTTCAGGGCGATCCCCTCATCTGGCTGGATTCGCATCGAAATGACGTTCGGCGTCAGGTCGAGGTCGCCGATCGACTGGAACATCAGGTGCGGCACCTGTTTGAATTCGATGGCGATCTCGGTCACGCGACGGGGAAGCCGCTTCCCGGTGCGGAGATAGAATGGCACCCCGGCCCAGCGCCAGTTGTCGATGCCCAGCTCAACCGCCGCGAAGGTCTCGGTGCGCGAGAGTGGGCGCACGCCCTTCTCGTCGCGGTACGCGCCGACCTCCCGGCCCCCGACGAATCCCGCTTCGTACTGGCCGCGAACCGTTTTCTGGTTGACCTCGTCGCCGCTGGGAGCCTCCACGGCCCGCAGCACCTTCACCTTTTCGTCGCGAAGTGCGTTGCCGTTGAACAGCGCGGGCGGTTCCATCGCGATCACGGCGAGCAACTGGAGCATGTGGCTCTGCATCATGTCGCGCAGCGCGCCGGAATCCTCGTAGTACCCGCCGCGGCCTTCGACGCCAATCGACTCAGCGACCGTGATTTGTACGTGATCGACATACTGCCGGTTCCAGACTGGCTCGAACAGCGCGTTCGCGAAGCGGAAGGCAAGGACGTTCTGGACCGTCTCCTTGCCGAGATAATGGTCGATCCGGTAGATCTGGCGTTCGGAGAATACCGAGCCAATCTGGGCGTTAAGTTCCCGGGCGCTCTGCACGTCGCGGCCGAATGGCTTTTCGATCACGATCCGGTTCCAGCTGTCGGGCCGGTTGTAGTAGATATCCTGCCGCTTGCCGAGCCCCGATGCGCCGAGATGTTTGATGATCGGCCCGTAGAACGTCGGCGACGTGGCGAGATAGAAGAGCCGGTTGCCCTGCGCCCGCCGCTCCTCGTCTATCTGGTCGAGGCGCGTCTTCAGGTTGGTGTAGACATCTTCGCTGTCGAAGTCGCCGCGCACGTAGTAGAGACCCTGCGCGAACAGGTTCCACGACTCCTCGGTAACCGGCGCGCGGGCGCCGCGCTTGACGGCCTCCTTCATCTCATCGCGGAAGGTTTCGTCGGTCCACTCGCGATGAGAGACGCCGACGATCGAGAAACCCTCGGGTAGTGGATGACCAAC
Organism: uncultured Sphaerobacteraceae bacterium; assembly: GCA_964622205.1. Taxonomy (GTDB): domain Bacteria; phylum Chloroflexota; class Chloroflexia; order Thermomicrobiales; family UBA6265; genus JACCYX01. Next base: position 3,145 of record CAZUPA010000150.1, read on the forward strand.
CGCGAGGTCGTACAGCGATGGCATCAGCTTGCGCGCGGTCAGGTCACCGGTCACGCCGAAGATGACCATCACGCATGGCGCGGGAATTCGCTCGAGGCGAAGTCCATCGCGGAGTGGATTCGTATTCTGCTGGGTCGTGCGGTCGGTCAGGTCGAACTGGTGTCCAACATGATCGACGTCCATTGATGGGGCGGCGGTAGAGAAGGGCGGCGGGCTGTAATTGCCGTTGCCCGGGTCCGAAGCGCTGTGTGGCATGTCGTGCCTCTTGGATACGGGAGTCGAGAACGTTTTCAGTCGTGCCGAAATGGCTGGGAACGATCCGGAACCGAATCGTGAAGCACTAACTGTAACGCCCGCGCGGCGATCTTGCCGCGCGGGCGTTAGCGATCGTCAGGAAGCGGTGGATTCGAGTTCCATCCATTCGGTGTGGAAGACGCCTTCGATGTCGCGCCGCAGGTAGGTGTGCGCGCCGAAGTAGTCGCGCAGCCCCTGGATGAAGTCCGCTGGCAACACGGCTGTCCGGTAGGAGTCCACGTAGTTGAGCGCGGCGCTGAACGCCGGCGTCGGGATGCCGAAGTCGATGGCGGTGTGGAGCACTGTGCGCACGTCGCCCATCGAGGAGTTGATCTCGGCGGTGAAATGCGGATCGATCATCAGGTTCACCAGGTCGGGATCGCGCGTGAAGGCCTCCATGATCGGCCCCAGCAGCCTGGCACGGATAATGCAGCCCGCCGTCCAGATCCTGGCGATCTCGGCGATGTTGAGGTTCCAGTCGTAGGTGTCGGACGCCACCCGCAACAGGGCGATGCCCTGGGCATAGGACGAGATCTTGGAGAAGTACAGCGCGTTCTCCAGCGCGTGTATCGTGGCCTCGCGGTCGGGCTGGGCCGGCAGCGGCTGGCCTTCGGAGCCCGGCCCGGTCAGGATCGTGCTGGCGTGAACGCGCTGGGGCTTCATCGCGGAAATCGAGCGGGCGATCACTGCCGCGTCAATCACCGGGATCGGGGTGCCGAGTTCGTACGAGTTGATGCTGGTCCAGCGGCCCGTGCCCTTCTGCTCGGCCTGGTCGAGAATCACGTCCACCAGCGGCTTGCCCGAGATCGGGTCGATGTGGCTGGCCACCTTGGCGCTGATTTCGATCAGGAACGACTCCAGCTTGCCGGTGTTCCAGCGCGCGAACACCTCGCCAATCTCCGGCATGGTCATCCCCAGCGCGGCGCGCATGATGTGGGTGACCTCGGCGATGAGTTCCATGTCGCCGTATTCGATGCCGTTGTGGATCATCTTCACGTAGTGACCGGCGCCACCGGGGCCGATGTGCGTCACGCAGGGGCCGTACTCGGACTTGGCGGCGATCGCCTGGAGCATCGGCTCCAGTTCCCCGTACGCCTCGGCCGGACCGCCCGGCATCAGCGAAGGACCCCAAAGCGCGCCCTCCTCGCCGCCGGAAACTCCCATGCCCACGAACTGAAGCCCACGGGCGCCGTACTCACGGGAGCGGCGCTCGGTGTCGGTGTACAGCGAGTTGCCGCCGTCGATCAGGATGTCGCCGTCTTCCAGGAACGGCGCGATCTCTTCCGCCACCGCGTCAACCGCCGCGCCAGCCTTGACCATGAGAATGATCCGGCGGGGCGTTTCGAGCGAGTTGACCAATTCCTCGATCGAGAACGTCCCGAGGATATCGGTGTCCTTCGCCCGGTCCGCCAGGAACTCCTCGGTGCGGGAAGCCGTCCTGTTGTATACGGCCGGGGCGAATCCGTTGCGGGCGATGTTCAGGGCGAGGTTCTCGCCCATCACGGCGAGGCCCACCACACCGACGTGGCGCTTTTCGATGGTTGATTCAGACATCCTGGGCATCTCCGGGGGTACACGGCGACAGACCGGCCAACTGGCCGGCCTGTCGTCTTCCTTGCATGGGTTAGTTGTCGCCAGCGACCTGGGCCAGCGATTGGCGCTTGCTTTCGACACCCGCCAGCAGTTCGTCGAACGACTTGACGAACGCGTCGATTCCGTCGGTTTCGAGCTTCGTGGTGATCTCGTCGAGCGAGATCCCCGTCTTGGCCAGACCATTGGCCACCGCGTGCGCGCTCGTGTAGTCCGCGTCCACGGTGCGGGTGACGGTTCCGTGGTCGAGGAATGCCTCGATAGTCGATACCGGCATGGTGTTGACGGTGTCCGGCCCGATCAGGGTGTCCACGTAGAGCACGTCGCTGTAGTCCGGGTTCTTGACGCCGGTGCTGGCCCACAACGGGCGCTGCACGCGCGCTCCCGCCGCTTCGAGCACGCGCCATTGGTCGCTGCCGAAGTGCTTCTGGAATACCTCGTATGCCAATTGCGCGTTGGCGACGGCCACCTTGCCCTTGAGCGCCAGCGCTTCGTCCGTTCCAACCCCGTCCAGCAGCTTGTCGGCGGCGGTATCCACCCGGCTGACGAAGAACGAGGCGACGGAGGCGATCCGGTCGATCGGCTTGCCTTCATCGTGGCGGCGAATCAGCGCGGCGATGAATGCCTGGGCCACTCGCTCGTAATTCTGGAGCGAGAAAAGCAGGGTCACGTTGATGTTGAGCCCCTCGTAGAGGAGTCCCTCGATCGCGGGCGCGCCCTCGATGGTGCCCGGCACCTTTACCATCAGGTTCGGGCGGTCGACCGCGCGCCACAGGATGCGGGCGTTCTCCATCGTGCCCTGGGTGTCGCGCGCCAGCGAGGGCAGCACTTCCAGCGAAACGAAGCCGTCCTCGCCGTTCGACTCATCGTAGATCGGGCGGAAGAGGTCGCAGGCGTCCTGGATGTCCTTGACCGCCAGCGTCTGGAACACCTCTTCCACGGCGAGGTTGTCGCCCAGCAGGCGCGTAATGTCTTCGTCATAGGCATCGCCGCTGGAGATCGCCTTCTGGAAGATGCTTGGGTTCGACGTCACCCCACGAATGCCAACCTCGTCGATCCGCTGTCGCAGCAGGCCGGAGTTCAACATGTCGCGCGAGATATCGTCCTGCCAGACACTCTGGCCCTGGGTGAGAAGTTGCTTGATGGTATTGGTGGCCATGTGCCAACCCTTTCCAGCAGGCGCTCGGGCCTGCTCGTGGCGAACCAGCCCGGCTGCCTAGGAATGCCCGTCGGAACCGGCGGGCTGAATGCCGGCGGCCTCCTGGCTGGACAGGAATTCCGAATCCAGCTCGTTCGCTTCGTCGTTCCGGCCGAGCACCCGCAACGCGGTGGCGGCCACATGTTCCCGCGTCATGCCGTAGAGCTTCAGGACTTCCTTGCCCGGGCCGGACGCCCCATAGGTGTCGATGCCGACGTTCGCTCCATCGCCGCCGGTGTAGCGAGACCAGCCGAGCGTGGAACCGGCTTCGATGGAGACACGCGGAATGCTGCCGTCTCCAAGAACCTGAGCCTTCCACTCCGGGCCCTGGGCCTCGAAGATCTCCCAGCTTGGCATCGAGACCACGCGCGCGCTGACGCCCTTCCCAGCAAGTACGTCGCGGGCCATCACGGCCAGCTCAACCTCGGAACCGGTGGCGATTAGCACGATATCGGCCGCGCCATCGGTATCGGCCAGGATGTAGCCGCCCTGGCTGGCGTCGCCGGTCGCGCCGGACTGGTCGAGAATCGACAGGTCCTGGCGGCTGAGCACGAGCACGGTGGACGTGTCGCTGGCGACGGCGTGTCGCCACGCGGCGGCGGTCTCGTTGCCGTCGGCGGGCCGGATCACCGTCAGGTGCGGGATGAGGCGGAGCGACATCACATGCTCGACCGGCTCGTGGGTCGGGCCGTCCTCGCCCACCGCCACGCTGTCGTGCGTGAACACCCAGATCGACTTCAGGTGGCTCAGCGCCGCCAGGCGAAGCGCCGGCCGCATGTAGTCGGAGAACACGAGAAAGGTTGAGCCGAACGGGATGATGCCGCCGTGCGCCGCCAGGCCGTTCACGATGCTGCCCATGCCGTGCTCGCGAATGCCGAAGTGGATGTTGCGGCCCTCGTAGTTCCACTCGCCGCCGGAGAGACCCTGCTCGCCCTCGGCCAGCGTCTCCGGGTTGCCGAAGTCGCCGCCGCCCTTGAGCACCGTATTGGTGGACGGGTTGAGGTCGGCGGAACCGCCCATGAACGTGGGCAGGTTCTTGTAGAAGGAGTTCATGACCTCGCCGGAGGCTTTCCGGGTCGCCATGGCCTTGTCGCCAGCGTTCCACGATGGAATCGCCGCGTCCCACCCGGCGGGGAGTTCGCCG
>CAZUPA010000151.1:0-7366 GCA_964622205.1 uncultured Sphaerobacteraceae bacterium
TGCTGGATTGATTCTGCCCGATGCGAACCGGACCACTGCCCGAATATATACCCCCACAGGGTATGCGGCAACCGGCGGATCAGGGAGTTTGCGCCGTCCGTCGTGCGGTTAACCAAATGGTTGACCACACGACGTATGATTAGGGACAGGCACAATCGATCGCGACATAAAGGGGTGTGCCATGACAGCGATGAGACGTGCTTCGGCGCCGATGGTCAAACTGAAACCAGAGACTCACGCCCGGCTCCAGGCCATTGCCAGGGAAGAGGAGCGGCCAATGGGTGAGGTTGTGACGTTTCTGGTCGAGCGGTACGAGAAGGAGCGGTTCTGGAAGCAGGTGCGAGCCGATTACGAGCGGCTCCGGGCGGATCCGGCGGCCTGGCAAGACTACAAGGAAGAAGTCGAGTTATGGGATTCGTTGTCTGGGGACGGCCTGGAGAACGAACCGCCGTACTTCTCGCCAGAAGAGGAGAGGGAGATTCGTGAGCGAGCAGCAGCTCGAGCCACGAGCCGGTGATATCTGGTTGGTGGACCTGGACCCTCAGGTAGGGAGAGAGCAGGGCGGCATCCGTCCTGCTCTCATTGTGTCGAATGACTATTTCAACGGTCTTCCCAATGACCTGTATGTGATCATGCCAATGACTACCAGGAATCGTGGCCTGCAACTTCACGTGCCAATTGGTCCTCCCGAAGGAGGAATAAGACGTCCGTCAGTCATCATGTGTGATCAGGTGAAGGTAGCCAGTGTGAGCCGGCTGCTGGAGAAGTGGGGGACCGTGGAAGACAAAACGCTTGACCGAGTGGTACAGGTCCTCAGCCTGATCCTTGAGAACCAGGCCTTCATGGCGCACGTGTCAAACATAGGTGAGGACGAGTAGGAAAACAGTGAGGGAATGAACTAGTGAGCAAAATGGAGGTGAGATGTCCGGATTGAATGGGCGAGACATGCGAACTCCCATCTCCGCTGACCACATTTGCGCCAACCTCGATGTATTCCAGCCGGGGCTCGACTCGCTTAGCGCGGTCCGCCCGTATCAGACCCTCCCGAAGGCTCTCTTATCCCAACTCGTCGCGGCGACGTGTGAGATAGGCGGTCTCGGCGGTGTTGCCAGCCAGTTCGATGGCCGTGTCGTAGGCGGCGCGCGCCCGCTCGTATCGGCCCAGCCGGCGCAGCAACTCGGCCCGCGTGGCGTGGTAGGCGTGGTAGCCACCAAGGCTGTCGTCCAGCCGGTCGATGGCCGCCAGCGCCGCCTCCGGACCGTCCAGTTCGGCGACCGCGATGGCCCGGTTGAGAACGACGATCGGCGAAGGGTCCAGCCGGACCAGCTGGTCATAGAGTGCGACGACCTGCCACCAGTCGGTGTCGCGCGCCTCGCGGGCGGACGTATGCACGGCGTTGATCGCCGCGAGAATCTGGTAGCGGCCCGGAGCCTCCCCGGAATCGAGACGCTCGCGCACCAGACCATGGCCCTCCGCGATCAGTGTGGCGTCCCAGGTTCCGCGATCCTGCGATTCGAGGGGGACCAGCTTGCCGCTCGCCGAAACCCTGGCCGGGCGGCGGGCCTCGGAGAGCAACATCAACGCCAGCAACCCGGCCACCTCGCCGTCCTCCGGCAGCAGGTCACGGATCAGGCGGGTGAGCCGGAGCGCCTCGGCGGTCAGGCCGGGACGCACGGGATCGGCGCCAGGACCGGTCGCCAGGTAGCCTTCATTAAAGATGAGGAAGAGCACGGCGAGCACGCCGGAGACGCGCGAGGGCAAATCCTCCGCCGACGGGACCCGGTACGGAATGCGATTCGCCTTGATCCTGGCCTTCGCGCGGGTGATCCGCCGCCCCATGGCGCTCTCCCCCACCAGAAAGGCGCTGGCGATCTCGGGCATGGTCAGGCCGCCGACCATCCGCAGCGTCAATGCCACCCGCGCCTCCATGGCGAGGGCGGGGTGGCAGCAGGTGAAGATCAGCCGCAGCCGGTCGTCCTCGATGGCACCGGGAGGCTCGGGCGGATCGTCGTACGGCATCCGGGCCTCCTCGTACTTGCCGTCGCGCTTGTTCTCGCGCCGGAGCCGGTCGATCGCCTTGCGGTTGGCGGTGGTGGTGAGCCATGCGCCGGGGTTGGGAGGTACGCCATCGGCCGGCCACCGGTCGACGGCGATCGCGAACGCCTCGGCCGCCGCTTCCTCGGCCACGTCGAGGTCTCCGAAGCGCCTGGTCAGCGAGGCGACCACCCGCGCCCACTCCTCTTGGTGAGCATGGATGATTGCCTCCTGGGCATCTGTCACGTCTATTCCTCGGAAACGTGATTGTGGAACGGCCGCAACTCGAGCCTCCGGTCGCAGGCCTTCGACCCCCCGGCGGCGAGCTTGAGCGCCACATCCAGGTCGGGCGCCTCAATGATCCAGAACCCCGCGATGTGCTCCTTCGACTCCAGGAACGGTCCGTCGGTGAACAACGGCTGATCGCCGCGATTGTCAACGACGGTGGCCGCGCTCGGCGCCGCCAGGCCGTTGGCGAATACCCAGTGGCGCTGGGCCTTGAGTTGGTCATTGAATGCGTCGATGGCCAACCCCACCTCGGGGCCGTCCACTTCGGTGCTGTCGGAAATCACGGACATCAGGTACTGCATCGCGGATCATCTCCTGAGCTTCGAGGCGTCCCTCGTGGGCGCCTCCTACCATTACCACGAACGCTCATTCCCGATTCGGACACCACCTCCCGGATGACCGAACCAATCCAGGCCGCCCAGGCACGGATACAGGCATCGGCTTCACGTACATGCCACCAGCGAGTGCATATGAGGAGGGATCAGCGCACGATGGCGGCGACCACACTATCCTCCGGGTTCCATCCGTCATTTGGTAGGGTCGGATGCGTATTCCGGACTTCCGGCGGGCCGGTAGATCTGGAGCATGATGCCCTTCGGAAACGCTCGCGACTCGACAAGGTCGAGCGCCAGGTCCGGGCCACTGGCGGGAAACAACCGGTCTCCCGCACCGACAATCACCGGACATACCAGCAGGATCATCTCGTCGATCAACTGGTTCTCGAGGAGCCAGCGGACCAACTGGCCGCTGCCGTGCACCTGCAACTCGCCTTCCCCCGTGGCCTTCAGCTCGCGAATGGCCGCCGCCAGGTCACCGGAGAGGACGGTGGTGTCCGCCCAGCTCGCCTCGGCAAGGGTGTTCGACGCGACATACTTGGGCCGCGCGTTCAAGGCGTCGGCGATGGGGCCGCTGTCCGGACCCATCGCTCCCCAGTAGCCAGCGAACAGGTCGTAGGTCCGGCGTCCGAACAGGAACGCATCGGCACGCTGGTAGGCATCGCCGACGAACTCCAGGGACTCGCTATCGAACAGCAGCCTGGCCCATCCGGCCCGTTCGAATCCAGGATCGAGGACGGGATGCCGTCCACCGTTCGCCTGCATCACGCCATCGACGGAGATCTGCGTGTTGGTCGTCAGTTTCATGGTCGCGGTGTCCTTTGTGTACCGGCGTCACCCGTGGGCGCCTCTCACTTCTCCTACGAACAGCACTCCCCGATTCGGACACTGTCTCCCGGATGAGCTTCAGGGAATGCCCGGCCGGCCAGGGTTTCCACCTTATCATCGCCCGCCAGCGGGGCTCCGGTGGCGCCCCAAGGCTCACCCTCCCGCCCCGGATACGGTGTGCCAGAATGGACACGTCATCGAGACATCGCGTCGATCTCACAAGCCGGCCAGACCGGCGTTGAACCGGCGCGATCGGCAATACGACAGGCTGGGCCCGCGTTTCGACCTCGTCGCGCTCGCCCGCGCCACCACACGGACGTTCCATGAGCCAAACCCCATCCGGCGCCCCGGGCGCGAGAACCAGCCTCGCCATCACCCCCCGCGACTGGTTGTTGCTTATCGTGCTGGCGCTGCTGTGGGGAGGCTCGTACTTCTTCGGCAAGGTGGCGGTGGAGGATATCGGCCCGCTGGCGGTGGTATTCGGGCGGGTGGCGATCGCGGCGGCGCTCCTCTACGCGGCGATCAGGGCGCGTGGCATGCCAACACCGTCCACGGTCGAGGCGTGGAAGCCTTATTTCGTGATGGGCCTGCTGAACAGCGCTCTTCCATATACATTGATCTTCTGGGGCGAAACGCGCATCTCCAGCGGGCTCGCCGCCATCCTCACGGCCACGGTCCCGATCTTCACGGTGATCGTGGCGCACTTCTGGACCACCGATGAGCGCATGAACCCGGCGAAGGCGGCCGGAATCGGCCTCGGCATGGCCGGGGTGCTGGTGATCATGAGCGAGGACCTCGGCTCCATCGCCAGCGGCGGCGGCCTCGCCCGGCTGGCGATCGTGGGGGCGTCGATTTCATACGCGTTCTCGGGCATCTACGGGCGGCGGATGAAGGGCCAGCCGCCGCTGATCCTGGCCTGGGGCCAGATGTGCGCCGCCACGGTGATCCTGCTGCCGCTGGTGCTGCTGGTCGACCGCCCGTGGGCGACGGCCGAATGGCACATGGACGCCGTGCTCTCGGTGCTGGCCCTGGCGGTGTTCTCGACCGCGATCGCCTACATGATCTTCTTCCGCCTGCTGGCCAATGTCGGCGCGACCAATACCTCGCTGGTGACCTTCCTCATCCCGGTCAGTTCGCTACTGCTGGGCGCGCTCTTCCTCAACGAGGCACTGGTGGCGATCCAGTTGCTCGGCATGCTGCTCATCGGCGCCGGAATGGCGATCCTCGACGGGCGCCTGTGGAACCGGCTCCGCGGACCTCGTCCCGGCGTGGCGGAGATCCCCGCCGACTGACCGCCCACGAGGAATCGTGGAACCATGGCGCGTGCTACACTGACCGCCGCGCAACATCCCAACCAGGTTCCCACGAGGCCCGATCATGCCCATCGTCCAGGCCCACAACCTCGTTAAAACCTTCGAGCGGCCAGTGCGGGCGGAAGGCAGGTTCTCCGCCCTACGCACACTCGTCACGCGCGTGAAGCGCGTCACCACCGCCGTCGATGGCGTCTCGCTCGACATCGAGGAAGGCGAGATCGTGGGCTACCTGGGGCCAAACGGCGCGGGCAAGTCCACCACGATCAAGATGCTCACCGGCATCCTCGTGCCCACCAGCGGCGAGGCGACCGTGGCCGGAATCGTGCCGTGGGAGGACCGGCTGGCCAATGCCCGCAACATCGGCGTGGTCTTCGGCCAGCGGTCCCAGTTGTGGTGGGACCTGCCGCTCGATGAGTCACTGCGCCTGATCGGCAGGATGTACGACGTCGAGCCAGACCGGTTCCGGCGGCAACGCGACATGCTGGTCGAGCTGCTGGACATGGAGTCATTTCTCGAAACCCCGGTCCGGCAACTCAGCCTGGGCCAGCGGATGCGGGGAGACCTCGCCGCGGCCGTGCTCTACGAACCGCCAGTGCTGTTCCTGGACGAACCGACCGTTGGCCTGGACGTGGTCGCCAAGGAGCGGATGCGAGGCTTCATCGAAGAGATCAACCGCACAAGACGCACGACCGTGATGCTCACCACACACGACCTCGACGATGTCGAACGCCTCTGCAAGCGGATCTTCATCATCGACCAGGGGAAGGTGCTCTTCGACGGCGCGACCCGGGACCTGAAGCGGCGTTATGCCCCCTACCGGCTCCTCGAAATCACGGTCGATGCCGGGGGCCGGGACGAACTCGCGGAGATCGTGCGAAACACTCCCAGTGGCGTATCGGTGCGCGATCACCGCGACCTGTCGGCCACGCTGGAGGTCGATCCCGCCATCGCGCCGGTGGCGAGGGTGATCGCCGAACTCTCGGCCCGCGTTCCCGTCTCCGACCTTTCGGTTCGGGAGCAGGAGATGGACAGCATCATCCGCGAGATCTACGAGGCTCGCGAGGTGAAGTCGTGATCCTGCGCTGGCCGCATCCGATTTGGTGGGAGACCATTCGCGTCGCCGCGATGCGCACGCGCATCTATCGCGTGAGCATGGTCTTTGGGCTGATCTCGATGGCGCTGCAACTCTACCTGCTGCGCACGGTGTGGGAAGCGGTCTACCACGGTCGGGAGAGCCTGGAGGGGATCGGGCAGCAGCAACTGCTGGTGTACCTCTCGATTTCCGCGCTGCAGCGCATCACCCTGCCTGGGGAAATTTCACGCGAAATCGACGACCGGGTCTCGACCGGGCAGGTCGCCGGTGACCTGGTGCGGCCGTTCAGCTTCATGAAGCAGATGGTCGCCCGGCAGCTGGGAAGTTCGCTGGGATTCTCGATCTGGTTGGTGGCGGCGATCCCGTTGGCGATCCTGATCGGATCGCTGCGCCCACCTGGTCCCGCCGGGCTGGCGGCCTACGCGCTGAGCTTCGCTTTGGCCTACATCATCAACCTGCTGATCTGGCTGCTGGTGGGCATGGCGTCGTTTTGGCTCCTCAACGGCGGCGGCTTGCGGGCAACGGTGGACATGACGAGCGGGCTGCTCTCGGGGCTGGTGGTGCCGCTCTGGTTCATGCCTGGCTGGATGCGGTCCCTCGTGGAGGTCCTGCCGTTCCAGGCGGCGAACTTCCTGCCGGCGACGATTTTCGCCGGGCAGGTCAGCGGGCGCGAGATCGTGCGCCCGTTGCTGGTCCAGGCGTTCTGGATCGTGGCGCTGCTGGCGTTCGCGGGGTGGGTGTGGAGCCGTGCCCAGCGCAAGCTCGTGATCCAGGGAGGTTAGCGATGAAACAGGCATCCCTGTGCTGGGTATTGGTGGCCGCCTCGATCCGGGGCCAGATGCAATACCGCCTCAACTTCCTGATGAGCATCGCGTTCGGCCTCATGTTCCAGGGGCTCGGGTTCGTGTTCATCCTGATCGTGCTCGGACAGTTCGAGGAGATCGGCGGCTGGACGCTCTCCGAGGTTGCATTCCTGTACGGGATGCGCCTCACCTCGCATGGCCTTTGGGTGATGGCGTTCAGCCAGCTTTTCCGGATCGACCGGATCGTGCGCGAGGGCGAATTCGACCGGATGCTGGTCCGACCGATGCCGATGATGCTGCAACTCATGTTCGGGGCGTTCCGGTTGCCCGCGATTGGCGACCTGCTCGGTGGGCTACTGGTGATGGGCTGGGCGCTGACCCGGGTGGACATCGACTGGACGGTTCCCAAAGCACTCTTCCTGGTGGCGGCGCTGATCGGCGGGGCGATGATCGATGGCGCGTTCCAGCTTGGGCCGGCCGCGCTCACCTTCCGGGCGCTGGACTCGTTCCCCCTGCGCTGGTTGTTCGACGACCTGTTCAACCGGTTCGGTGGATACCCGCTCTCGATCTTCGGGAAAGGAGCCCAGGTGGCACTGATGTGGATCGTGCCGGTGGCCTTCGTCGCCTGGTTGCCATCGACGGTCATCCTGGACAAGACCGATACCCTGACGG
>CAZUPA010000152.1:0-5148 GCA_964622205.1 uncultured Sphaerobacteraceae bacterium
GTGGCGGGCCGGGAGGTGCTGGTTCCGGCCCGCTCGGCGGTGGTGCTGGCGTTGGATGGCGCCGCCTAACCCTGCTCGGCGGGTTCAAGCCCGATGAGGCCGAGGAGGTTGCCTTCGGAGTCGCGGATGAAGGCGTGCCATTCGGCCATGCCGGCCGGGCCGAGGGCGTTGTCTGTGTGGGTGAAGATGACGTGCGGCTCCGACTCGATCACGGTTCCCTGCTCGCGCAGGTGTTCGACGGTGGCGGGAAGGTTTTCGACCTGGAGGTAGATGAGGGCGCTGGCGGCGTTCTCCTCCAGCAGCAGGCGGGTGGAGCCAGCCTGGAAGAAGAGCAGGCCGGGCGGGTCGAAACGGCCGGTGGGCGGGGTTCCGAGAAGGGATTCGTAGAAGGCGGCGGCTCGGTCGAGATCGGTGGCGCGCTGGGCGACCTGGAAGACGTTCACTGGGCAGGGCCTTTCAAGGCGAAAATCGGATACGGTGCTGCAGCGTATTGTGGATGAAGGCATCGATCGAGACGAGCCAGCGGCGGGCAGGAAGGTGGACGGTGAAGATTGCCAACCGGCTGAGCGATACGGAGTCTCTCTCAGCCGGTTGGCGTGTGGCCTTCCCCAAGACAACCAGGGTGGAAGGCGACGCATTTCGGGAGGTGAATGGTGGGAGGTCTTCACGTACGTGATTGGGGGGCGGGAGGAGCGCTGAGGCGACGAAATCTCGGTAACTTCACCGATGGAATGGAGCGTTCCGGGGAACAGAATGGGGCCATGGCGGTGGACCAGGCCGTGGCCGGGTGGCCGGCGGTGATTTCGAGGAGGCCCCAATGCGACGACATACATCTCCCCTCCGGACGCCCCGGATGCTGTTCCTGACAGTGACGTTGCTGCTGGTGTTCTCGCCACTGGCGGGCCAACTCGCGACGGCGCAGGGCAACAAGCAGGATCCGACCGGCGATTTACCGGATGTGCAGGTGGCCGAGCAGCCGGTGGACCCGGTCGATCCGACGGAGCCGGTGGTCACAGAGGTGGTTCCGACAGAACCGGTCGAGGCGACCGGCCCGCCAGCGGAGACCGTTGAGGCGGTGGCCACCGAGGCGGCCGCCCCGGAGACCAACACGCTGACGATTTCCGTGTACCGGTGCGACCATCCGGAGTTCGATCCGTACTTCTCCAGCAACATCCAGATGGTGTTCGACCAATGCACCGGCCCCGGATATGGCAGTTTCATTTTCGAAAGCAGTATCGAGGTTCCTCCCGCGTCGGGCGGCCAGGTGACGGTGGAGGTTGGGGAGTACCTTGGGATTGGCGAGCAAATCCAGCCAGGCTATGACAAGCCGATCGCCAACTGCTTCCTGTACGATGCCAATGGGGCGCTGGTTGACCAGATCGGGCCGGGCAATGCCAGCGGCGGGTACTGGAAGGTGGGAAGCATCGCCGGCGATATCCACTGCGACTGGTACCAGGTGGATCGTGGCGTTGGCGTCGTGTATGTGGTGAACATGGCCTGCCCGCAATCGGCGGGACTCTTCCCGGCCCCGACGATGAACGAGCTGGTGGCGGCATGCACCGAGCCAGCCGGGGCGCGGCGGTTCTTCGTGGGGCATGGGCCAGGGCTCTCGCGGATGGGCGTGAGCGGTGGCGAATTCAACGATGTGTTCTTCGACGCGATCAAGACGGGGCCGATCGAGATCTGGCTGGACGACCCCTCGGGATTCGAGAAGGCGCGGGTGTTCTGCCAGGTGACGACGCTGGAGGGCGCGGAGATCGCGCCGTTCAGCGAGGTTGGCGTGAGCAACTTCCGGACCACCGGGCTGACGCTGGCGCATGGCCAGCGATTCCACTGTAGCTGGTTCAACATCCAGGAAGGGCCGGGATTCGCATTGCCGGACGGCAACGAGCCCCCGCTTGCGACCGTCGCGCCAACGGCGCCATCGAGCCCCTCGACCTTGACCGTGCAGTTGAGCACCTGCCCGGCTGGATACGATCCGGCGGTGGTGGAAGCCGACCCCAATACCGACTGCACGCCGGGGCCGAACGGGGTGAACTTCATGCTGACCGATGACGATCCGGATACGTTCGACCTGATGACGATGACCGGCGATTCAATTCCGAACGCGGTGACGTTTGGCGGGATCGCGCCCGGCGACTACACCGTGACGCAGGATGTGCCGGGCGACGTGGCGGGCGCGTTCACGTTTGGCTGCGGGAGCGGCGGCGGGATCGGCGAGATTCCCCACTTCAACAGTGGCGTCGAGACCGTCAATCTCGGCTCGGGCGTGATCCGGACGTGCCGGTGGTTCAACATCCTGGCGCCGGGCGCCACGGTGCAGTCGATCGCGCCGGAGGGATCGCCGGTATCGGCGCCATCGCTGGCTCCGGAAGGATCGCCGGTGTCGATCGCGGCGCTGATGGGCACGGCCAGCCTCACGATGTACGCCTACGCCTGCCCGGCCGGGTTCGATGTGACGACCGTGGACGCCAATCCTCAGGGAGCGTGCATGCCGGTCGATGGCATCAGCTTCGACCTGGACGATTCCGTTGACGATCACGCTGGATGGTCGATCGAGACCGGCTGGACGGGGCCGGGATATGGCACGGTCGACATGCTTCCGGCCGACACGTATTCGATATCGGCGCACGTGCGAAATGGTGTGACCGAAACCTTCGCCTGGGATTGCTACGACCCGGCGGGAACTTCGAGCCGGACCGATCCGCTGGTGGTGGGCGATTTCCTGATGTACGGCCTGGCCGATGGGCAGCAGGCGCGGTGCGACTGGTTCTTCGTGACCGGTGGCGAGGGGCGGGTGATCGTCAACTCGCACGCCTGCGGGATCCTGGTTCCGTCGTACACGCTGACCTACGAGCAGCTTGGCCAGCAATGCACGGATGACCCGGGGACGCGGAACTTCACGGTGGTTTCGCATACGCACCAGGAGACGCAACCGGCCTCGAAGTCTCCCCTGACGCTGGCGTCGTTCGCCGGAGTCCCGAGTGGATATGTGGCGGTGGTTGAGGACAGCGTCGCTGGATGGGGAACGCCGATCGTGTATTGCCAGGTGAGCCTGGAAGACGCGACGGTGGTGACTCCGCCAGCGCTGACTCCCGTATATGTTGGAAGACAGATCAACTTCGAACTCAAGCCGGGACATGTCGTGTATTGCGACTGGTACAACGTGATGGCTGGGTTCGTTGACGTCCACATCGCGAAGCGGACGTGCCCGGAAGGGTTCGACGCCTACACGGCCGATGTCGCGACGCTGGCGGCGACCTGCGCCGGCGATCCGGGATCGGTGGACTTCACGGTGGAGGACGGCGCGCTGTACCTGGAGACGAGACCGGCGACCCTGGGGGCCCCGGCGAGTTTCACGGATGCGCCATCCGGAACGCTGAGGATCTCGGAAAAGCTGCCGGACGGGTACGGGTTGCCGGTGGTGTCCTGCCGGGTCGAGTTCGAGGATGGATCGGTCGTGGCGCCACCGGTGTTGCGGCAAGTGCGGTATGGCCCTGGAATCGTGGAGAGCCTTTCCGGCGGCCAGGCGTTGTATTGCGACTGGTACAACGTGGCCGGTGGCATGGGTTCGGTACACGTGTGGAAGCAGGCGTGCCCGGCTGGGCTGGATGTCCACGCGATGCCCCTCCAGCAACTGGAGCTGCAATGTGGCGATGACATCGGGACCATCGAGTTCGGCCTGGCGAGCGGGACCTTCAGCGCGACGGCGTCGAGCACGAACCTGTTCCGCTACGCGGACTTCCCGGCGGTTCCGGCCGGGGAGTTGACGTTGACCGAGACGTTGCCGGTCGAATACGGGGAGCCGATCGTGTTCTGCCGGGCGCAGGGCGGTCCCGGTCCGATAGCGCCATACGAGAAGCTGGCGATTGAAGATGAGTCGTCGATTTCGTGGCAACTGGAGGCGAACACGGAATTGTACTGTTCGTGGTTTAACGTGACTCCGAGCGGGAACACGGTGGTGGTGATCAAGCACACCTGCCCCGAAGGAACGGCCAGGGACCAGGACGCGGGCTGGTACGGGACTGCCTGCACGGAACCGCACGCGGGCGTCGAGTTCAAGCTGACGGCGGGGATGGGGTCCGTGACGAGAGCAACCGATGCCGCGGGCGAGGCGAGGTGGACGAGCGTGCCACTGGGAGCGTTCAGCGTGCAGGAGTACATTCCGGACGGGTATGGAGAGCCGGTGGTGTTCTGCGGGGTAGTGTCCTCCACCGGTGGCGCGCCGCTGGACGCGGTGGCGAAGTGGGTGGACGCGACGAGCGGGTATCATGCCTCGACGTTCGGGTATACCGGCACGCTGTACCTGTGCTACTGGTACAACATTCCGGGCGAGCATGGTGACCTCACCATCCTCAAGCACACCTGCCCCGAGGGCTACGATCCGCACGCCTGGAACGCCGATCCCAAGGCGGATTGCGCCGAGGGGCCGAACGGCGTCGTCTTCACCGCCACCGGCCCGAACGGCTACCAGCAGCAGTCCGCCACCGGCGACAGCGTGCAATACGGTGTGCGCTTCGGCGACCTCGAACCGGGTTCCTACACCATCGCCGAGCAGGTTCCCGAAGGGATCGGTCTCGTCTTCGTTTGGGACTGTTACGGGCAGATGATGGGCGAGTTACGGCCAACGCCACTGTCGATCGGCGAGACGCTGACCATCGAGATCGGCGCGGACGAGGCGATTACCTGTCATTGGTACAACGTGCCACACGATCCGGACGGGAAGCTGACCGTGATCAAATACACCTGCGCCACCCAGTTCTACGTCAGCGAGGTGGACTGCGAGGTGTACGAGGGTGGGCAGGGCTTCGACCTCGCCTGGTGGAACGGCGACGCCTGGGAGATCATCGCGAACGGGACGACTGGCGGCGATGGCCGGTACGCCTGGACCGGCCTCGACGCCGGGGAGTACTGGCTGGACGAGCGAGACCGCGAGTGGTGCCAGATGACCAGCGAGCAGCTCTCGGACGATGGCAACTGGCTGAACGTACATGAGGGTGAAGAGACCATCGTGAAGGTCTACAACTGCGCGAGCGATCCGGCCGAGCAGGGCAAGCCCGGCCCGATCCCGACGAAGTACCCGAACACCGGCGTGCCATTGCGCGAGGACTGGCGGTTGACGGCGTAGGTCGTTGAGTTCGCGAGCAT
>CAZUPA010000152.1:5248-7350 GCA_964622205.1 uncultured Sphaerobacteraceae bacterium
ATGCCGGTTGGGTCTTCCGCACAGGTGCATGGGATGGTGCGACGGAACGTTGGCCATTGAGGTGGGCGCTCCAGAATGGGTTCCGTGGCGGTCAAGCCCCGTGGAGTCTGGTGTGGTCGGACGTGGGCAGCGGGTAGTCGCGTTCGGCGGCGGCGTGCCAACGACGCCATAGTACGATGGGGGCCAGCAAGGAGATTTCGCCATGGCAGTGCAACTCAGATCGAAGACTCAGGCTCGCATCAATGAGGTGGTGGCCGACGGCGGCTTTCCCGGCGCGGACGCAGTGGTTGAACATTCTGGAGGAGCGCCGACGCCTTCTCCATCTGTGCGAACTACTGGCGGTCGGTGCGGAGCAAGTAGCTCGTGGCGAGGTCGTGCCTTACGATGACGAGTTTCGTAGGACAGCGCGCGAAAACGCGCTTCGAAGGTATGCAGCGGGCGAACGAGCCGGACCCGATGTGTGCCCGTAGGGTATCCAGCGCAGTATGTATGGATTTACGGCCCGCGCAGCGGGTCTGTAAATCCTCTCCTTGCCCTCAGCCCGATCTCGTTAGTCCACAAGGTGAAATTACGAACGTGCCCGGACCGATTGGCCCGGGCGCGTTCGTTTTGCCTGTCGACGTGAAGCGCGCTACACGAGCGCGGGTTCTTCCTCGCGGACATAGGCGTTCTCGGCGATGAAGGCCTCCAACTGGTCGCGGGCGATGTCGTCGTGGAGCTGGACCGGTGGGGACTTCATGAACCAGGCGCTGGGGGCGGTGAGCGCGCCGCCAATGCCGTTGTTGAGGGCGAGCTTCGCGCAGCGAATGGCGTCGATCACGACACCGGCGCTGTTCGGCGAGTCCCAGACCTCCAGCTTCATTTCCACATTGAGGGGAACATCGCCGAAGGTGGTGCCTTCGAGGCGGATGTGGGCCCACTTGCGGTCTTCGAGCCAGGGGACGTGGTCGCTGGGGCCGACGTGGACATTGCCCGGGCCGACACCGTAGTCCATCTGGGAGGTGACGGCGTTGGTCTTTGAGATCTTCTTGGACTCGAGGCGGTCACGCTCCAGCATGTTGAGGAAGTCGGTGTTGCCGCCGAAGTTGAGCTGGTAGGTGCGGTCGATGCGGACCCCGCGATCGGCGAAGAGGCGGGTGAGCATGCGGTGGGTGATGGTCGCGCCGACCTGGCTCTTGATGTCGTCGCCGACGATGGGGAGGTTGGCGTCTTCGAAGCGCTGCCGCCAGTCGTCCTCGCGGGCGATGAAGACGGGGATGCAGTTGACGAAGCCACATCTGGCCGCGATCACCTGGTCGACGTACCACTTCGTGGCGGCTTCGGAGCCGACCGGGAGGTAGGAGACGACCACGTCGGTTTGGGTGTCGCGCAGGACCTGGGCGACATCGACCGCGGGCTGGGATGATTCGGTGATGACGTCCGAGAGGTAGCGGCCAATGCCATCGAGGGTGGGGCCGCGCTGGACGGGGACGTTGAGATGGGGAACGTCCGAGAATTTGATGGTGTTGTTGGGGCCGGACCAGATGGCTTCGCCGAGGTCCTTGCCGACCTTGGCGTCGTCGACATCGAAGGCGGCGGAGAACTCGATGTCGCGGATGTGGTAGCCGCCGAGGTTCACGTGCATCAGGCCGGGGACGAATTCGTCTTCCGGGGATTCCCGATAATACTGCACGCCCTGGATAAGGGATGAGGCGCAATTGCCGACACCGATGATGGCAACGCGAATCCGGTCTTTCCGCGGGTGGAGGGAGGAAATCATGATGGCTAACTCCGTGATTGGATGGGCAGCGTCTCCACTCGTGAACCTGGACGTACAGCACGCACGATACCGAAACCCCTGGCCTCTCCGCCAAAGGCGGTGAGGGGGATCGGATCGTACTCCTCGGAGAAGGAGCCGAGCGGCCGGAACGGAGTGCGTAACGCAATCCCTGGCCGATCTCCGCGCACGTTACGTTGTCAACGAGTGGGACGATTTCGCTGCCGAGCGATCGTCCGCCATTGGCAACCCAGCGTTTCCCGTGCCCCGCGGAAGCATCCGGGGCTGGCTGACCAATGTACGGGGACCAGTTTACAGGAAGATTCCGTGTTGCGCAGCAGGTGAC
>CAZUPA010000153.1:0-7256 GCA_964622205.1 uncultured Sphaerobacteraceae bacterium
TACCCGGTGGGCGGGGGCGAACATCCCGAGGCGATGTGGCGGCCCCAAAACATTCAGTGTCGGGAATGCTCCCGCAGGAACGGAACCGCAAGCGCCAGGAACTCGTCCATCCGCTCCCGGTGCAGCGCATGCCCGGCTTCCGGAACGCGCGCGGTCGAGGAGTTCGGCAACCGCGCCTCGAAGGCGACGATGTCGTCCGGATGCACCAGGCTGCCCGTCGCCACATCGCCATGGATGAGCAGCAGCGGCGAGACGATGCTGGTCAGTTCCGCGATCCTGTCGACGCCCTCGTGCGCCAGCGAATCCGCCCTGAGTTCCGCGAATACGTTCGGGGCCGTGCCGGTCATCACCAGGGCCCGCCGTTTCGCGCGTTCCTCGCCCCAATCGGGGTTCTTCTCCAGGTACCACGCCGCCAGGCCGGCGGGCGACATCGCGTTTTGCGCGATCCAGCCATCGAAGGCGGGACGAAAGTCCTCGCCGCTCCGCAACGGGCTGTCGACCGCCACGATCGCCCTCGCCCGGTCTGGGTGCCGGGCCGCCCACCATAGCGTCACGATTCCGCCGAGCGAATGCCCGATAAGCAGCGGCGCTTCTTCCCCAAGTCCCTGAAGAACCCGATCCAGGTCCTTCACGTAGTCGTCATAAAGATAGCCGCCCGCGGGCTTGCCAGACGCGCCATGGCCGCGCAGGTCCATGGTTACCGGGGTGAAGTGCTGGCCAAGCGCCGGAATCAGGTCGCGCCAGCTATCCCCGGAGGAGCCGATGCCATGGACCAGCAGCACGGTTGGGCCCGTTCCGGGCCAGCGAATTACGGAAAGCCGGTCTTCAGCCTGGCCGATGTGCATCGGCTCCCCGGTTTCCTGCGAAACCGTTGATTTGGCGGTAGAATATGTACTGTTGTGCACGCCGTGCAACTTTCCATACGCGAGGCGAATATCCCTTCCGCGGGTCGATACCGGAAAGTACACCACATTGGCGTGAGGTGCATGTGACGGGAATCGAGTGCCGCCACATCAAACTGCGTAGAGTTGGGCAGGCCGCGATTTGCGAAGTCGCCCGGAAATACATTCAACTGGCCGATGGGCAGTGGTGGAGGAAAAACCTGATGAAACGCATGGATCGCAGGAAATTCATGCTCGTCGCCTCGGTGGGTTCAACCGGCGCGATTCTCGTGGCCTGTGGCAACGACCCGGACGATGTTGACCTGAACCCGACCATGATCCCGGTCGAAGGCGCCCCTCCGACCCTGGCGCCGTTCGCGACCCCGGGCGGTGGCGCGGCCCCGGACGAAGGTGGCGAGGAGGGCGGCGATACCTCAGGCGGTGGCGGCGATGTCGTCACGCTTGAGGCCCAGGACCCGTTCAACTGGAGCACCACCGAGCTCGAAGCCGCTCCCGGCCAGGTGATCCAGGTCACCAACACCGGTGTCATGGAACACGACTTCGTCATCGACGAACTCAGCATCTCCGAGCACCTCCCCAGCGGCGAGCCGGTGAACATCACCCTCCCGGGCGATCTCGCCGTGGGGGATACCTACACCTTCTACTGCTCCATCCCCGGACACCGCGAATCCGGCATGGAAGGCACGCTCACCATTGTTGAAGCGTCCGCCGAAGCTCCGGCCGAGGAAGAAGGCGAAGAGGCTCCAGTGGAGGGCGACGGTGGCGGCGATGCTTCCGGTCCAGTCGTGCTCGAAGCGCAGGATCCGTTCAACTGGAGCACCACCGAACTCGAAGCCGCTCCCGGCCAGGTCATCCAGGTGACGAACACGGGCGTCATGGAGCATGACTTCGTCATTGACGAACTCGACATCTCCGAGGTCCTTCCCAGCGGCGAGCCCGTCGAGGTGACGCTGCCGGAGGATCTGACGGTGGGCGACACCTACACCTTCTATTGCTCGATTCCGGGCCACCGTGAAAGCGGCATGGAAGGCACCCTCACGATCATCGAAGCCGCTGCGGCCGCTCCCACTGGCGGTGAGGAAGAGGAAGCTCCCGTCGGGGACGACGGTGGTGGGGAAGCCGTCGGCCCGGTGACGCTTGAGGCCCAGGACCCATTCAACTGGAGTGTCACGGAACTCGAAGCCGCTCCCGGCCAGGTGATCCAGGTCACCAACACCGGTGTCATGGAACACGACTTCGTCATCGACGAACTCAGCATCTCCGAGCACCTCCCCAGCGGCGAGCCGGTGAACATCACCCTCCCGGGCGATCTCGCCGTGGGGGATACCTACACCTTCTACTGCTCCATCCCCGGACACCGCGAATCCGGCATGGAAGGCACGCTCACCATCGTCGAGGCCGCCGCGGCGGCTCCGGCGGGCGACGAGGATTCCGGGGAAGAGGAAGCTCCAGCCGAAGGCGAGGGGAGCCCGGCCGCCGACGACGGGGTGCCGGTTCTCCTCGTGGCGACCGACCCCTTCCAGTGGAGCACGCACGTCCTGAGGGCCGCGCCCGGCCAGACGATCGAGTTGGTCAACTCCGGCCTCCTCGAGCACGATTTCGTGGTCGATGAACTGGACTTGAACGTCCCCATGCCGATCGGCGGCACCGTCCAGGCCATCATTCCCGAAGATGCGCCGGTTGGCGATGAGTACGAGTTTTACTGCTCCATCGCTGGTCACCGCGAGAGCGGCATGAAGGGCACACTCACCATCGTCGAGGCGTCGGCCGACACCAGCCCCGCGGCCCAGGCCCAGGGCGAGGACGCCGCGCCGGAGCCGGAGGAGCTTCCGAGCGTGTCCGACGATGCGCTGGCCCTCATGGAAGATCCGAACGTCGTCACGCTCGAAGCGACCGATCCGTACAACTGGAGCTGGAAGGCGATCGAAGCGGCCCCGGGCCAGGTCATCCGTGTCCTGAACCGCGGCGTGCTCGAACATGACTTCGTGATCGACGAACTCGACATCGGGCAGGCCCTGCCGTTCGGCGAGCCAATCGACATCCAGATTCCGGACAGTGTCGCCGTTGGCGATACCTACGAGTACTACTGCTCGATTCCTGGACACCGGGAACGCGGGATGGTCGGCACGCTCACCATCGTCGAGGCCGGCGCGGCCGCTTCGCCAGTGGCCGCCACGCCGGCAGCCACGCCCGTCGAGGACAGCGCCGGCGGCGGCGAGGGCGTTGAACTCGTGACCGTCGACCTCGCGTTCGAGCCGGCTGAGTTCACCATTCCGGCCGGCACGGACGTGGTCGTGACCATCACGAACGAAGGCATGCTCGAACACGACTTCCACGTTGACGACCTTGGCATTGCCTCCGACCTGCTGGGTAACGGGGAAACGACCACCGTCACGATCAACGCCGAAGCCGGAACCTACGAGTTCCACTGCGCCGTGCCCGGACACCGGGAAGCGGGCATGGTCGGCACGCTCACTGTCGAGTAGCCATTCCTACCCACACGTCACGCGCGTTGCATACGAGCCGGTTCCCCGACGGGAGCCGGCTCGTGGCGTTGGGGGGCAAACCGGCGAGGCGTGAATGGCTGGGATACAGTGCCCGTCTCACGAAGGCCGTCGGTTTGGAGAGATAGCCGTGTGGTTGTCCCACGTCCGGATTTCGCTGTTCACGCGACGCCGTTGGGCGAAGCCGGATCCTTGATGCCGGTTATCGTGATCTTGGTGCTCAGCGATCCGAGGCGAGGCAGGCCGTGCCCCGCCTCGATCCCATCCCGCCATTCGCGGACGGTGTGCTCGACTTCGGCATCGCGGCGCACCATCCCACCCCACACCAGCGCCCCGAATTGCAGTACGTTCAGGTGTGGCGAACCGGAGGCGACCATCGTCGAGACCCGCAGCCCAGCGTCCTGGAGCATCCGCTTCAGTTCGTGACGGCGGTAGTGTCGATGCCACCCCTTCATCTTCGTTTCCTCGAGGTCCTTGCCGATTCCGGTGATGTCCTGCGCGTAGCGATACATGTTGAGGGAGTCCAGCCAGGTGAGCGGCCCTTCCAGCGGTACCCGCACCTCCGCCGTACCGCCCGGCGCCAGCAGGTTGGAGATCGCGGCAAGCCACGCTTCTTCGTCGAGGATATGCTCCAGCACGTCCAGCGCCACGACCCGCGTGGCGGAGCCAGCGGGGAGTCCGAAGTCTGGCTCGACCTCCTCCACCGGGATACTCGCCACGAGTTCCGCGTCGTTCCCGGTTCCGAGCCGGACTTCGACCACGGTCCTGGCGTCATTCGTATGCGTGCCGAGCATCACGACGCCAACCTGGTTGGGGAGCGCTGTGGTCGAAGCGAGATTCGTGGCTGTTTCGGTCAAATGCGGTCATCCTCGATAGGGCGGTTCGCCGACAGTTCGTATACTCCCATACATCGGAGCCGGAAGTCTGGCGCTCGCCGCCCGGAGAATCGCCATGAACGTCATCTCCCTGCATCCCATCGACCCCACTATCGTGGAGGAATATGTTGCCGTATTGAACGGCCAGCCGCCGCGGCCGGAGTGGAGCGCCTGGTTTCGCGATTCCCTCCGCGACGACCTCATCCGCGGCCGGACCGGCGACGAGGCCGCCGCCAATCGCATCACGCACGGCCTCGCCATGGCGCTGAGCGCGGGTGCGCCAGCCTATACCTTCAACCCGTTTGGCCTCTCCTTCTGGGAAGCCCAGGTCGACCGTCCCATCGGCATGATGATGCGGCCACCTTCCAGGCTCTTTCTCGATGCCGGGCTCGATCAGGCCGCGGCCCGCGCGATGCCGATCCGCCTCGATTTCCGGCTTGGCATGATGGGCGGCGCTTACATTCCCGCCAGGCTGGTCGACCAGGCTGCCCAGATGCTCGACGATCATCTCGATCGCTCGGCAAAGAGGCTGGCGGAAGCCGAATACGACGCCGTGGCCTCAACCGGGTTGATGTACGAGGCGCTCACCTTCGCCCGGGAACATGGCGTTGGCCTGTTCGAGGCGCAGGACGTCGTCGGGCCTGGAGGCGAGGCGTTGCCCGGCGTCTCGGTGGTGATGCCGGACCCTCGCCGGTGGGATCGCACGCTGGTTTCCCGCATCGAGGAAGCCATCACACCTCCGAAACAACCCGGACTTCTGAAGCGAATGTTTGGGCGTGGCAAGACTCCAGCCGCCTCGAACGGGTACCATCCTGATAGCAGCGCCAGTGGGGATGCTGGGAAAGGGTAAGGTTTGCCGTCAATCGTGGTTCTCCCAATCGAACGTCGCAAGGATGCACTCAGACTCGTCTTCCGGTCTCATGGATTGGTCATCGGGATAGAACTGGATGATCCCGCCCTGTACGAGCCAGTCGCCGACCAGCTTCCGCCAGGCGAGCTTGTTCCGGCCGGGGACGCCCAGCCGTTCGATCGCACGTACCGGATCGTCTGGCTGGACGAGGATGCCGCCCCGCGCGGCGTCGCGGGGTACCAGATGCACGTGGACGACGAACCGGCTGGCGTCACGATCAGTGATCCTTCGGTCGTCGCCGAACGGCTGGAATCCAGTCTCCAGATCTACATCGCCGAGTTCGCCGATCCCCACCTCTTCCTCCACTCCGGCGTGGTGCGGTGGCATGACAAGACCATCGTCCTGCCTGGCAAGTCGCACGCCGGAAAGTCGACGCTCGTCCGGGCATTGGTCAACGCTGGCGCCACGTACTTCTCCGACGAGTTCGCCGTGCTCGACCACGAGGGGCGAGTCCTCCCGTACCTGCGGAAGCTCTCCCATCGCGAAGGTCCTCTGGGGCCATCCGGCCGGATCGACATGGCGGCCCACGCCCCGGAGTATGGCGACGATTTCGAGCCGCTTCCGGTCGATCTCGTCGCCCTCATCCGGTACGAAGACGGTTCCGAGTGGGAGGCGACCCAGCTTCACGGAGCGCAGGCCGTCGTCGCCATGAGCGAGCACATGGTGCCCATTCGCCGCCGTCCCGCCGAAACGCTCACGATGCTGGCCCGCGTGGTCGAGACAGCCCACGTCTACCGGTGCATCCGCCCCGACCTCGATACCGCCATCACCTGGATTCGCGACATCATCCAGGACTGAGCACGAGCCGCGCCCAGTACCGTTGTCAGCCAAGTTCCGGAGAACCAATAGACGTCAGGGAAGACCACTCGCGCAACGAGCGGTCTTGTCGTGTGTGCGGTGACCACCGCCTGTCGGGCGCCGGCTGCCCCCTCGCCTTCTTGTCGTCGCGGAACCGCACGGGCGACCCGCGCCGTCGCCACGATCCACTTACTGCTTGCGTCGCCGGGGTTTGGACATTCACCTTTGCGTGGAATGCCCCGCGCGTATTCGGTGGACCTCCGTGAGCGGGTGATGGCGGCCGTGGCGACGGGCCGCTCCATCACCGAGGGTGCCCAGGCCTTCTCCGTCAGCCGCGATGCCATGTACGACTGGACGCGACGCCTCGCCGAGACCGCGTCGTGTGCCCCCGCCCCCCACCCTGGCGGGCGGCCACCGGCCCTGTCTCCCGCCCAGGATGTGCTCCTGCGCGACCGGATCGACGCCGTGCCGGATGCGACGATCGCCGAACTCCGGGCCTGGCTGGCCAGCACCCACGGCATCGTGATCGGGCATGGGACCATGGTCCGCGCGATTGAGCGAATCGATCGCCCGCGTAAAAAAAGAGCCTGATCGCCACCGAGCGGAACGCCGAGGCGCGGGCCGCCTGGCAGGCCGGGCAGCCAGCCCTCGCGCCGGACGCCCTCATCTTCCTGGATGAAACCAGCACCCAGACCACGCTGACCCGCACCCATGGCCGGGCCCCCAAGGGCCAGCGGCTGGTCGCCGCGATCCCCCGCACCCACGGCCCCAACCTCACCTGCCTGGCCACCCTAAGCACCCGCGGGGTCGGTTCCTCCATCGTCTTCGAGGGAGCGCTGGATGGGAACCTGTTCGTCCAGTGGGTCCGTGAGCAACTGGTCCCGACCCTGCGTCCGGGACAGCGTGTGATCCTGGACAACCTGAGCGTGCACAAACGGGTCGAGGCGCGGGAGGCCATCGAGGCGGCGGGCTGCCAGATTCGGTTCCTGCCCACCTATTCGCCGGATTTCAACCCGATCGAACTGGTCTTCAGTCGGCTCAAGGCGCACCTGCGGAAGGTCGGCGCGCGGTCAATCGATCCGCTGATGAAAGCGATCGGGATGGCCTCAACGCCGTCACCGCCGAGGATGCCCGTGCCTGCTTCCGCCATGCGGGGTATCGGTAAGTGTGGCGATGGTTGTGGACTTCGCTCTAACGAATCAGAATCGAGATGAGGGAGGCCGAATCGTTCGACCTCCCTCTCTCGTCATGTGTTAAGCCGCGATTG
>CAZUPA010000154.1:0-7250 GCA_964622205.1 uncultured Sphaerobacteraceae bacterium
CTCTAGAAAAGCCGGTTGCCGGGAGCCAGCGGGAAAATACGGAATGGCCGCCCCTGAAGATTGCGTATTCCCGGACTCGTACTGCCGAGGTGTTGCGGGAAATGCGGAATCGTTGAGCCGATCCAGCCGAAAAGATGGGCTCTCGTCGTCATTCGCCAGCGGCATTGCGTCCATCATTGGCAAGTGGCTTCATGCATCTGAGCGGTTACCATGGACGGACATGGCGGTGCGCCATTCGACGCGGGGGAGGATGGGCCTTCCCGGTTCGTGGTGGGTGTCGTGAAACCCGTGATCGCACGAAACCTCCTGGGGCGGCTCAACGCGCGGACCCCGGATGACCTGCAACGGATAGCTGCCCTGTGGCTGACGCCTTTGCCCGGCGCCGACAGGAGCCGGCACGTTGGCGTGCTGTACAGGACGATGACCGGCATCCGGCAGGCGCGGTCGATGTGGGACCGGCTGGACAACGATTCCAAGATAATCGTGCATTCCCTGGCGGTGGGCGAGGCGGGATCGCTGACGATCGAGGAGATCGCGGATCGGACCGGGTTACCCAACGACCGGACCAGGGCGGCGGCGATCCGGCTGTTCCAGGCGGGGCTGCTGGCGCGGGAAGGGGATTCGCAGGAGCTGCCGGTTGGGGTGCTGCCCCGGCTTTTCCTGGCGCGGGAGATCGGCCAGGTATTCCGGCGAGTGCAGGATGAACTCGATGCCGGTGACCTGAGCCGGAGCGCCTTGCGGGTGCTTCTGGAGACGATGGACGACGCCGAGCTTGAAGAGGCGGCGATGATCTGGGGGCTGTCCGTGATACCCGGCCAGCGGCGCCGGCCGGACCTGGTGGCGAGCATCGTTCGGCAGGTGGCCAATCCTGGCCGGATGGAGCAGATCGTCAAGGACCGCGGCGCCGTGGCGCGGGCGATCTGGACCGTGCTGTTCAGGAACGGCGGCGACGCGATGCCCCTGGAAGACGCGCTCGACGAGGCGGGTTACGGATGGCCGGAGCCGTCCAGCAAGGACTACGTGCGCGCCACGGCGAGGATCGAGGGGGCGTTGGCCGAACTCGAAGGGGCGCTGCTGGTGCTGCACACCTACCGGCGAGACGGCTCGCGCTGGCTGTTCGTGCCGCGAGAGGTCATCAACCCGGGGGAAATCGCGGCGACCCTGCCACTCCAGCCGTTGCAGCCACTGGCGGCGGACAAGGCTCCGGAATCCGCTGTCCCGGCGCCGGGCATGCTGGCGTGGGACCTGCTGACGCTGGTGCGAGAGCTTTCGGAACATGGGGCGCCGGTGTGGGTGCCTGGCGAGCCACTCTCCCGTCCGTGGCAGCGGCGGTTGAACAGCCGGTTGTGGGCGGCGGGCGACGAGGCGCCACCAGCGGGCTATATCGGCTTCCTACTCTATCTGGGGATAGCGGTGGGCGTGCTCACGCCATCGGATCAGCCGCTCCCTGGTGGAACGGACAAGCGAGCGATCCGGCCGATCGCCGGGCCCGGTGTTCGGGAGTGGGCGCGGCTTGACTTCGCTACCCAGATGGAGCGCCTGAAGGACGCCTGGCTTTCGAGCGATGCCTGGATCGAGGGGCGCGAGCGGGACGAAGTGGACGTATGGGGGGCCGACTGGCGTGGCTTCCGCCGCCGGCTCCTGGAGGCGGTGTCGCGGTTGGACCCGGCGCAATGGCTGCGGGTGAGTGACCTGGCGCGATGGCTCGCGGATCGGGAGCCGGCGATGGTTGGGACCACGTTCACGGCGGCCTCGGCGCGGGCCACGTCGCCGGACGAGGACGAGCGGGTGGCTGCGACCTCGCTCGTAATCGAGATCGAGTTGGAGACCGCGTTCGCCTGGTTTGGCCTGGTGCAAGTGGGAACGGTTCCGCGCGAAGGAACGGCGTTGCGGATGGTTGAGCCGGTGGATGGCCCCGATGAGACGGCCGCCGCGGGGCCGTCGTTGGAGGTCAGCGAATCGGGACTCATTACCTTGTTGCGGCCAACTCCCCTCCATGTGTGGTCGCTTTCGGCGTTCGCTGACCTGGAGACGCTGAGACCGGTACCGGCATACCAGTTGCGGCCGGGATCGGTGGGGCGGGCGCTCGGCGCGCAATTCGATCTGGGCCAGATAACGCGCTACCTGGAGGCGCAATCCGGCTCGGCCCTGCCGGACGTGTTGCAGGCGAGCCTGCGCGAGTGGACGGTGGGCTACCGGCGGGTACGAATGAGGCGGTCGGTGGTGCTAAGGCCGGATAGTGACGCACATGTGGCCGACCTGACGGAGGCGCTGATAGGGGCGGGGTTCGAGGTGCTGGAGCAGCGCGCCCCGGACGGCGGGTTGATGGTGCTGTTCCCGGCCGGGGCCGACAGCCAGCCACAACCGGATGATGCGTTGCTTTCGGTATTGCGGGCGCATGGGTTCGTGGGGCAGTGGGGGAACCCGCGCCGCCGCCCTTCGGGCCGGTGACGCGGGGCGGCGATGTGCTGTTTCGGCAATCACGTATGACATGCGTCACCTTGATCTCCCGCGGGCACTGGGTGAGGTGGCGCGGCTGGGCGTCGTGTCCGGCGGTTGGACGATGACCTCCGCATGCCATCGTCCCACCGCGAACATCACGCTTGTCTCGGCGCGTCGGCGTGTGGACCGGCATGAGGGGATTGGGCGGTATACTGGGCGAACATCGCCCCTGCGTTGGCTCAGGGGCCAGGTTCCCCTGATTGTGCGATCGCCGATGCGCCCGCGCCTGAACACGCGAATGGCGCCCTCCAATTCCTCCAAGGATTCAGTCTCCATGTCCGATATCAACACTGCTGCCCTGCCCGCTGGCCTCGATGAGGTGCGGGTTCGTTTCGCGCCGAGCCCGACCGGTTCGCTGCACATCGGCGGCGCCCGCCTGGTGATGTACAACGTGCTGTTCGCGCACGGCCAGGCGAAACGCGCCGGCCGGAAGGGCACGTTCATCCTGCGGATCGAGGATACGGACCAGAAGCGGTATGTGGAGGG
The DNA here is from genome assembly GCA_964622205.1 of uncultured Sphaerobacteraceae bacterium. Taxonomy (GTDB): domain Bacteria; phylum Chloroflexota; class Chloroflexia; order Thermomicrobiales; family UBA6265; genus JACCYX01. The sequence continues at coordinate 2,989 of CAZUPA010000154.1, forward strand.
TTCGGCCGAGGGCCTGATGGAGGGCCTCAAGTGGCTTGGGCTCGAGTGGGATGAGGGGCCGGACATCGGGGGCCCATACGCACCCTACGTGCAGAGCGAGCGGCAGCACCACTACCGCGAGGCGGCCGAACAGTTGATTTCGAGCGGTCATGCCTACCGGTGTTTCTGCACCCAGGAGCGGCTCCAGCGGGTGCGGGATGCCCAGGTGGCGAAGAACCTGCCGCCGGGCTACGACCGCCATTGCCGGTCGCTGAGCGCGGACGAGGTCCGGGCGAAGGTGGACGCGGGCGAGTCGTACGTGGTGCGCATCGCCTTCCCGCGCGAGGGCGAGACACGGTTCATCGATTTGCTGCGTGGCGAGATCACGTTCCAGAACAGCACGATCGAGGACCTCGTGCTGCTGAAATCGGATGGGTTCCCCACCTATCACCTGGCGGTGGTGGTGGACGACCACGAGATGGACATCACGCATGTGACGCGCGGGCCGGAGTGGATCCCGACGGCGCCGATCCACGTGCGGTTGTACCAGGCGCTGGGGTACGATGCGCCGATCTTCGCGCACATGCCGCTGATCCTGTCGCCGGACGGCGGGAAGCTCTCCAAGCGGGATGGCAGCGCCGCCCTCGCCGACTTCCGGGAGCGGGGATACCTGCCGGAGGCTCTGCTCAATTACCTGGCGATCCTGGGCTGGAGCCTGGACGGCAAGACCGAGTTCTTCACGATGGATGACCTGCTGGAGCACTTCACCATCGAGCGGGTGAGCGCCGCGCCGAGCACCTTCGACCGGGACAAGCTCGACTGGCTGAACCAGCAATGGATCAACCATCACATCACGGCGGAGAGCCTTGCGACGCGGGTGCTTCCGTTCCTTATCGAGGCCGGGACGATCGAGGATGGCCCGCTGGACGAAACGCATCCACGGTTCGCCGATGTGCTGGTGGCATCGGGTCTGCTGAAGGACCGGATTCGCCACCTGACCGAGGCGCCGGACCTGATGCGCTATTTCCTGGTGGACGAACTCGATCCATACGACCTGGCGCTGCTGACGCCCAAGAAAATGGAGGCCAGCCAGGTGCCGCCGATGCTGGAAGCGGTGCGGGCGGCGTTGCCGGGCATCGACCTGTCGAACCACGATGCCACGGAGGCGCGGCTCCGTGCGCTGGCGGACGAGCTTGGCGTGAAGGCGGGGCAGTTGTTCATGCCGATCCGGGTGGCGGCGACTGGACGCACGCAGTCGCCGGGATTGTTTGACACACTGGCCGCGATTGGCGAGGATCGGGTGACGGCGCGGCTCGACGCCGCGATCGCCAGCCTGAAGGATGCCTGATCCTTCGCTCATCGGGATCCAGCCTCTCGTTCGCGTTTGCATCAACATCGAAGGAACTTCACTTGTCCCTTGAAACCACCACGACCATTTGCCTTGTCCGTCATGGAGAGACCGACTGGAACCTGAACCGGCGATATCAGGGATGGGAGGATATCCCGCTCAACGAGACTGGCCAGGAGCAGGCCCAACTGGTGGCCGAGGCGATCGCGCGGGGGCCGCGATGGGACGCCATCTTCAGCAGCCCGCTTTCGCGGGCGCTGGAGACCGCGCGCGCGATCGCCGGGCTTTCGGGATTCGACCGGATCGTCGAGGACCCCGATCTCAGGGAACGGTCCTACGGCGAGGCCGAGGGGATGACCGCCGATGAGCGGGAGGCGGCCTGGCCCGGACTCGTGGAATGGCCCGGACTGGAGCAGCTCGACGTGATGACCGCCAGGGCGATGGGCGCGTTGGAGCGCGTGGCCGAGCGGCACGCCGGGGAACGGGCGCTGGTGGTGGCGCACGGTGGGCTGATTAATGCCGTGCTGCACCAGGTATCGGCCGGCGAGGTCGGCACCGGGATCACGATCATCCTGAATACGGCGCGGACCACGCTGCTGCGAAACGGCGTGGGCTGGGAGATCGAGACGGTGACGGACGCGAGCCACCTGGAGCTTGCCGCAGCCGTGGAACGCTGATCGATTCGTCCAAAGAATCAATCAACAATCCGCTAAACCTACTAATATCGACGATAGGTTAGTAGGTTTGGCGGTTTGATGGCGTGGGAGACCCCCGTTTCCAGGTTGGGACGCGGGGGCATGTTCGTCGCGTGCGCGAGTCAGGCGTAGATGTCGCGGCGGTTGAACATGACGACGGCTACGGTTGTGAGCAACAGGGCGGCGGCGGCGAGAACGATGACGCCGGGCCACCAGAGCCCCTCGATGATGGCGTTTCCATAGTAGTGGAAGGCGCTGATGTAGCGGATGCCGGAGACGTCCGCCGCGAGCTTGCCGATGACATTGGCCAGGAACATGAGGAAGACGGCCGCGGCCGGTACGGCGATGGCGACCGAGCGCTGGCGGGTGATCGAGGAGATCGCGAGGGCAAGCGCGCCGAAGGCGATGGCGATTGGCCAGAGTGCGAACGCCGCTCGATACGCCTGGCCCGCGTTGAGTTCGAGATCCAGGAGGGAAGCCGCTGTCCAGAGGACGCTCCCGATGACCGCGACCAGCACGAGCAGGAAGACCGCGACCATGAACGCGGAGCCCACGATGAGGTTCCAGCGCGGAATCGGGTTACCGAGCAGGACATCGAGGCGGCCACGTTCCTCGGCGCCGGCGACGACCCAGGAGAGGGCGATGATGCCGTAAAAGGGCAGGAGGATAGGGAGGATGACGCCGAACAACTCGCTGGAGAGGAAGGAGGCGAGTTGGGTGAAGTCGTTGATGTTGAAGGCGGCTCGGAGGTTCTCCGGGACAAGGGAGATGTCGATCGCGTCCTTCACGCTGGGATAGATGGCGACGATGAGGCCGCAGTAGATGGTGAGTCCGATCGCCCAGAACAGCGTGGTCTTCCAGTTCGCCTCGAACTGGAACCTGGTGTAGGTGACAAGCGTGGAGGGATGCCGATTTTCGCTCATCCGGCGCTCTCTCCGTAATAGGTGAGGAAGATCTCCTCCAGGGGTGGCCGTTCGGCGTCGAAGGTGACGATTGGGTGCTGGGCGGCCAACTGGATGACGCCGTTCATGGCGGGACCGGCGGCGGTGAAGGTGAGCGTGGCGTTTGCGAGTTCGATGCGGTCGAGGCCCTCGATCTCGCGCAGCCGCTCGACCATGCCGGGCGGCGGGGGCGACGCGAAGACGATACGAACGTATCGGAATGCGCGTTCGGTGAGGTCGTGGGGGTTCTCGACGGCGACGAGTAGTCCTTCGCGGATGATGCCCACGCGGTCGGCGATCTGTTCGACTTCGGAGAGGATGTGCGACGAGAAGAAAATGGTTTGGCCCCGGCCGCGGGCCTCCTGGAGGATGGTGAGGAAGGTTTCCTGCACCAGCGGGTCCAGGCCGCCGGTTGGCTCGTCGAGGATGATGAGGTCCGGCCGGTGAAAGAGGGCCTGGATGATGCCGATCTTCTGCTTGTTGCCGCGCGAGAGCCGTCGCATGGGAGTGTCGAGGTTGGCGTTGAGGCGGTCGGCGAGTTCATCGGCGAAGTCGATGCTGGGTTGTCCCGAACCCCGGAGTTTCGCGTAGAAGCCCAGGAGTTCGCGGGCGGTCATCCGGTCTTCAAGGCTGAATTCGCTGGGCAGGTTACCGATGCGACGGTGGATTTCCACCTGATGGGTCTGGACGTCGAGTCCGAGGACGCGGGCGGTTCCGGCGGCGGGGCGAAGGAAGCCGAGCAGCGTCCGTAGCGTGGTGGACTTGCCGGCGCCGTTCGGCCCCAGGAAGCCGAAGATCTCGCCCCGCTCAACCGTGAGGTTGATATCGCGGATGCCGCGGTTCGAACCGTAGGTTTTGGTGAGGCCAATCGTTTCGATGGCTGGTGTGGAACTCGTCACGTCAATGCGCGGGGTGCTCGTCGTCGATGAGTCGATGGGCTGTTTCCTGTTCGTCGACCTGGGAGGCGGAATCGGCGGTGATGGAGACGTGAAGCACGCCGCTGACGAAGCCGGTGATGGCGTGGACGGGAACGTTGAGATCGGTGTGTTCGCCTTCGCGGCCGACGAGGATGTAGTGGGCATGCACTTCGTGAACGGCGCCGAGGGGCTGTCCGTTGTGGCCGGCGACGGGTGTTCCAATGGGGATGGCGGCGGTGTTGTGGGGATCGAAGGTCATGGAGGATGCCTTTCTGGTTGGCGCGGCCATTCGCTGAATGAGAGCGTACCACCGCCGGTCGGCGCGGCGTTGGCGCGGGCAGGCACTAATGGATCGGGTGAGCCGATCATCGCGTGCTGGCCG
>CAZUPA010000155.1:0-4724 GCA_964622205.1 uncultured Sphaerobacteraceae bacterium
CTAATCGGCATCCACGGCGGCCATTCCATGCGGTGCGTGCCGATGTATGGGTTTCCCCCGTTGGCGCAAGCGGGTCTGTAGATCCCGCTCCCCCGCAGGAAACACGAAACGGAGGATGGGATCAGGTCCCATTCTCCGTCTGGCTCACGCGATCTGGATTGCAGCCGGGCTACGGCGTCAGAAAATTGGCCACCACGTAGCCGCTGGCGCCATCCTCGAGTTGAATCGGCCACCAGGTATAGTCATTCGCCTCGGAGGAGCCTCCGGTGATCGTCACCACGGTCCCGCTGTTCAGCACCTGCACCACGTCGGAATCCGTGGTCGGCTCGAATCGCATGTTCACGCCGTCGGTGTTGATCGTGGCCTCGACGCCCTCGGCCAGCACCTCGCCGCCGGAAGCCTCGTCGCCCTGGTCCTCTTCAGCCGCGACCTCTTCGCTCTCAACGCCCTGCACCGAAACCAGTTGCCCGCGAACGATATCGCGCTCGGTGTACTCCTGGCCGTTGAAGTTGCCGCCGCAGGTAATCAGCGTCAGCGCCGGGTAATCCGTGCGGCCAACCACCTCGGGGGAGTTCAACTCCTCCACCGTGATCGTCGTCAGGTCGATCCGCGCGATGCTGGTCACCTCGTAGGTGTATACCGCGCCGTTCTTGCCGGTGATGTCGATCAGCGACCCCTCGGGAATATCGGCCACGGTGTAGAACACCGACGGGCCGACGCCCCAGTAGTCCACGTGCCCGGAGACCACGCAGTTGCCAATCGCGCCCGCGCGCGCCGTCTGCTCGTACCACGCGACGACCCATGGCCCGCTGGGATCGAGCATTTTGCCGTCCACGATCTGCTGGCGCTCCACCTCGGCGTCCACGCTCGCGTCCGGTATCCGGATCGCGACTGGAATCTGTCCCGGATCGATCGCCGGGTTCAATCCCAGCGGTCCCGCCTGGAGATCGGTCGAGCCTGGGGTCTGGCCCCACACCGGAAGCTGGGTCCCGGTGTTCGCGGCCAGCTTGCCGCCCGTTGCCATCGTTGCACCCGCGGCGGCCATCGAGGAAAGCAGCCACCTTCTGGTATGTCGCGCCATGGTCCGTCCTTGTGTAAGCGATGTCATTGCTGGCCCGGGAAACTCCCGGAATTCGTGCCAGTTCTGGGCGCCCGCGAGCATCCAGTCATCAAGGGAAAGCGGGCGACCCTCACGAAATGATACGTCACCCGCCTTCCAGCCAAACTACTTGAACCGCATCGAGATCCGCCCATCCGGGTGAATTGTCGGGCTCGCCTGCTGCCCCGGCTCATCCGGAACCGCGGCCGCGGCATGGCGGCTCCAGCGGGCTTGCAGCACCCCGGCGACCGCCAGCGGAATCGCCACCAGCATCAGCGCGATGCTGAGCATCTGCAACCGGCTCACTCCGTCCGCGCCGGAGGTAATCGTCCCCGCCGGACCGGAACCGGTCGTCGGCAACCCTTCCACGGCATTGCACTGGTAGAGCACCACGTCCGTGTTGCCGCCACCTTCCACGATCACCCTGCTCTGGCTGTCGACCCGGTCGGCCACCGCCCTGCACCACGTCCCCTCGTTCTGCTGGAGCGTGTAGAACCCATTGCTCAGGCCCCGGAAAACGTAGACCCCGTCCTGGCCCGGCGTACCGTCGGCCGTCGCGCCCGTCGCCGTGTTGGCGATGGTGTACGAGGTTCCGGTCGAACCCGGCGTACACTCCGCGTCCCAGTCCGTGATGTCCGAGCGGTCCTTCTCGCAGAGGTACTCGCGAATCGTGATCGACCCGGTCGGACCCGGGGCCGGCTGCTCGGCCTGTCGGGCCGCGAACCAGCTACATTCAATCGATTCGCCATCGACATCCACGAAGGTCGTCCCACCGTTCGAGAGCGCCTTCTGGTACGGCGTGCCGCCGTCGATGGTACAGAACACCGCCGCGCTCTTCATGTCCGATGGCAGCGAAGGCGTCATCGTCAGGTCACCAGGCAAGAGGTCGTAGAACCGAACCGCGCCTTCGCCCGATTCGCCCGTCTTCGCGCTCAGCGGCGCCGAGTTCTGGTCGCCAATCCTGAACGTTACGCCGTTCACCTTCTCGGTGCAGCTTTCCTCGAACTGGCCCTGGCTCGAACCGGCCAGATTGCCATCCGCCGGACAGGCGTACAGCGTCACCAGGATCTCGGCTCGCGACGGCTCCTCGGTCGGGGTTGGCGTCGGGGTCACGCCGGAGCCGTCCTCCGGCAGGAAGTACCAGTCGCAGAGCACATGTTCGTTCTCGCCGAGGGTCACCGAACCAACAAAGTCATCGAGCGAGTACTCCGGCGTGCCGCTGTCCGGCTGCGTCGAGCAGTAGAGTCGCACCGTCCCGAAGTCGCCCGGAGGTCCGCCCCGGAACTCGTACTCGCCAGGCGCCAGGCTGGTGAACGCCACCACGCCCGGACCGTCCTGCTGCTGGATCACGGTCGAAGCGGTCTGCTGCCCGTCCGGGCCATCCAGCGTGAACTCGTAGCCGGCCAGGCCATTGCCGTGACATGTATCGAAGATGTTGTCGCCGTCGAAGTTGGCCGGGCACGCGGAGAGGTGAATCTCCAGTGAACCACCGGTTTCATCGCCCCGCTGGTTGATTGGCACGATGTACCACTCGCAGTCGATCTGCTCGCTCTCCAGGTCCTCGAAGGTTGTCACGCCCTGGCTGTTGAACTCCCGCTCGTAGCGGTTGCCGCCGTCCGCGGTGCAGAACGAATACTCCTGGGCGGCTTCCAGCGGAACGCTGCTGTACAGGGTGTAATCGCCGGGCCGCAGCGCCGGGAACACGATCGGGTTCTGGCCATCCGTTACCCGGATGTCCGTGTTGCCGTTCGGGTACCCGAAGGTGAACGAAACATCCTCCACGCCCGTGCCGCAGTTGGCGCTCAGCGTATCGTAGTCAACGCCCATCTCCTCGGGGTCGAACCCTTCCGGGCAGACCATCGCGAACACCGAGATCTGGCCGAGATCGTTGTCGCCATCGTCCGGCGGGTCTTCCGTCGGCTGCTCGGTCGGCATCTCTGTTGGCTGTTCGGTTGGTTGTTCGGTCGGCTGCTCCGTTGGTTCTTCCGTCGCCGGCGCTTCCTCGATCAGGAACCAACTGCATGTCTGCGCGGTCGGAACCGTATTGTCGAAATGCGCCACACCCTGGTCGTCCATCGGAATCACCGACGCGTCGCCACCATCGACGCTGCAAAACAGGTGCTCATCGGCCTCCAGCGGCACGGCCGCGTAGAAGTCGACCTCCTCGCCAGCCGGGAAGGTGAAACTCGCCTGGCCGTTGCCATCGGTCGTCTCGATCCCGCCGAACTCACCGGTGTTGAGATGGAAGTCCACGCCTGGGGCCACGTCGCCACAGGCGGACTGGAACTCACCGAACGTCGCCGCGCCCGGGTTCGCCACCGCGTCGAAATCGCAGGTGAAGGCGAACAGTCCGATCGTGGAATCCTCGGCCGGCTCCTCGGTGGGAACGTCGGTCGGTTCCTCGGTCACGGGCTCCGTCGGCTCTTCCGTGACGGGCTCGGTCGGGGTCACATCCTCTTCGATCAGGAACCAGCTACAGGTCCGATCCTCGGCCGATGCGTTCGGGAACGTCGAAACGCCCGTCTCGTCGATCGCGATCTCTTCCGCTTCGCCGCTGTTCACCGAGCAGAACAGGACCTCGTTGGCTTCCAGCGGCACGCCCGAGTAGAACCGGGTCTCCACGCCAGACGGGAATTCGAACTGGGTTCGCCCCTCGCCATTCGTGGACTGCACCGTATCGTCGCCGCCCTGCACCAGGTGGAAGTCCACGTTCGGGGCTGGATCGGCGCAGGCGCCCTGGTAATCGGCGAAGTCGAGCGAATCGCCTTCCGGCAGCGCACTGTCGAGACAGGTGAACGCCCACAGGTCGATCGTCGAGGGATCGGCCGGCGGCGCGCTCTCGGTCGGAATCACGTACAGATCGCAGGCCACCGCCGTGTTCTCAGGCACCGTCACGGTCGTGTCCAGCGCGTTGTCCGGGTTGGCTGGCAGCGGCTGGCCGCCCCCGGCCACGCCGCAGTACATGTAGTACCGCACGTCCTCTTCCGGAGCGAGATCGATGCTCACCGCGTACTCGCCAGCGGGCAGGTCGGGGAACGTGGTTCGTCCCGGCCCTCCGCCATCCGGCGCCTCGGTCACCGCGGACAGATCGATGCCCAGCGCGGGGGCCACCGACGTCACGTCAACCGTGACACCCTCGATTCCCGATGCCGTACACGTCCCAAACAGGTCGTTCGAGTCGAATCCGTCTGGACAGCGCACCACATCGACTTCCAGCGATGAGGTTCCCGTTGCCTGGAGCGCATTACCCGCCAGGTCGGTCAGTTCGCCCGGCGCGGCCGCCACATCGAGCGCCGCGAACTGCCCCAGGCTCCCAAGCGCCATGAACAGGGAGAACAGCAGCGCCAGGGTTCGTTGCGTTTTCCACGTTCGTTGTCGAGGTCCCGATTGCATGGTTCGTCTTCTCACCCCCACGGTGTTCATTTCGCCTTCCTTATCCCACGGGCGGCGCCCACCACAGACCCCGCCGGTGTGTGTACGCTGGGCACGGCCCGTCGTGGGTCGTACTCGTTTGCTGGAACGCGCTGGGGCGCCATGGGGTTTCGTTCTCCATCCATGTATCGGCCGCCAGTCAATTCACGGGCTGTCTCCCGCGCCAAATCCCCCGTTCCAACGTTCAACGTGC
>CAZUPA010000155.1:4824-7211 GCA_964622205.1 uncultured Sphaerobacteraceae bacterium
GCGAAGCGCCACAGTTCCGGTGGCCATTTCGATCTTGTTGACGGCGTGGAAAGCGCGTAGACTTCGCCTCCGTTGCGCCGTCACCCCGCCCGTTTCGTGGGGATTCGTAGCCAACCGGTCAGCCACGCCCGGTTCCGCGCGAGACCGCACTCCGCCGTCCCGCCTCAACCTCGCGCCGCGAGGAGACACCACGATCATGGCTTCATCGGAGCCTGAATCACCAGCACCCGGCCCGTCCTCCGATTCCACCCAAACCCCTGACCCGGAAGAGCCACCCGAGCCAACCATTCCCATATCCGGCCCCCAGCGCCCGAAAATCAGGGCCCCGCGTCCAAAGGGACCCGGAGTCAATCCCACCCTCGAAGGCAGGACCAGTGTTCGCGGCGCCCACCCCGGCGATCGCTACGTGAAAATCATCCGTGCCCCGCGCACCGCCGAACTGATGAGCGTCAGCCCCGGGTATCTCGTCGCCGGGCAGGAGGCTAGCAGCGGCCACGGGCCGGTTCAGCGAACATTCAGCCGCGCCAAGCGCGTGCTCATCGGCCAGCCGCTCACCACCTCGTCCGGCATCCACGAACGGCTCACCAACGTCAAGGCCCTGGCCGTCCTCTCGTCAGACGCCCTCTCCTCGGTCGCCTACGCCACCGAGGAGATCCTCCGCATCCTGCTCATCGCCGGGCTCGGCGCGCTCTCGCTCAGCCTACCGATCGGAGCCGCGATCGTCCTGCTCCTGCTTATCGTCGGCGCATCCTATCGACAAACCATCAAGGCCTATCCCCATGGCGGCGGCTCCTACATCGTATCCCGCGACAATCTCGGAACCACCCCCGCGCTCGTCGCCGGGGGCGCGTTGCTGGTCGACTACATCCTCACCGTCGCGGTCAGCGTCTCGGCGGCCGTCGCCGCCATGGTCTCCGCCGTTCCCGAGATCCACGACCATCTCGTCTCCACCGGCATCGCCTTCATCGTCCTCATCACCATCCTGAACCTGCGCGGCATCCGCGAGTCGGGAACCATCTTCGCCATCCCCACCTACCTTTTCCTGCTGGGAATGGCGCTCATGCTCGCCATCGGCTTCGTCCGCAACGCCCTCGACGGCTTCCCGGTCCACGACCCCTCGCGCGAGGCGATAGTCGGTACTGGCTCGGTCGGAGTCTTCCTCATCCTCCGCGCCTTCTCCTCCGGGTGCGCCGCCCTCACCGGCGTCGAAGCCATCTCCGATGGCGTCCCCGCCTTCCGCCCGCCTGAATGGAAAAACGCCCGCGCCACCCTCACCTGGATGATCGGCATCCTCGCCGTCATGTTCACCGGCATCACCTGGCTCGCCCACCAGTACGGCGCGGTTCCCCTGCCCCAGGACGAATCCGGCTACGAAACCGTCGTCTCCCAAATCGCCCGCGGCGTCTTCGGCGGCGCCAACATCGCCTACTACGCCATCCAGTTGGCGACAATGGCCATCCTCGTCCTCGCCGCCAACACCGCCTACTCCGACTTCCCCCGCCTCGCCTGGTTCATGGCTCGGGACAAGTACATGCCCAGCCTCTTCACTTTCCGCGGCGATCGTCTCGCCTTCACCACCGGCATCATCACCCTCGGTATCCTCTCCAGCTTCGTCCTCTTCATGTTCGGCGGCGAAACCGAACGCCTCATCCCGCTCTACGCGCTCGGCGTCTTCACCTCGTTCACCCTCTCCCAGCTGGGCATGGTCGTCCGCTGGCAACGCCTCCGCGAACCCGGCTGGAAATACGGCCGCGTCATCAACGCCGTCGGAGCCTCGGCCACCGCCATCGTCGCCCTCGTGGTCGGCATCACCAAGTTCACCCACGGGGCCTGGATCGTCGCCCTCCTCATCCCCATCCTCGTCCTGCTCTTCCGCGCTATCCACACCCACTACACAGAAGCCAGCCAGGAACTGGAATCGAACATCCCGCCGCGCTCCGAAGACATCGTCAATGTCGTCGTGGTCCCGGTTTCATCGCTGAACGCCGTCACCCGCCGCACCCTCGCCTACGCCCGCTCCATCTCCGATTCCGTCTCCGCGATCCACATCAGCGACGACGAAGCCGAAATCCAGGCCATGCGCGAAGGCTGGGCCGAGCTGGGAACCGACGTTCCGCTCGTCATCATCGAGTCCCCCTACCGCTCGCTCGTCGGCCCCCTGCTCGCCTATCTCGACGAACTCCAGAAACAGGTTCCCCGCGCCACCCTCACGGTCATCCTTCCGGAATTCGTTCCCCGCCACTGGTGGGAGCAGATCCTCCACAACCAGACCGCCCTCCGGATCAAGGCCGCCCTGCTCTTCCGCCCCGGCACCGTCGTTATCAGCGTCCCCTACCACCTCGAACGCCACGCCCACCAACCGCCAGCCTCTCCACCCTTCCGCCGCC
>CAZUPA010000156.1:0-2922 GCA_964622205.1 uncultured Sphaerobacteraceae bacterium
GAGGCGTCGTCGCACTGGGCGGCCACTTCGGCGTCGCCGGAGTAGATGGCCCAGCAGGCGCCGCCCACGATCTGGCCATCGTCGTTCACGGCGATGACCTGGATATCGCTGGTGGCCTGGAAGATGCCGAGGTTCTCACCAGTCTCGTCCCCTTCATCGACCGGGACGTCCGTGAGGTCCTGGCCGGGCTCGAAGCCTTCCGGCGCCGAGTCCTGAGTGATCTGATACTGGCCCGCGGGGAGGTTCTCGATGAGGATCTCGCCCTGCTCGCCCGATGCATCGCCGCCTTCGTTGTCGCAGATGCTATCGGTCTGTCCGACGACGGTGACGCAGGTTCCCTCTTCCTGGACCTGGTTGCCTTCGCCATCGACGACGGTGAGGCGGAGCGCTCCGAGCTCCGCTTCCGGTTCGGATTGCAGCGGAACGTTCGTGACCTGGCCCTCATCGATGGTGACGTTCGGCCACTCCGTGTCCTGGAGTTCTTCGGGGCCGGATGTCACGAAGAAGGCATACGTGCCGGGAGGAACATCCGCGAGGACGATGATGCCATCGCGCGGGTCCTGGTCGTTGTCGCCGTTATCGCAGGCGAAGGGCGGGTTGGACATCCCGATCAGGCCGGTGGAACCGAGTTCGATGCAGAGTTGCTGGCCTGCCAGGTCGATGCCGGTGGCGTCGACTATGAGGCCAGTCGTTTCGCCGGGCTCGGTCGGTTCCTCCGTCGGCTCGCTGGTGGGTTCCTCGGTCGGTTCGTCCGTGGGTTCTTCGGTAGGCTCACCCTCGGCGGCCTGGGCGACCACGGTCTCATCGGTCTGGGCATCCGGATTGATGGTGACGCTTACGGGATCGACTGGCTCGAATCCTTCGACCGAGCCGACCTGACGAACCGTGTAATCGCCCGGCGGCACTCCGTAGAAGCCGGAGCGGCCGTTGTTTGGATTCTGGTCGGAAGGCCCGGGAAGGTCGCAGGACTCGGCGACCACGTTCCCATCGGCGTCGACCAGCTCGAAGCAGGCGCCGCCGATCACGTTGCCCTGCTCGTCCTCCAGCGTGACGACGAGCGCGCCCGGAGGTCCGTCCGGCACGGTCGGCTCTTCCGTGGGTTGCTCCGTCGGCTCCTCAGTGGCCTCTTCTGTCGGTTCTTCGGTCTGTTGCTCTGTTGGTTGTTCGGTGGGTTCCGCATCGGACGGTTGGATGGTTGCTTCGAGGAGGCCGTCGGTGGTGGTGATTTCGACTTCGGCGTCCGGCGCCTGCTGGTAGCCATCGGGGACGGCGGACATGCGCAGGGTGTAGGCGCCGACCGGGACGTCGTAGAGGCCGACCTTGCCGTTGAACGGGAAGCGGTCTACCCCATCGTCGATGTCGCAGGCCTGCGCGACAACATTCTCGTCCTGGACCAGTTGCCAGCAGGCGCCACCGACGAGCGAGCCATCGGGGGCGTACAGGTCGACCTGGAGGTTGCCGAGCGGGACCGCCTCATCGGTCGGTTGCTCGGTTGGTTCTTCCGTTGGCTCGTCGGTCGCCTCGTCCGTGGGCTCCTCGGTCGGCTGCTGGCCCGCCGGAACGGTGATCAGTTCCTCGACCGGGTTGCCATCGCCGGAAATCGTGATCTGGCGGTCCTCGGCCTGGATGCCGCCCTCGGGGCCCTCGGACTGGTGGAGGGTGTAGGTTCCCGGCGGGACGCTGTCGAACCCGGTGCGCCCGTTCCCGGGATTGGTGTCACCCCACTCCTCGCGATCGCAGTCTTCCTGGACGACATCGTCACCCTGGATCAGTTGCCAGCAGGCGCCAGGCACGGGATTGCCCTGGTCGTCCGTAATCTGCACCACCAGCGGGCTGGGGAAACCATCATCGATGACCTCATCCGTGGGTTCCTCGGTGACGGGTTCGTCGGTCGGCTCCTCGGTCACTTCCCCGGTGGGCTGTTCGGCGAACGGAACGACGACGAACTCTTCGATATCGCTCCCGTCGCCGGGAATCGTGATCTCGCGGTCCTCGGCGAGATTCGCACCATCGGGGCCGGAAATCTGCCGCAGCGTATACGTGCCGGCCGGCACATCATCGAAGCCGGTCCGGCCATTGCCCGGGTTGGTATCGCCCCATTCCTCCGTATCGCAGTCCTCACTTACGACGTTGTCGTTCTGGATGAGCTGCCAGCAGGCATTGGGGATGAGGTTGCCCTGGTCGTCCTCGAGTTGCACGACGAACCTGCTCGGGATGCCTTCTTCCTGGGTGGGTTCTTCCGTGATCTCCTGGGTGGGCTGCCCGGCGGCCGCGACGGTGACCTGCTCCTCGACATCGCTTCCATCGCCAGGAATGGTGATTTCGCGATCCTCGGCGAAGTTGCTGCCCTCGGGGCCTTCGGACTGGTGAAGGGTGTAGGTTCCCGGAGGCACGACATCGAAGCCGGTCCGTCCGTTGCCGGGGTTGGTGTCACCCCACTCCTCGCGATCGCAGTCTTCCTGGATGACGTTTCCGTCCTGGATCAATTGCCAGCATGCGCCCGGGATCGGATTGCCCTGGTCATCGGTGATCTCGACGACGAACACGCTGGGGAAGCCATCGTCAACAGGCTCGTCGATGGGTTCGTCCGTTGGCTCATCGGTCGGCTCGTCAACGGACTCGTCAGTTGGTTCCTCGACAATCTCCGCGCCCTCGGGCTGGAGGGTGACGACCTGGTCGCCGGGCTGGAGATCGACCGGGGTGTCGGCCATCGGTTCCTGGCCGGACGGCGCCTGGACCTCGACGAGGGTGTAGCCGCCGGGCTGGATGCCTTCGGGGAAGGTCATGAAGGCGTTGCCGCCGCCATCGGCGCAAGCCTGGTTGACCAGGCTCCCGCCCCACAACTGGTAGCAGCCGCCGCCAGCGGGATTGCCATCGGCGTCGAGCCGCTGAACGGTGAGGGTGCCGTAGGTAAGGCCCTGG
>CAZUPA010000156.1:3022-7181 GCA_964622205.1 uncultured Sphaerobacteraceae bacterium
CCGTCGCCGACGGAGAAGCCGAGCGCTCCCCCATCCTGGCCGCCGCTCCCGAAGATGAACAGGCTACCGGCGCCATCGACGACGGCGAACTGGGCCTGGTATGAGCCGGGCGCGAGCCCGACGATGCCGCTCCAGATGCCGCCTTCATTGCTCAGGCTGCTGGGTCCGCAGTTCGGATCCCAGTCGCCGCAGCCAAGCTGGGACTGGAAGTCGCCCATCGCGACGACCTGGCCGATGCCGCTGGGAATCGCGTTCTGGGCCTGGGATTGCTGGGGTTTGGTGTCCAACGGACTGGCGAGGGCCTGATTCATGCCGGTGAGCGGGAGGAACAGGCCAACCAGCATGGCGATGGCGCCGAAGAGGTGGACGAACCTGGCGGCGGGGCTCAGCCGCTTCCCGGAACGCGGGCGCGCGAAGCGCCGCGCCCGGCGGCGGGCGGCGCCTAACAGCGGCAATGTCGCCCGGTCAAGCGCTGAAGGGCCAGGATGTGGTGCCTGCATCGACGTCCTCCACGGGGCTCGCGGCCACGTTCCTCGTGTTTCGCGGCCAGCACATGTATTGCCGTTTGTTCCGGCGCAATCGAACTCGTTCAAGCTGTTGGGTTGAGAGTACCGCCCATCGGGCCACATTGCACGCATGAGCCGATTCACCTTCACGTACGAATGGGAACTGGTGCGCCCATTCGCCTTCCAGGAAGCAAGGGACCCGGCCATGTGGCCACCGGCACGCCCGGCGCCCGCGCCTCCTGGGGAAGCGGCGGCGGCCGGGTGGCCGGTAAGAGGCTCGGCGCTTTTGGGAAGGGGGTGTGGAATAGGAGTACTGTTCCGTTGCCTCTCACCACTTATGACGCACGATGCCGCCGGTTGGTTACCACGGTAACGTCAGGAATCGAACGATAGCTCCCGGATCAGCGCGGCGAGCGATTCCACGGTGGCTTCCGGACCCTGTCCGGCCAGGAACACATGGGTGATGCCGATGCCGGCGAGGCGGCGCAGTTGTTCCCGGACCTGGGGAACAGCGCCGGCGACCACCAGTTCGGCCATGAGGTCGTCCGGAATCGCGTCGCGGGCGGCGGCGAGATCGCCGCCCCGGCGCAGGTCGCCGAAACCTCCGCCGTTGGAGAGGATCTCCCCGGTGCGCATGGCGGCGCGGACATCGGCGATGATGCGCTCGGTATCGTGGTTGGGCGAGACGAGGAGTTGCTCCATGCCGGGAAGGGCGTGGATGGCGGCCACGGTCGACTTTCGCCTGCGATAGTGGGTTTCGAGGTCATCGGTGATGGTGACTGAGGAGCGCGAGTAGAAGGAAAGCGCGGCGGGGTCGCGCCCGGCATCGAGGGCGGCCTGGCGAACGGTGGCGATGGCCTGCCCCAGGAACGGGACGGAGGCGAGGTCGTTGAAGACCACGCCCTGGGCATATCGCCCGGCCAGGCGGAGCGCGATGGGACCGACCGCCGCCAGGTAGATCGGGACGGAGCCACGGAGGGGCCGGATCACGCGTTCCCAGGCGTTGACCGCGAACTCGGTGGCCTGTTCATCGCTGGTGGCGCGCATCTCCGGCGACCACCACTGGCCGAGGAGGTCGAAGGTCTCGCGGAGGGCGCGAGCTGGTTTGCCGACAGGCATGCCGAGCGCCTCGCGGTACCACTCCTCCTGGCCACGGCCGAGACCGAGGAAGGACCGGCCGTTGCTCAACAGGTCGAGCGTGGATGTGGACGCCGCGAGGAGGGCGGGATGACGGAGGTAGGGATTGGTGACCCCTGTACCGACCCTGATTCGAGTGGTTTCGCGGGCGACGGCGCCCAGCATGGCGAAGGCGTCCCAGCCGTCCGGGTCTTCCATCGCCCAGATCGACTCGATTCCGGCCGCGTCGCCCATCCGGGCGATCTCGAGGGTGCGCTCGACCGCCGCGCGAATGGCGTCGGGATCCCCGGCACGAAACGCGGGTGCCCACGACCCGGCGGAAGCATCGAGCGCGAACCCGATTGGCATGGTGAATATCCCTGCTGCCCGGATCGGGCCTGGCCGTGTGCGTTACTTCGCGCGGTAGTAGAGGATCGCGCCGCCCTGGCGCTCGTCGCCGTGCTGCACAACGATGCCTTCGCCGCCGTCATGCATCGGGTAATCATCGCCGCGTTCGTAGGAGGCGGCGGTATCCTTGTCGACGAGTTGGGCGAACATGCTGTGCTTGGCGCACAGCCAGACATGGTCGTAGCCTTCGACCGGTCGCATGCGGTGCTTGTCGCGCGGGTGACGGCGACCGACTTCGCATGGGGGATTTGGGCCGGAACTGGTTGTTTCGCTTGCCGGAGATTGCATGAGGTGACTGTCACTCCTTTTGCTGATGGAACGCGATGTTCCCCGCCAGTTCAATTATCGCCGAAACCGCGGAATCGCCGCGGTTGGGTGTAATGCAGCCCGGAACAATCCGGGCCGGACGCACGTTGCGGGCAACAGAGAAACGAAGAGGACGGGTGTTATACAAGGAGGACGGGGCATGCCTGTTTCACGACGAACGCTGCTCTCCGCGCCGCTGATCCCGGCCGGGTTGACAATGCCGCTCCAGGCGCTCGGGCAAGGCACGCCGGACGCGACGCCCGAGGGCGAGCCGCTGCCGCCGGAGGCGATCTTCGAGCAGCTGCTGGCCAGCGAGATCGCCACGCCGCTATTTCCCTCCGACATCACCGGCCTGACGGTGAAGGAGTGGGTTGATACGAACGATACCGACCTGGAGGGGGCGATTGGCGGGGTGATGGTCCAGGCGGGCGTGGGCGGCGACGCCCGGCCAGTTGGCGCCTACATCGTGCATCCGACCTTTGAGGCCGCGGGAAAGCAGATCGCTCCGGAAGGGTCTCCAGAAGCGAGCGTGCTGTGGTACGACGCGGCATGGTATTCGATGGACGGCACTCAGGCCAGTGATCCGGAGGAGTCGTTCGCGGTGATCGCGGTGCAATCGGGAACGGTGATCGTGAGCGCGTTCGCGGAGGGTGCGGGAACACCTGGCAACGACCTGCGGGCGCTGGCGAATCTGGCCGGGCTGCTCGACCACCTGAACGGCATCACGAGCAACGATCACAATGACTGACATTCCGCAATTATCGACACCTGATGCATAATTACTGCCCGGTGGAATGCTTAACCATAAAGGGGAGCCAAGTGGCTCCCCTTTATGGTTATTTCGCAGCGAATCAGGCTACTTCTTCTTACCCTTGTTCTTCTGCTTCTTTTCCGACTTTCCGCCCTTGTTCGAGGACTTGGCCGATTTCGCCTCGATTGCCTTTTTGTCTGCCTTCTTCTTTGCCATGGTAAATCCTTTTACGATACATCGGTTAATCCAGATTTAATGGTATGCCGTAACTCCGAATCATTCAAGAACAAAACGAGTGCCATGAAATAATCGATTGGCACTTCCGTAAATACATCAGTCCTCTCTGGAAACACGCTCGATAAATCGGCCAAAAAACTCCACTTGTCATCCTGATTGTGGCCAGGATGAAACCGTGTTCCGGCTCCGCGCGCGAAATCGAACCGTCGCCGGGAGCATTCCGGATTGCTCCGGTCCGACGACTCGATCCCGCTAACTGGATCGCTCGCCATACACGCCTGGCATGGGGTCGTAGGAGACACCGGGATAGCCGAAGGCGGCGGGACCGACCACCTGGAGCGCCTGGGGCGTTCGCAACTGGGCCGGGGCCGGAATGCCGATGGCGGTTGCACGGAGGCCGTAACGGATGATCTCCGTGGTGAGTGGATCGCCAGTATCGGTATCGACGAGGCAGATCAGGTCGGGGACGACCGCCACGACGCGGCCATCGCCCGTGCGGGCGATCAGGTTCTCGTTCTGGAAGTCGATGCGCAAGGTGGCGCCGACGTCGTCGCCGAAACCCTCCAGAGCGACGACCCCACGAGCGAACCCATCGCGCATTTCGCGCCGCACATCGCTCACCTTGCCGGTGAACAGGCGTCCGCCACCGGTGACTCCGCGGATGGCATCGACCGGATCGCCATGATTGGCGCGGGCATCGAGAACGGCCTCCCCAACCCGGATCGCCAGCGTGAGCGTGCCGGGAATGGCGGCGTCCTTCACCCGCGCGCCGGTCATGGGCGGAAAGGCGTACCCCGCGCGGCCGCCCATCTGGATGGCCACGGCCCGGGCATAG
>CAZUPA010000157.1:0-7150 GCA_964622205.1 uncultured Sphaerobacteraceae bacterium
CCGGCGTGCTCCCCAACCGCTCCCATCAGCGGCCCGCCAATCGGCGTGGTGCCCAGAAACGCCATCGACCACAGCGACATCACCCGGCCCTGCATCTCCGGCGCGCTCTGCAATTGCAGCGTCACGTTCCCGATCGAGGTGAAGTTGATCGAGAAGAAGCCGACGATCACCATCGCCGCCAGCGCCAGGTTCAACGTCGGCGCCACCGACGTCAGCAGGACCGATACCCCAAACAGCGACGCCGAAATCACCAGCATGCGCATGGTGCTCTTCGCCCGGCCCGCCGTGTACAGGCCGCCCACCACCGCGCCGACGCCCATCGCCGCCGTCAGCGCCGCGTAGCCGCTCGCCCCGGTTTCGAAGGTGAACTCCGAGAACAGCGGCAGCACCACCGAGAACTCGTAGGTGAACGTTCCGATGATCGCCATCATCACCAGCGTGTTGCGCAACACCGGCTCCGACCACACATAGCGCAGTCCCTCGCCAAGCTGCCCCTTCGCCCGCGACAGCCGGGTCGCCGGCTTCAGTTCGTCCGCCCGCATCATCAGCAGCATGATGATGACAGCCCCGTACGACAGCCCATCCACAATGAAGCAGGCTCCCAGCCCCACCGTCGCCACCATGATCCCGGCGATCGTGGGGCCGATGACCCGCGCCAGGTTCATCTCCATCGAGTTGAGCGCCACCGCGTTCGTCAGCCGGTCGTTGCCCACCATCTCCCGCACGAATGTCTGCCGCGCGGGATTGTCGAACACCTTCACGAATCCCAGCAGCATCGCCAGCGAATACACCATCCATAATTGCACCAGGTCAGTGATCACGAGCGTGCCCATGATCAGGCTGGCGATGCCAGATACCCCCTGGGAGACATAGAGGATCGACCGTTTCGGCAGCCTATCGGCGAACACCCCGCCCCAGGCTCCGAACAGCAGCACCGGCAGGGTTTGCAGCGCCGTCACCAGTCCCAACGCCACGCCGGAACCGGTGAGTTCCAGCACCAGTAGCCCCTGGGCTACCGTCTGCATCCAGGTGCCAGACATGGAGATTGCCTGGCCAAAGAAGAACAACCGGTAGTTGCGTACGGAGAGCGACGCGAAGGTGCGCTGGAAGAAGGAGCGGGCGTCAATCATCGTGGCCGGAGGCCAGAAAGGAGGGGCATGGACATCGCGTTTCATCTCACCCGGCGGGACGAACAACAAGCCACCGGATGCGGGCGGCCTGCTGGGCGGCGCGCTCGAATCCATGTCGATGGCGTCGCCAGGGCCAGCCGGAACCGCCGGGAGTTCCGCGCGATCCACAGGCTTCAGGGCAAGTCGATGAAGGGTGAATGGGCGTCCATCCCGTTTCCGGGGCCGACAAGGTAGCGCGAACGTTAACAATGCGCAAGCATCCAGCCTGCTTCAGGCGCACCGCAACGTGCCGCCAGTCCTCGCTGGCGGTCGGAGTGGGGACTGGTGTCACGCGGCATCACCGTGGCTCCACATCCTGGGTGGCGTGTCATGGACGATAATGCATGTGCTGGCAACCACGTCCTCCGGAAAGCTCTCGCCCATGTCCGCCACCCAATCCCAAACCCACCGCACAGCACAGGGCCATGGCGCCGCCTATCCGTTCCTCGCCCTCGGAGCCTCGATGGGCGCGGCGGTCGCGTTCCTCGCGGTTGGCGCGGTCACCCGTCACCTCGGCGGCAACTCCATCACCATGACCGGCGGAGCGGCCGTCATGGCGCTCGCTTCGGTCATGCTGGTCGTTCCCGCCACGCGCGTCTGGTCCCTGCTGCTGGTCTGGAACGGGCTTGGCATCGCGCTTGCCCTCCTGCTCGCCGGCATCTTCAGCGTCGGGGCGCTCATCGTCTTCCCGCTTGCCCTCATCGCCCTCACGCTTTCCGCCTGGCCGCGGCGGCCGGGCGAGTCGATCGCGAGTGTCCCGGCCATCGCCGCTCAACTGGCTGGGTTCGGAATGGTCTTCCTCATTGGCTACGGGCATTCCGCCGCCCAGTGGCTGCAACGCCTGGTGGGATGGTGACATGTCATCCGCTGGCCAGCCTCCCGGAAACTCCCCGGAGCTCCCCGCCTGGCCGGTCACGCGCCATCTCTCGCCGTCGAAGCTCAGGGACTACGCCTCCTGCCCCCATCGCGTCCGCCTCCAGCACGTCGACCAGGTACCCGGCCGTCAGGAGTGGAGCCTCATCTTCGAAGAAGGCAAAATCGCGCACAGCATTCTCGCAGACGCCGCCAAGCGACTTCGCGCCCGCGTTCCGCTCCGTACCAGCGACGACGTGCTCGCCTGGATCCGGCGTGGACTCCCGCGCCATCGCTTCCCCTCGGAGGCCGCTCACGACGCCTCGGTCCGCAAAATCGAAAGGTGGGTCAGGTACGGCCTCGATCAACTCGACCCCGAAGCCCAGTTCCTCAACATCGAGAACATTGGAAGTCGCACCTTTCCCATGGAGCCCGCCAACGCCCGGCTCACGATCTCCACGCGCCCCGATCTCATCCTGCTCCGGCTCGACGACGAGGGCGCGCCATTCGTTGACATCGTCGACTACAAGACCGGCTCCGTCTGGGTCGATGCCATCGCGCCGATCACCATGCGGTTTGTCTTCAAGGAACTGCTCCAGAAGGTAGCCACCGATACCCTGAACCTGCCAGTTCGCTTCACCTACGTCTTCCTCGAACACAACGAAACCGAGGTGATCCCGCTCACGCCTGAGTACCGCGAGACCGCCTGGGCCGAAGTGCTCACCCTTGCCGGGCAACTCGTGCTCGAACGCGAATGGCCTGCCCGGCCCTCGAACTTCTGCCACTACTGCCAGTATCACGAATGGCACTGCACCGCTCACCAGCAACAGGAAACCCCCGTTGGGATCGACCTGCTTGAAGAGCAGGGTCCCAACGGAGGCTTCGCGGATCTCGCGAGTGGTCTCAGCGACCAGTGGTAGCGCCTCAGGCGATATCGCGGCGGCGCAGCAGCCACGCCGACAGGCCAAGGAACACCACCAGGTACATCGCCAGCATCATCGTCGCCTGTGTGCCGCTCACGAACGGACCCGAGAAGGTTCCCGGTCCATCGGGCGTGCCGGTTGTGGATCCGCCATTCACCGCCCGCAGCAGCGAGTAGCCGTTGGCCCGGAACATGAAGTCAACCACCCATTCCAGCCAGCCCACGCTCGCCGCGAACGCGCTCAGCAGCCCCTCCAGCGCCAGGCCCCACAGGATGCCGATCCCGATCGCCAGCGACGTGCCCCGCGTGGCCATTGCCAGCAACACCCCGAACGATGCCCAGACCGCCAGGATCAGCCAACCGGACACCATCGAGTTCAGCAGCGTCGTCGCTCCTGGCCAGGAGACGGACTCACCTTCGATTAGCGCGATGCTGGTGCTGGCCACCACACCCATCGCGTAGGCGGCCAACACGAACGGCGCCAGCATCAGACCCAGCGCCGAAACCTTCGCGCCGAATGTCCTCAACCTGCCCGGCCGTTGGGTCAGCAACGTCTTCCATGTGTTCCAGCCATACTCGCTGCCAACCACCAGCACGCCAAGCACCAGCGCCAGCGATCCGCCATAGAACGGCATGCCGTCCCCAATCGTCACCGCGATCGACGCTGGCAGCAGCGATTCGAGGCTCTCGCCGAAATCGGAGCTGCTGCCGGATACATACACCGCATACGGCAGGATGTAGGCGAACACGCAGGTCACGATGACCCAGATCCCAAGCAGCACCCAGGTCGCCGTTCGCTTGCGCAGCATGAAGAGTTCCGCCCGGACAAGATTGAAGAAGTCGTTGGTCATCTCAGTGTCCTCCCGTCAGGTCAAGGAACACCTGTTCAAGCGACCGGCGGTCGTGCCGCAGTTCGTGTACCGCCACGCCGCCCTCCACCAGCAGGCGCGCCACCATCGCCCCATCGATCTCCGAACCAGGATCGGCTTCCAGCCGCACCGCCTGGCCGGAAATGTCCAGCCCGGCCACGTTCGGCAGCGGCAGGAGCAACTCCCGCGCCAGGAGCGGCTGGTCCACCCGAACCAGCAGCCGGTCATCGCCGCGCAGGTCGCTCACGGCGCCTTCGGCCACGACCCGGCCCCGGGCAATGACGCCCACCCGATCGCAGACCTGCTCCACCTCGTTCATCAGGTGGCTCGAAAGCAGGACAGTCCGGCCATCGCGGCCAAGCTGCCGGATCAGCCCGCGCATGTCCGCCATTCCCGCCGGGTCGAGGCCATTGGTTGGCTCATCGAGGATCAGCAGCGGAGGGTTCTTCAACAGAGCCGCCGCCACGCCGAGTCGCTGCTTCATCCCGAGCGAGTAGCCCTTGAAGGCATCGCCCGCCCGGTCAGACAGGTCCACCTGTTCGAGCACTTCGTCGATCCGGCCCTCCGGGGTGGCGGTGTAGGCGGCCAGCATGCGCAGGTTGTCCCGGCCCGAAAGGAATGGGTAGAACGCCGGGGTTTCGATCATCGAGCCGATCCTCGCCAGCGCCTCCGGTGTTCCGGGCGACATCCCCATCATCGAGATGTCGCCGCTGGTCGGCGCGATCAGGCCCAGCAGCATTCTCAGGGTCGTGGTCTTCCCCGCCCCATTGGGACCGAGGAAGCCATAGACCTCACCTTGCCGAACCCGCAGGTCGAGGCTTTCGACCGCGACGATCTCGCCGTAGCGTTTGGTCAATCCTCGCGTTTGGATGCTCAATTGTTCGGGTACGGTATCCGGAGCGGGTACGAACGTCAGGTGTCCGGCTTGGGGCGATGAAACAGGTGCGGGCAGTGCCATGAGGTCTCCCTGGTGCGGTTACGAGGCGGCGGGGAAACGTCTTCCCCGTGTCTCTTCCATGTAACCGCCCCGGTATGGAGCGCCAGTGCAGGCCTTGTGAATGTCCTGTGAACGTGGATCAGCCGAAGATGACCGACCCATCATCGTGGATGCGCCAGCCGGGGTTGTGGGCAATCTCCCATACCACGCCGTTCGGATCGGCCACGTGGCCGTGGTAGATCCCGCCGAACGCACTGTGCTGGGGCTCCTTCAGGATCGTGGCCCCGGCCCGCGCCAGCGCCGCGATGGTGGAATCCACCTCGTCCGGGCTGTCCACGTTGTGCGAAAGCGTGATTCCGCTGGCGCCGGAAGGGACGTCGTCACGGTTCAGGTCGGCCGCGAACTTCACGGCGTCGAACAGCCCGAGCGTCAGGCCCGGCGCGGCCTGGAAGAAGATGATCTCCCCGTGTACGTCGAGCAGCGGCTCCCATCCCATGCCGTCGACGTAGAAGGACCGGGCGGCAGCCAGGTCCGCCGTGGCGAGGGTGATGAAGTGGATCTGCTGGTTCACTGTAGGTGATTCCTCTGCTTACCGATCGGGCGGGATTGTGTGCATTTCAGATGGCATCCATCGAAGGTGATGTCGCGCCGATGCCTGGCGGCGGTGGCGACAGGCCATCCATAGGACGCGCGAGCGCGCTCAATATCAGACACGTACACATGCATTACCCTCTCGAACCAAAGCCGTCATGTTTCGCTCCTCTCAGAATGACGACTTTGGTTCGTTATCGCAATGCGTTAATTATGATGGCGTCTTGCGTTCAGGAAACGAAGAGGACGAGACACCTCGATGCCTCGTCCTCTTTCTGGAGATCAGGTTGTCGTGGAGATTACTCGACGATGATGACCCCCTTCATGTTGGGGTGATACGAGCAGGAGTACACGTACGATCCGGGTTGATCGAAGGTAACAGGAATGGATTCGCCGGGCGCGATGTTCCCGGTGCTGAACGAGCCATCGCCCGCAGTCGCGGTATGGGCCACCGAGTCATTGTTCACGAAGGTCACGGTGGAACCGGCCGGCACCACGAGTTCGCTCTGGACGAAGGCGAACGCCTCGATCGAGACATCGTTGGCGTCTTCCGCCCGTGGGCTGGCCGCGGGGCTCGCCTCGCTGGTGGGCGTGGCTTCTGCCGTGGCAGGTGCTTCAGTGGCGGGCTCCTCAGTCACGGGCGCCTCGACGATCACTGGAGTTGAAGGCGTCGCCGGAACCGGGGTGCTTTCCACGACTTCCGGCTCCGGCTGGAAGAGCGTTTCCGGAATGGGCGCGCAATCGGTGCTGGCCGCCACGGTCTCCGCCTCGTCGCCACCGTACTTCACGATGACGCCGCTGCCGTCGCCAGCGCCCAGCGCGGGCAGCGACACATACAGCCCTTCGTCGGGGCCAACCTCGAGCGCGATCGGGAACATCAGGCCATCGACAACCACCTCGCTGGAGTCGGGACCGGTTTGCTGGACGATGCGGCCACTGCCGGGCTGGAGGAAGGGCGGCTCTTCGATATTGCCGGTGGACATCTCAAGGGCGTAGAGCGTGCCATCGGCGCCCACTCCCACATCGACGACGGTGGTGAGGTTGGTCCACACATCGTTCACGTTGCCGTTGATGTCGATGTGCATGACGCGGGAGACGCCATCGGTGAAGGGAACGGTGTTGAGCGTGCCCACGTAGATTCCGCCATCGGGATCGAGGACCGGCTTGGTCGGAACGGGGTGCTCCGCCGAGAGATCGGCGATCCGGAAGACCTCGCCGAAGGGGGTTACGCCGAGGATTTGACCCACGTTCGGGTCGACCACCCAGAGGATGCCGGTGGCCTCGTCGGCGACCATGCCGTATCCGGCCGCGTCTGGGTCGTAGTCACCAGGGAGGGCTTCGGCCGGGTTCGCCCGGGTCCAGGCGCTGAGGTCGGCGATCAGCAGGGGGTCTTCATCGGCCAGGAGCTGGTAGACGCCGCTGGGCATGTCGGGGTTGCCATGCACCGGTCCGCCGCCATCGACCGCGACATACAGTTGGTCGCCCAGGATCGCGACATCGTCGGCGCCCAGGATTCCCGCGGTGCTATCGATTGACGACGGGAGTCCAGTGGCGAGCGCGACCGGGCACCCTTGCTCGTCGATCCGGGCAACCGCGGCGGTTGGCCCACCCAGCCATGGACCGATCGCGGCCGTGGTCGGCGCGGTCTCGGTGGCTTCGTTGGGGCCGCCACTGCCCGCGAGGGAGACGAAGATCTGGCCATCGAGGCCAAAGGCGATTCCGCGCGGGCTGGTGAGCCCGGACGCAACAATGACCCCACCATCGGGGGGAGACCCGGGGATGGGCGTGGCATCCTGCGCGCCGAGTTGCG
>CAZUPA010000158.1:0-2163 GCA_964622205.1 uncultured Sphaerobacteraceae bacterium
CCATCGGTGAAGTTACTGATTCGGGCTACGTAGGCGGTTGAGGATTACGTACGCGATTGTGGGGAGGTGGGGTGGGAGTCCGTATTGTGGGCGGGGTGATGGGTGAGGTGGGAGGCGCGGAGTGGATATTGGAGGAGAGTGGCGGAGGTGTGCTGGACGATCAAACCGGCGCTCGCGGGCCAAGCGATATCCGCGACAGGGAACGTTCGTACCGGAGGTTCAGGGACCCGAACAACGATCGTCCATCATGTTCCGCCGGGGTGACCATGCATCCGAACCGGCCCAGTGACACTCCGCCGCCGTGACGGGTCGTCGTCTTCACAACGATTCCGAACGGCATCATCGATTCCGTGACCGAAGCGGTCCTGTGGGAAATGGAGCACCGCGTCGTCGGGGAGGCGGACGCCAGTGTGAGGTGCGCCATGGGGCGATTGCTTAGCTTCGTTGCGGTGATTCCTCGTGCGGTTCGCTGGCATCTGATTCAGGTGGGATGGCGATCCAGGTTTCGGCGAAGGCCAGCATGGCGGAACTCCCAAACCATCCTTCCGGCTGATGGATCTCTCCACTGGCCTGGACGCCATTGACCGTGATGGATGCTTTCGCGCAGGGGGCGGCGATGACCGAGACTTCGTAGCCGGTTGGGTATGTCACGGCCTGGAAGACCTCGACCACGTCTCGCCATTCGAGGTCGATGGTCAGGCTTCCGGACGTGCAGCCGATGCGGTGGAGCCGGTGCCCGTCCGATTGCTCGGTGAAGCGCGCGGCGCGAGGCGGGGCGTTCTCGATGCCGCGGCCGTGGATGGGACCGTAGTCGTTGTAGAAGTTGCTCCAGACATAGTGGGCCAGGTCGGGATTGTCGGTGAAGATGCCGACCGGCGCCTGTTTCCGCAGACCCGTTGCATCCGGATCGGTCCAGATCACGAGCGCGTGTCCCGCTCCCGCTTCCGACCAGGAGACGGTCCACATGCTGGCGATGGCGACGATCTCGTCACTGCCTGTCCGGTAGAGCACGATCATCGGGTTCTCGCCCGCGATCATCACCCCGCGCTTCTCGATGGGCCAGTCCTGGCCGGGAGGTGTCCGGGTGGGGATTGCGTTGGCGGGGTGATTCGCCGGGCTGCTCATGGGTGTTGGCCCTTCCGCGATGAGACGTACGGCGGTCGTTGCCGTGCCCGCAACAGCGCCGTTTCTTCATTCATGGCCTGGCGCCGGGCATTCGCGCGGCGGTGTGGTTACCAGTACATGGTATGCGAGCCGGGCAAATCGCCGAGCGGGCGTGGGGGGTGGCGTCGTTGTTGGCCTTGTTTGTGTAGGTCGCGCGCGGAAGATGTTGACCCGGTGTGGCGTCTACTCGTTCCAGTCGCACTCGTCGGGCAGGTCGGGAAGCTGGATGCCTGGATACGAAGTGCGCCACGGGCCGATGGCCTGGAAGGCGAGCATGAGGAAGACGAAACTGACGGGTACGGCGAGCAACAGGGCGGCGGTGGTGAGCATGATCGACAAGGACATGCGCGAGTCTCCCGAAGGTCGATAGAAGTGGGACATTTCCCACTTCCGAGCGTACCGGCGTCTTTGTGCGCCCGCATCGGTGACGTTACTGATTTCGTGATGGGGTTCGCTACGTAATTGCGTGGGGTGTGTCCGTATTTCCCCCAGGGCGTTGTTGGCGCGGAGAAGCGGGGGTTTGGGAGGGAGTGGATTGGTGGCCAGGGTGTTGCATCCGGCGAGGGACTCGCCATGCTATCGGGATACCCGAGCCGCCGAGCCGCCGAGCGCCGGCTCGGTCGCCCCCGCGTACGCGACGGTCATCATCCGCCTACATGGCGATGAGATGACCATGCTGGATGATGGGTCCTGGCTGGCAAACCCTCTCGCCGCGGTCGAACTCGGACCGGGGACGGTGACCTCCGCCGGGGCCCGCGAGTGGACGCTTGAGTTTGGACCGCTGGAGTTCGTCGAGCGGTTCTCCGTGACCGACCGCTCCTGGATTTGAGGGCCGTACGACCATGAAGATCCTGAGGAGCCGATCGTGATCGAAGCGGCCCGGAAGGGACGCTGAGCATTCTCAGCGTCCCCATGACGGTGGAAATTCGGCGGAGTATGGAGGGGGAGGCTGGGCCGCGTGGAGCATGGAATTTGCCGCGGCCCAGTTCACGGTGGCTA
>CAZUPA010000158.1:2263-3870 GCA_964622205.1 uncultured Sphaerobacteraceae bacterium
GGGACGATGATCCGGCCGACCTGTCCCTGGTTCTCGTCCACCTCTTCCAACGGATGCACCGCGCAAACGGGAACCGGCGAAGACCGGACGATCCGGTCCGCGACGCTCCCGAGGAACCACCGCTCCGGCGCGCCATGGCCGCGCGTGGTCATGACGATCAGGTCCACGTTCTCCGCGTTCGCGATGTCGAGAATGACCGAGGCCGGGTCGCCCGTTTCCACCCTGAGTTTCGGGCGGTTGGCGAACTCGCCGCGCTCCATTTGCTGGTTGACGAACATCTCCAGTCCGGCGCGGGCCTTCGCCACCGTCGCCCGATCGGTATCCGGGTACTCCACCGAAAGCTCGTCCTGATTGTATTCCGCATCTTCCCTCACCACGTGCAGGAGCACCACCATGGTTGCCTCATGAAGCAGGCGTCGCGCCAGCGGAAAGGCTTGTTCGGACCGCGCCGACCCGTCAAGCGGGATGAGCACGCGGTTGGGAAAGGTCATGTCGCACATTCCTTTGTGTGGGGGCAAACGTCACCGCCTCGCCGGTGAAGCGCCACGTCATGCCCTACTGGTCAAATACCTCGCGCCATGGTGCATTCGGGCATCCGGGATCGTGGCCGAATCGACCGGCCCGGTCGTTCGGCTCCGCTTCTCCTGGGCGGGGGCATGCACGGCGAGCACCGGCGCCGATCCCTTGGCGAGCACTTGCTGGGTGACATTGCTTAGCATCGGGCGGGGGCCAGCCGTGTCTTCCCCGGTGGTCATGACGAGCAGAGGGCGACGATGACGCCCGATCTCCGCGAGAATCCGGCGTACCGGCTCTCCCACCGTCGTCTGGATCGCCGTCGTCTTCGGCAGGCCGTGGGCAAGCTTCACGTCTTCCAGGTAGGCGGTTGCCCGTGCCAACTCGCGAGTCAGTCCCTGGGCTGGCCAATCGCCCGCTGTAATCGAAGGCCCGCTCATCCGCACGCGTGGGTCGGGCGCCGGGCCTTCCGGACGTGGAACAACGTGCAGCAGCATCAGGGGCGCCCCGTGCCTCCTGGCCTCATCGTGGGCCGGCGGCACGGCGCGTTCACAATGTGGCGCGCCTTCGAGGGGGATGATGACGATGTCATACATGGCGCTTCCTCACTAAAGCTCGGCCGGATTACCGTCGATGCCAGTATCCGCCGGTTGACGTCGAAAGCGCGCGCTCGTTTTGTCTCCAGGCGTCACAGGTTCGTGACAAGACTCGCGTGGTGGAATTGGCACTGTCATGCGGCCAGCCGCCAGTTTCAGGAAAACCGGGGGCAGACATTTGGGGTTTCAGCAGGTATTATGGGCTCCGACGTTTGTGCTGCGATCTTTCCTGAGCCGGTTGCGACGCTGCAACGTCCTCACACGCACGAGCCCCACTGAACCCGGCGAACAGCCTTGCCAGTGGGGGCCAGCGAGCAGGACCACTGGCAACCCCGGTGTTGCCCGATCCCCAGTTCCTGTACTCGCCTCCCGGAAAGGGGAGCACGCATGATGATGCGAATCCACACTGGCGTGGCCGCATGCGGCGCCGCGCGTGACGCGGTCAGAGGCTAGCCTCCGTCTGACCCCGGTCACGAACCGACCACAACCGTAACCCCA
>CAZUPA010000158.1:3970-7052 GCA_964622205.1 uncultured Sphaerobacteraceae bacterium
GATCCCTCGAAGATCGCGTTGGAGCGGAGCGGGCTGGGAGAGCCCCGGCCCGTACCCCCGCCGGTAACGCTCGATGCCGATCCTCCCGCAAACGCCGTGCGAGTAGGGCAACGCGTGTACCTGCGACCGCTCGAGAAGGATGACATCGACGTGGTGGCGCTGTGGTCGCGGCGCGATACCGAGACGTTCTGGGACGCGGGGCGCTGGATGTACAGCGCTCCCAACTACCTCGCGGGAGAAAAGGGCAACCAGAAGAAGGACCCGCAGACGCATGTGCGGTTCGCGGTGTGCCTGCGGGAGTCGGACGAGCTGATCGGGACGCTCGGCGTGGACGGAATCGACTACCTGCATGGGTTCGGCGAGTCCGAAAGCGCCATCTTCCGGCCCGAATACCGGGGGGCCGGTTTTGGGTCCGAGGCCAAGCACCTGTTGTTCGACTACGCGTTCAACACGCTGAACCTGCACTCGATCCAGTCTGTCGTGATCTTTCCCAACACGCGGTCGGCGGCGGCGTTGCGCAAGCAGGGCTATCAGGAGGCCGGGCGAATGCACTGGGCTTTCCCGTCGTTCGGCACGTTCGAGAACTTCGTCTGTTTCGACCTGCTGGCCAGCGACTGGCGGCGGATGCCCAGGGCCACGTTCAATGGCCTGGATGAGGAGCATGGAAGATGAGCACCACCACATTGGAGGCGGCGGCCACCACCAGGGAGCCCGGTTACACCGGCCAGACCTTCCTGGTGGGCGAGCATATCTACCTGCGCGGTATCGAGGAAGCCGACGCGAAGCTCGGTGTTTCCTGGCGGCCAACGATCTTTCCGATTTCCACCGACCTCACCGAAGAGTGGATCAAGGAGGAACTTCCCAACGAGGATAATCCGGTCTTCGCGGTCGTCCGCAAGGCCGACGACCGCATCGTCGGGTCACTCACGATCCATGACGGCGATATCCAGCAGTGGCTGAACGTGAAGGTGGACTGGCTGTTGGGCGAGAGTGGCCAGGTGGCCAAGGCCGAGGCGATCACCCTGGTGGTTTCGTGGTTGATCGATGAGCGGGGCCAGGCGATGGTCCACTATGACGGGCCAGCCAGCGAGCAGGTTGTGATTGACCGGATCGAGGCGTTCGGCATGCGGGAGACGGCCAGGTTCCGGGAACACATCGTGACGGACAACGGCCGGGTCGACAAGGTGTTCCACGAGTACACCGGCCCAAAGTGGGTGGCCAACCTTGGCGATCCGAACGACATTCCGCTGGAACGCACGGGAACCGGCGAGCCCCGCCCGGTTCCGCCGCTGGTGGCGCTGGACGGCGATCCGCCGCGCAACGCGATGATGGTTGGTTCGCGAGTGTACCTGCGACCCGAGGAGCCGGACGACGCCGAACTGGCGGCGTTGCGGTCTCGCCAGGAAACGGAGACCTGGTTCGATATTGGGCGGCACATGACCAGTTCGGCGCGATATCGCGACTGGATCAAGGACCACGAGAAGAAGGATCCACCGGCGTGGATCACGTTCGCGGTGTGCCTGCGTGAGGGCGATACCGTGATCGGCTGGGTGGCGCTGCTGGACGTGGACTACCAGAACCGGTACGCCGAGACGGGGTCGTTCTTCGGCGATCCCGCCTATCGCGGGGGAGGGTACGGCTCCGAGGCGAAGCAGTTGCTGCTGGAGTACGCCTTCGAGCGGCTTGGGCTGCACGTGGTGCATTCGTGGGTGTATTTCCCCAATACGCGGTCGGCGGCGGCGCTGCGCAAGCAGGGCTACCGGGAGGCTGGACAGATCAATTGGTTGTACTCGCACCAGGGTGGGATGGACAACATGGTGGTGTTCGACCTGCTGGCCGAGGAGTGGCGGGCGATGCCGCGCCAGGCGTGGGACGCTCCGGCGACCACGTAGGCCGGGGGATCAACGAATGTGGGAGGGGAGGGATCGCGGCGACGCGGTTCCTCCCTTCCGTGTTTCCCGGCGACACTGGCTCCGATGTTGACGCGGCAGGTGTCAAAGGATATTCGCCGAAGGGTCCGCGGGGGCGAAAGCGCCCGGCATCGGGGACCTCTCGCCTGGGTTCCCGGCATGGGAACATCGTTCGCCGCGAGCGTCGGGTTTGGGTGGCCAGCCCGGACCAATTACGACCGGGACTCATTCTTTTGGAGTATGGGAAAACGGCCGTGCCGCGCATACACTCGGTTATGTGGTGGAGAAAATTTGAGGTCAGGCTCCCGTCTCCCGCGCGCCGAACCACACGAGTTTCGCTTTCGGCCGCGACGCGCCTGGCGGATTGGATTCGCTCAAGGAGGTTCAGGAGGGTGAGTTTGGTCGACTGGCTCTTTGTCGATGGACTACCGGAATCGAGGTAGCCACGGTATCCGCTGGTGAATGGGTGAGGTCAGGCATGTCGCCGCGCGATAACCGGGACATCCCGTATCCACCGGCGTCGCTCAGGTCCCAGTATTCCCCATATGTGTTCGATGGAACACGGCAACTGGTGAGAACGCGGAAGTCCAGGGATGGTTCCTGGAAACCACGCTCGAACTCAACGAACTGGAGGTTCTCCATGGCCCTGTTACTCGCAATGGTGTACGAAGACCAGCAGACCGCGGAAAACGCCCTGTCGGAGGCAAAGGCGCTCGAGTCCTACGGCTACCTGAAAATTCTCGATCAGACGTTGGTGCGAAAGAGTGACAGCGGCAAGATCGAGATGGACGAAAAGAAGCACCCGGTCGGCCGTGGCGCGATCGTGGGCGGCGTCCTCGGAGCCATTTTCGGCACCGCCATGTTCATGCCTGTCGCGGGAGCGGCTGGTGGCGCGGCCATCGGCGCTGTCATTGGGCACGGCAACAAGGGCGGCGCGGATGATTTCAAGGAATTCCGCGAGAATGTGGCGCGGGACCTGCCAGAGGGTGGTGGGGCCGTCGTCCTGCTCGGGAGCACGGAGGGCCGGGATCGGGTGATCCACGACCTGGGCCAGTTTGGGGGCCAGCTTCATACCCTCGATCTGCATGATGACGAGGTGGCCGCCATCCAGAAGGAGATCGACCGCGTCTCGGGCAAGAGTTGAGCCACGTCGCCGATCGAGCACCAATCCA
>CAZUPA010000159.1:0-7008 GCA_964622205.1 uncultured Sphaerobacteraceae bacterium
CGAGGAACTGGGGCGGTCGGGGGCCGTCCAGGTCGGATAGCGATCGCCACCCGAACCGTTCCTCATGGTTCGAGGAGCGGTCTGGGCTTTTCGGCCACGACGACTGATCCGGTCTCGGGATCGCATCCACCCTCTACTCGCCGACATCCACCACGCCGTACATGCCGTGGTATGCGTGCGGCATGCCATCGCTCAGGTCCGGGAAGTGGCAGAGCAGGGCATAGGTGCCGGGCTCCAGGTTGAGTACCGCCCAAACCGCCGTGCCAGTTGACTGGGTGGAGGTGTAGAAGCCAGGGCCGAAGTCCACCTCGGGATCAAGGCCGGAGTCGGCCACGGGCGAGCCGTTCATCTCCGCGCGTAGGACCTCTCCAAGCTGTTCAGCGGTTGTGCCGGCGGGGACAGTATTGGCTGAAAGGAAATGTGGCTGGGCGCCGATGTTCTCCACTTTCACCACCTGGGGGCCCGCCGCCAGCGCGCCAGCGGTAAGGTCGATCAGGTATTCGCCCATGGTAAAGGTGCCGATCGATTCGGGTTCGACGAGGTCGGCCGGCATGTCGCCAGTCGCCTCGAAGATGAGTGGCCGCTGCGTTCCCGCGGGATCATCGGCCCAGGCCATCCATTCACCGGGCGCCAGGTCGAGCACAATCCGCGCCGTGACGCCAGCTGGCGTATAGATGCCGCCCGCGAAGGTAGCCTCGTGGAAGATGGGCGGGAGCATCATCGCCTCGGAATCGCCTTCCGGTGGCGCCCCCAATACGATCTCCAGGAATTCGTCCGCGCTCACGCCCTCTGGCTGAATGAATCCCACTCCAGCCATATCTTCGATGTCCTCACCGGGGGTCACGTTGACAAGGTAGCGGCCCGCCTTGATCGATGCTGGTATGCCCTCGAACCCCGAGACCGAAACGATCACATCAAGTTCGGGTAACCCCAGATCGGCAAGTGCTGGTTTGGGGGTGGATTCTCTGGCAATAAACCTCGGCCCAAGGTCAGAGGCCGACATGAAGCCAGCGATCGCCAGTACGAATGTTCTTCGATGCATCGTGTGGTCCTTCCCGAAGGTGCCATGCCGGACGATCTGTCCGATCTCGACTCGCACCATCGTGGTGCTGATTCGAGCCTAGGGATGGCGAGGCATGGGAGAAATACGTTGATCAACGTATTCCTCCCGCCAGGTTGGCTCCCTACCATGTGAGCAGGTACCTGAACTGAATATCTTTCGGATCGGAAACAGGCCAGCCGCTGGTCACCTCCCGATCCGCTCGCATCCTTCGGCACCACGCTCGGTTGGTCTGGCCCACCGTCACTCCTGGCGGAATGGGAGGGCCGCCTCTTGAAAGGAATCTTCGAATGAATCGCTCTACCGCGTATGGATTTGCACTCTCGCTGCTCGTCTTCGTTGGTGTCGCGGGCAATTCGCTGGCTCAGGAAGCCACCCCGGACGATGGCTTCGTCACACCCGATCCGGCGGAATGCCTGATCGAGCCACGCACCCTCGAGTCGGTTACGGCGCTGGCTGGCACGCCCGCCGTCATGGTGGAGGTGCCGTCGCTCGATGGAGCGGTGCCCGCCGATGAAGATGTCGTTGCCACCGTGACGGCCATCGCCCAAGAATCAGTCGCCTGCTTCAACGCGGGGAATTTTCTCGCCCAGTTCGCCTTCTACTCCGACGAGGCGATCCTCGCGATCATGCCACCGGGAACCACCGCCGACGATCTGGCCGGGTTCCTCGGCGCCGATCCGGAACCATTGCCACCGGAAGCGCGCGAATCCGTGCTGGTGAAGGACGTGATGGTGTTGCCTGATGGCCGGGTCACGGCCCTGTTCGTGATGCGCAACCTCGAAGGCACGTTCACCACCTTCATTACTCTCGAACCCCAGGGCGACACCTACATCATCACCTCGGACATCGATGTCGAGTCCGAAAGCGCCACGCCCGCGGCGTAGGTTCCGCCCTGTCTTGCAAGCGGAGCGCTTCCCGATTCATCCATGCATCTGTCGCACCAGGGAGAACAAGAGATGGTCCGTCAATCCTTGTACAGGACGAAGAAACTGTTGGTGATCTGCACACTGTTCCTGGTCGTTAGTGGCGGCACCCTCAGCGCTGGGAGCGGTATCGCCTCCGCCGAAGAAATCTGCGTCGAGGCTGGAATCGGAACGGTGGAATGCTCCGAGACCACCGTAGTGGACGTACGCACGTATGTCGTTGAGACGACGCACATTCAATCGTGCCCAAAGGGGAAATCGCCCCATATATTCCAGCAGGTGGTCACAACCCTCGACACCCATGAGGTCACCGAGTACTACACCCTGACCAAAACATACGCGTTTG
Organism: uncultured Sphaerobacteraceae bacterium; assembly: GCA_964622205.1. Taxonomy (GTDB): domain Bacteria; phylum Chloroflexota; class Chloroflexia; order Thermomicrobiales; family UBA6265; genus JACCYX01. The sequence goes on from CAZUPA010000159.1 coordinate 2,333, forward strand.
GAGCCCTGGCCGATGTCGACGAAACCTGGCACACGACCGACGAACATTCACGCTCCGAGACGATCGATGTTGGGAAGTGTCGCAAGGTAAAGTCCTGACCGGGTGCCCGTCGTGAAAGGCCACACACCATGAACGGAAACGCAGCCCAGGCCGCCTGGCTGTGGCGAATACTCACGGTAATGGCGTTGAGCACTGGTGTGCTTGCTGGTCCCCCGGTCACCACCCATGCCCGTACCGACGCACCGTTGGACCTCGCCGCGTTGATTCTCCATTCCGACGATCTCGACTGGCTCGTCGAGGATCTCGATCTGGTCAATCTCGAAGACTATCCCTATGGCATGTGGATCAGCGCCAGCCATACCACCATCAAGGAGGCGATGATGGACGACATGTATGCGCCGGGCCGCGGGTCACTCAACCTCACCGGGCCAGCAGGTGAAGCCGTCGCCACCATCCTTGAGGATGCGGACTGGATCCGGACACAAGGCGAGTTCATGGTCCTGCCCGAACCTGGATTCGAGGAAGAGCAGATTTCACTTGGAGTTGGCGTTACCATCGAGGAATTCGCCGACGAGGATGGAGCCGAGGCAGCGTTTGACGCGTTCGACGAGGAAGAGCTCATCCTCTCCCTGACCGAACACAGTGAGGGCAGTCGGCTTGATGCGCCATCGCTCACGATCGATGTTCCCGCCGTCATGTGGGAGACATCGGGTCGCCGGTGGGATGCCGCTGGAGAAACCCAGATGCTCTGGGCGCGGTTGGACAACATGATCGTATCGGTGGCGTTCTACTCAGCAGGCCATGGCCTGCCGGACAATGACGTGATCGCCACGCTGCTCGACCTCCAACTCAAGCGGCTGGTCCATGCCGAGCACCTCCACCAGCCCAACACGTCCGCCTGCGCTCCCCGTTTTGACGACGACCAGGTACTAGACAAGCGTTCGGAATACAGCGTGCTCAACGGCCAGGCATTCCCCTGGTCCGAGTTCATCAGTTATGAGGAACTTGCCGACCGCCAGGCAACTATCGAGGCCGAGGGAGTCGTTCACTCCTACTTCACCAGCCAGCGTATCGACGATACCGCCGTCGGCGCCTACGACGGCACCTTCTGGTTTGCCGGCCGGGTCTGGATCTTCACCGACGAGGCCTCCGCGGAAGCGTATGTGGAGAACACCGGAGAGCGCCTGGCGGAGGAACCCGCATTCCTCAACATTGAGAAGATTGATGAATTGCCAAACCTCGGTGACGGCGCCGTTGTCTATAACTACGATGGAGTCGACGACTTCCCGGCTTCGATCATAACCGTCCAGGTTGGGGAGATGGTCTTCTCCATCCGCCTCGGCTCCATGATCGACTATCAACCCGAATCCGTGATCGAACTGGCCGAAGCACAACTCGATCGCCTGGACGATGGTGCCTGTGACGATGCGCTCGAGGTACCGGGTAGCCTGCTGGATAGCATTGAGCTTCCTTATCGGCAGACCTCCCAGATGGCAGGATCGACGTGACTACCACTGGCCGGGCAGTGCGAGGGAGACCGCTGCCCGGACCCCCTCCTACACGAGTCCGTTTCGCATGGCGAAGGCGACCGCCGCGGAACGGCTCCGAACTTCGAGCTTGCCGAAGATGTTGTTGATGTGTGTTGTAGCGGTCCGGGGACTGATGAACAGCGATCCGGCAATCTCCTGCGTCGACAAACCCTGAGCCAGCAGTCCCAGGATTTCGAGCTCACGGTTCGTGAGATTGTGGATGGGTGGGTGAGTGTCCAGTTCGGGGAAGAGAGGCGGTGGCTGCTGGGCGCCAGCGACCTCGCGGGCGACGATCGTGATCCGGCGGACGAGTGCATCGAGGCCGTACCTGGCGCCGACCTGCCAGTGACGTTCGAATTCGGCGGGAGCCACCACCTGCCTCAGCGCGGCCTCTGCCGTCTGGATACGGTCCAGTTCCTCCGGCTTGGGCTCGGCACCGATCCCGTTACGAATCGCCGCCGCCGCCGCCATCAGTTCGATCGCCGTCTCGCAGGTGCCGCGGGTGGCACAAATCTCGGCCAGGATGACGGCATTCTCGGTGATGGGGAACTGGTCCCCGGCTTCATGAATCAAGCGGGTGCTCTCCACCAGCATCAAAGCCGCCCGCGCGTGGTCACCTCGATCAAACGCGAGTTGGGCATAGCTCGTCAGGCATGTTCCCTCGGAGCCTTTGTAGCCAAGCTCCCTGAATCGCGCCACCGCTTCGGAAAGCAAGTCCTCCGCCAGCGTGTAGTCTCCAAGATGGCGCCAGGTTTCGGCGAGATTGGTGAGCGTGTACGGCAGGGAATCTGAAGCCTGCATCCGCCGCTGGAGTTCGAGCACCCGGGTAAGCAGCCGCTCGGCCGTCTCGTAGTCGCCACGCTCCCTGGCCACGGCCCCCAGGTTGCTGGCGGCGACGGCTTCCAGGAGGATGTCCCCAACCGCCGCGACTACCTGGCGAGCCTCCTCCCAATATCCTTCCGCGTCGCCGATCCGGCCCTGGAAGTACGCCACATAGGCGAGTCCTCCAAGCGCGATGCCGGCGGCGCGTTGATCGCCAGTCATGCGGGCAAGATCGGCGGCCCGTTGGTGGAAGTCGCTGGCGGTAACGTAGTCGCTGCGGTTCACCGCCACTTTCGCCAACCCGATCAGGGCCTGGATCTCATCGTGCGATTCGTTGATTGAGATGGCGAGATTCAGCGCTTCTTCAAACAGCGCCTGGGCGACCTGGAGGTCGCGTTGGTCCAAAGCCAGATTACCGGCCGCTACCAGTCCGCGACTCCGGAACATGGATCCTTCATCGGCCGTGGCCGCGAGGGCCCGTTCCAGGAAGGCCCTCGTCTCGCCGGCATGACCTCGCGACCTGCTGAAGTGCTGGAGGGCGCCGAATGTGCGGAGCACCACCTTGCCATGTCCGTGCTGGAGAGACCATTCGCCCGCCGCCCGAATGTTGTCCCACTCGGAGTCGAGCCGGATGAGCCATGCTTCCTGGTCTCCTCCCTGGAGTGCAGGCTTGGCCTCCTCGGCGAGGTCAAGGCACCAGGTGGCGTGGGCCAGGCGTGCATCGCCTGTCTCGCCCGCTTCATCGAGTCTCTCCAGACCGTAGTCCCGGAGTGTCTCCAGGACCAGGAACCGGTTTTCACCGGAGGGATGCAGGATGGTTTGGACCAGGCTGTGATCGACCAGCGTGCCGAGCACCGCATAGGGATCGCGGTTCCCGGCGGCGGGTTCGAGGATGGCTTCGATGGCGTCGAGCGGAAAGCCGCCGGTGAAGACCGAAAGCCGTCGGAAGAGTTGTTGCTCGGGAGCAGTCAGCAGATCATAGCTCCAGGCGATCGCATGGCGCATGGTACGGAGCCGGTCGGGCACATCGCGCCGGTCGCCGCTGAGCACCTGCAGCCGGTTGCTGAGACGGGCCAGCAACGCCTTCGGCGAGAGGATGTTCGTTCGGGCGGCGGCAAGTTCGATGGCAAGTGGCAGTCCATCCAGCTGGCGGCAGATTTCGGCGATGGTGACGGCCGCCTGGTCGTCCATGACCATGTTGGGATTAACCGAGCGTGCCCGGTCGGTGAACAGGGCGACCGCATCGGAGCGGAGGATGCTCTCGGCGGTCGTTTGCCCGGGCGAGGGCGTGCGCAACGGAGCGAGAGGATAGAGCTGTTCGCCAGCAATGCCGAGTGGTGCCTGGCTGGTGGCCAGGATCGTGATGCGAGGGCACTGGGCCAGGAGTTCGCCTACAGCCGGGGCGGCCTCCAGGAGATGCTCGAAGTTGTCGAGCACGAGCAACGCCAAACTCTCCCGCAGCGCTTCGACCACCTGGTCACTGGCCGAACCGCCGCCATCAGGGGTGGGACCCAGGGCCTGGTTGATGGTCGTCGGCACCAGGTCAGGATCGCGAATCGGGGCCAGAGGGACGAAGATGACATCGCGGTCGAACTCGCGAACGAGCGTGGTGGTGACGTGCAGTGCCAGTCGCGTTTTGCCGACGCCACCGGTGCCGGTGAGGGTGACCAGGCGTTTGGAGGGCTCGTCGAGTAGGCCCATCAGTTGGTCCATCTCCGTCTCGCGGCCGAGCATCGGCGACAGGTCGGCCGGTAGCGAATGACGATGCATTCCGGCCCCCGCTGACGTATACATGGCGTGCCGTCCCTTCACATGACTCCCGTTCGAACGAACGTGCTCTCGACCTGCTCAGCGTACGGGTTGTCGCTGCCTGCCACAAGCTCGGCAATGGTGCTTCGCTCCGGGTTCGATCGCGAGGGCGAGGTCCCTGGCCGATCGTCACGGTTCGAGGAGCGGCTCGGGTTCCGCCACGGCAACGGTTGAGCCATCCCGCGGCGGCCGGGCCAACCGCCCGTAGAGCGCGACGACCGGCGAGAGCACGAGTGCCGATCCGAGCAGGGCCGCCCGGATCGAGACCGCGTTGCCGACCCAGCCGAGGGCCGGTCCGCCGGCGACCTGGCCGATGGCGTTGGCCTGTCCGCTCATCGAGATCACCGTGGCCCGGGTTCCGGCATCGAGGTTGCGGTTGAGCCAGGCCGCTTCCACCGGGCCACTAACCGAGCCGGCGATGGCGCGGACCCAGAGCATCCCGAAGGCAAGCCACAGGTTGCCGCTGACGGCGAAGATCACGACTCCGGACACCTGGACCACGGAGCAGATCGCCAG
>CAZUPA010000160.1:0-6980 GCA_964622205.1 uncultured Sphaerobacteraceae bacterium
GGGGCGATGGCGAACAGCATGACGACGAGGGCGACGATGGACCCGGCTGACAGGCGACGAGACATGACGACTCTCCTGGGCGATTGGCCTGAGGGTATGCGTGGGTCCCGGATGTCCGAATCGTATCACAGCCCGTTGTGGCGTTCGTCTCCCTGGGGTAACGCGCGTTATGTGCGATCTCGCCCTGAAACGGCGGTACTCGTCGCCGCGTCAACCGGTCTGGCTCAAGGGAGCGAAAGACCCCACATATGGTGGGGTCCTTGTTGCCACAGGCTTGACCTGCCTCAATCGTACACGTGACGCCGGTGACCAACCTTGATGACTCGTATGATCAGCACATCATCGTGGAAGTCGCGGACGAGGCGGTAGTCTCTCACCCGATAACGCAAAAGGCCGGACATGCTGGCCGTGAGCGGTTTGCCTTGTGTCTTTGGATCCGGAAGACCGCGAATCTCCTCCAGGTATGAAACGATTCGCTGCTGCCATGTGTGGTCGATTCCGCGAAGCGCTTTTTCGGCCGATGCATCGAATTCAACTCGCCAGGCCAAGGGATCGCTTTACCTCCTCAAGGGAAATCGTTGGATTCCCTTGGGCGATGATTGCTTTCGCGTCCCGTATGTCTTCCTGGTCTTCGAGCCACTCGATCAGGGCTTCGCGCGCGAGGCTCGGCTTGTCCTTACCCGATTCACGAGTAATCTCGGTCAATTCATCGTCGATGTCGCTATTTATGACGATGGTGATTTCTCGTGTGTCCGCCATGTCGCCACCTCTTTCCGAGAATCGCGTCTCTCGCCAATGGTCTCACTGGGCGTTCCTCTGCTTGACTTGCCAGGCGTTTGGCGATGAAGTCTTCGCTGGCCGCGAAATCGACCGGGAGCGCGATGCGGTAGGGGGCGAACTCGTACGGAACGCCCAGCGCGTCGCCCACCGCCTGGCCGGCCAGCACACCGGCCACGCGATCGCGTTGTTCAGGCGTCAACGACATGGAAGGGTCCCTTCGAGGATACACGTGCCGGATACTCAAGGCCGCGCGATGCGCGAACGATGGAATATCGGTTCGCTCCCGCGCCGATCACTCGAACGTGGAGAGGAAAAACGCCAACGCGAATCCGAGGACAGTGACCAGGCCAACGGTCTTCCCGCCATGCTCGAACCCCTCCGGCATCATCGTGTCGGCGAGCATGGTGAGAATCGCGCCAGCCGCGAACGCCTGGATCCACGCAATCACGCCTGGCGAGGCATCTCCGAGCGCGGCGTACCCAACCGCCGCGGCAAGCGCGGACACCACGGCGATCGACCCCCATAGCCCGTAGATATACCGGTCGGAGTGTCCCGCCAGCCGCATGCCAGTCGCGGCCGAGAGCGACTCCGGGATGTTCGAGAGGAACACGGCGGCCACCATCGCCACCCCGACCGAGCCGCCACTGAGCAGGCTGACACCGATGGCGATCGATTCAGGGATGCCGTCCATCAGCGCGCCGAGCGTGATCGCGGATGCGCTTCCGCCCTCCTGCTCGCCTCCGGAACGCTTGCGATTGTCCCCGCCGGCGCGGTCTATCGCCCAGTCTCCGGCAAAGAACAGCAGGGCGCCGGCCGCGAGTCCAAGGGCAACGGCGTAGGCGCCACTCTCGTCGTAGGCCGTCTCGGTCAACTCGAAGGCGACGGCGCTGATCAATACGCCGCTGCCGAACCCCATGATCAGGCCGATGGTTCGCTGCGAGGCGGGGAACCGCAGGCCAATAGCCGCGCCGATGACCAAGGCAATGCCGCCGACAAATCCCCAGAATGCCGCCTCGAGCATCGCCTATCCCGACCTTCCCTGCGTATCCCGTCCTGTCTCCGCCCATTGTGCTTCATCATTCGCCCACGGACCTCAATGGCGAGAGCCAATCACCTGGCGAGTTCGAAATCCACCGACTTCCATGACCCGTCGAAAGCCGATACCTCGGTTCCGTACAGCCTGGCAAGCCATGCCAGGCTCCCGTTCATTTTTCGTCACTGGCGGCATGAGGCACTGCCAGCGTCATGATGGACCCTTTGAGAGCATTCTTTATCGACGATCATTCCTGAACGATATCGCCCAGTTTCCAGCTGCGATCGAAATAGGGCTCAAGTGGACCGTAAAAGCGGAAATACGAGAACCAGTGTTTTCCGGGGATGGTTTGCACCCAGTTCGTTTCCTTCCCTTCCGGCGCGGTTGGGCCGAAGAAGAGATCGACCGAGCCGTCGTCATTGCTGACCAGCTCGGCATTGCGCGATCCGCGATCTCCTCGCTGTTGCTCATTGTCGATGAGGCAGCGGGTCCAGACATCGTACACGGTTGCTGACCAAAACAGCTTGGCTGGAACATTGGCCGGTACGTGGAGGGTGTAGTGCTTTCCGCCGTCGAGCCAGTCGCCATTGCCATCGGTGTAGGTGCCGAGGTAGGCCTGTCCGAGTCCAGGGGTTTGGCTCTTCATGGCCTCGGAGAAACTGACGGCCTCGTAGAACCATGACGCTCGCTCGAAGAGTTCATCGTATCCGGGGCCGGTTTGCCGCGAATTGTCGAGTACGAGGATGAGTTCCCACTGCCGGTCAGTCCAGTAGTTTGTGCCTTCGAAGCGCTTCTGGAACGTATTTGCCTGGGCCATGAGCTCGCCCGCCGTGGTGGCCTGCGTAAGCAGCGTGGAAAGGCGTTCGTCGGGTGCGAATGGTTTGCCCTTCTCAATGCCAAGGTTGCGGAGCATGGCCAGAAAGAAACGGTCGCGTTCGTCAACGACTTCCGACTGGTAGATATCGTGGAGGCGACCCCAATACTCGAGGCCACGCGGTTGGTCTCCAGTCCATGGGCGGCCCCCGGGGGAGATGACGCGTGTTTCAGGCGGGTTGTCGCGCTGTGCGAACGGATAGATCCGCACGCCTTCAACGAGGGCCTGGGATCTGACCGGGTCGGGATCGAGGGTTCGAAAGCCGAACATGATGTTCATACCGGTGGAGTGGACAACATAGTAGTCGTCGGCATTGGCGGGTGCGTCGCTGCCGGGAGGAAGGATCAGATGGCGGCCACCCTTGCCCTTGTCTGGACCCATCTCACCCATTACGGCAATTTCACGTTGCCAGAAGTCAGAGATGCCACCCGCGGTGGGACCAGCCGGAAGTTCGACGACAAGTGGGCCAGTTTCTCCGAGACTGATGAAACTGAGGATGTACGGAGTGGTGGCATTGGCTGTGATCAGGCCCAGACGATCTGCATACGTGACGTAGTGGACGATATCGGTGTTTGTAGCGCCAAAGACGTCGCGGTGTTGCTGTTGCCACTGGGCGTATGAGACGAGCGGCAGCGACCAGAGATAGGCCTGGGTTGCGGTGTGGTAGTCGAGTTCGTCGAAGATGGTGGAAATGCTGTCGCGAGATGGGATTTCGGCATCCATGGTGATGGCGCCAAGCCGGCCAGGAAGAGCGTTTTCGGTCATGTCCATGTGTCCTTTGACGTGTCGAACTGCTACCCGATCCGCTTTATTGGCGGAAGAATATAGGAGCCTTCCATGACGGCAGCCCGTGGCTGATACATGCGCAATATAGGACGGAAGTCATCTGGCGGCGTAGGCAGCCAGTTGGATTCCCGATCCGGACCTGGTGACGCGAACTGGATATAAATGTCCAGTGAGCCATCCTCGTTGAACCGCACCCCTGGCGTGCGATCACCGATGGAATAGCGATTGATGGCATTGTCGACCAGGTAGTACTTCGGCAGGTTGTACATCGTGATTGACCAGAAGGCGTCGACTGGCGGTGGCTGGTCGAAGTGCAGCACATACTCGTGCTGTCCGGTCAATGGTTGGCCACTGTCGTCAACGAAAACATTGGCATAGTCGGCTTCATATCCGTGATTACCCCAAAGGCCAACCCGGGCAATGGCGGCTCTCACGCCGTAGGCCTGCTTTGGGTCGGCGATCTTCCATTCAGGGCTGTCGATGGTTCCGAGGCCAAGACGTTCGGTGTTGTAGTCGAACGAATGGAGACCCTGAATCCAGCCATTCACAGGCGCGACATGGCCTTTCCTGGACATCTGCTCGATGGCTTCCTGTCCACGTGCGGCGGCGTCGACCAGAAGGTTTGCCAAATCCTGATCGGGGTTGACATACGTATCGGGTCCGCCGAGCAGTCCGAGTGGGGCCAGTGATCGCAGGAGTTGCTGGTCGGAATCAGGTGGCGGAAACAAGGCAATCCATGCGCGCAACTGTTCCCAGAAACGCAGTTCCGCAACGACCTCGGTGTTGTAGGGGGCAATCTCGTGGTCGCCATAGGCGCGTCCCCCGGTGACCGGTGGTTCGGGGAACCGGCTGAGGGGCGTCAGCCAGGTATCCGCCTGGAGTCTGGCCACATTCGGAATGTCATCGGCACCATTCACAGCGTACCGGCCGATGATGGAGAACGCGCTGTTTGGAGCGGGAATGTGGATGACATTTTCCGGCACATCGCCCGACCACCCCGGAGCAGAGATAAGGTAGTGCCCTTCCCGTGTTCCGGTTGCTCGCCGGCCAACGTAGGCGAAGTTATTGGTCCATGGGTCGACGAATTGCATGACGTAGTACCGGTCGTTGGTATCCGGTACATGTAGCACGAGCGGCTCGTCGGTGATGTCGCAATGAGCGAACGAATAGAGCGTATCGTTGTTGAGGGAGACGAATTCGTCCTTTGGACCTGCGAGTTCCGTGGCATATCCAAACAGATTGACGGGGCCCACATAGGGCACTTTGGGGGCGGTGGTTTGGGAGGTGACTTCAGTTATGTTGTAAACCAGTGGGTATCCGTAGATGTACGCGGTTTGGGCCAGTTGGTGAAGATCCCTGACGGCCATGGCTTCTCCCAGTATCGTCCCTGACTTGAGATTGCCCGCTCTCTCGAGTCCCCAAATTTGCCGAGAGGCATCGACTCAAGTCTGCCTGATTATAGGTGACCAAGCTCGGTAGAAACCTGGCGGTATTTGATTATTTCACAAGGGAAAATTGCTATCCAACCGCAGGAATGTGCATCTCCTGGAGGAAGATGGCTTAAGCATTGTCCCGGAGGCTGAGCCGCCAGTCGGTGGATGCGCTTCGTCCTACGACGGCGCCACTGGAACGCTGGCGGTTCAGACCGTGTCATCTGGCGAGGCGGGTGGCGATTACGGATTTGCAGTCTTTGACGACAAATCCCCAGAATGCCGCTTCGAGCATCGACTATCCCCGACCTTCCCTGCTTGCTCAGTCCTGTTTCCCCCATTGTGCCGCATCGTTAGGACAATGTCCGCGATGCGTTGCTCCGTCACCTGGCGGGGCTGAGGTCTCCCGGCTTCCACGATCCGGCGAAGGCCGGTGCTCCGGGCCCGAAACGGCGGAAGTACACGAACCAGCGGCGCCGTGTGGCCATCCGCCGAAGGCGAGCGTGTGGCGGCCCTGTCTCTCTCCGGATTCCGTATTAGCTGGCCAGCCGTTTGGCGATGAACGCCTCGCTGGCCGCGACATCGACCGAGAGCGCGATGCGGCAAGTGGCGGGGGCCGACTCGCCCGGCGTGCGAACCACCGTCATCGCGCGGGTCAGGCGGCCGTTGAGTTCCACCTGGCAGTTGTACGGTGTCCAGCCGAGCAGGTCGGGCCGGACGAGCGCCATGGCCGCGAGCGGGTCGTGCAGGAAGGTCGATCCGCCCCGGGAGACGAAGCCGGGATAGCGGGCGACCTGCTCGGCGAGGGCATCGTGGTAGGGATCGCCGGCGGCCCGCAGCGCATCGACGCCATCCTGCCGGATGAGCACCTTGAGCGTGACATCAAGCGGCACCAGGTCGATTGGCGCGCCGGAGGAGAAGACGACGTGCGCGGCTTCCGGGTCGCACTTGATGTTGTGCTCGCCTGGTCCCCATCCGCTGCCCGACATGTCGACCCTGCCGCCCATGATCGTCAGCGCCTTCAGCGACGCGGCGAACCCTGGTTCGCGGGTGATGGCGGTCGCCACGTTGGTCAGTGGGCCCACGGCGAGGAGCGTGATTTCGCCGGGGTTCGCCATCACCGTTTCGATCAGGTAGTCCACGGCGTGGGTCGCGCTGGTTTCGGGCAGCGTCTCCCCCTCCTCCAGTAGGCCAATGCCTTCGTGACCTGGCCAGTAGATGGGATCGAGCTTCAGGAGCGGGTCGCGCACGCCGGCGTGGACCGGCACATCGTCGCGGCCGCGAAGCTGGAGCAGCTTGTGGACCATGCGGGCGCGGAGGTCGACATCGCCGTAGACGGTGGTGACGCCGATCAGGTCGATTTCATCCGGGGAGCCAAGCAGGACGCCGAGGGCCAGGATGTCGTCCACATCGGTGCCGATATCGGTATCGAAAATGACCTGGTGCTTGCTGGACATGATGATTCTCCACTGAAACTGGGTGAAACGCGGGGCACATGGCCCGGAAGGCCGCCGTTATGGTTGGTCTTGTATTATGTCGATACTGACCCTATCCCTTGACCCCCGATCCCATGATGCTGCTGATGTAGAAGCGTTGCAACGGAAGCACGAGCAGGAGCGGGACCACGGCGGCGATGGTGGAGGCGGCGAAGAGCATGTCCCAGTAGGTGAGCTGTTGTCGAACGCCGATGATCGAAACGGCCACCTGCACCATGCGGTAGTTGGGATCGGGCGCCACCAGCATCGGCCAGAAGAACGAGTTCCACTGCGCGATGAACACGAGCACCGACGCGGTGACGATGACCGGGAGACTGAGCGGCAGCACCACCGTGGTCATCACGCGGGGCCAGGTGGCGCCATCGAGGCGGGCGGCGTCGAGAAAGTCCTGGGGAATTTCCGAGAAGAACTGGCGAAACAGGAAGATCACCGTGCCGTTGGCCAGCGCGGGCACGATCAGCGCCTGCCAGGAATTCGTCCACCCCAGATCGTTGATCATGCTGTACGACGGAATGACGGTGGCCTCGTAGGGCACCATCAGGCTGAGCAGCACCAGGGTCCAGAGCAGTCCCTTGAACCGG
>CAZUPA010000161.1:0-1805 GCA_964622205.1 uncultured Sphaerobacteraceae bacterium
TGGAGCTTGGGTTTGGGATCGAGCGGCACATCGAGGGGACGGTCGATGCCTATTTCGGGCCGCCGGAGATCAGGGACGCGGCGATGGCCGGGCCGCTTCCCTCGACCCAGGATCTGCTGGACCGGGCGAAATCGCTGCTGGCGGACGTAACCGCCGCCGAACTGCCGCCCTCGCGGACGGATTACCTGACGGCCCAGGTTGTGGCCCTGCGAACGACGTGCCGGAAGCTCAACGGCGAGGAGATTCCGTACCGCGAGGAGGTGCGGCTGTGCTTCGACATCGAGCCGGAGAAGTACCCCGAGGCGGTGTACGACGAGGCGATCGCCGCGCTGGGCGATGCGCTGCCCGGCGAGGGCGACGTCGCGGCCAGGATGATCGCCTGGCGGAAACAGTTCGAGGTCCCGGTCGAGACGGCGCGGCTGATGATCGAGGCCGTTGCCGATGAAACGCGCAAGCGGGCGAGCGCGTTCGCGCCCCTGCCGGACGGCGAGGGAATCGAGATCTCGATGGTCTCGAACAAGCCGTGGAGCGGCTACAACTGGTATCTGGGCGAGTGCCGGTCACTGATCGAGATCAATACCGACCTGCCGATTCAGGCGAGCCGGTTGCTGGACCTGGTGAGCCACGAGGGATATCCGGGGCACCACACCGAGCATGCGGTCAAGGAGCGGCGGCTGTTTCGCGAGCTGGGATACGGCGAGCATTCGATCCAGTTGATCAACACGCCGGAGTGCGTGATCTCGGAAGGGATCGCGACGCTGGCGGAGTCGATCATCTTCACGCCGGAGGAAGCCGCGGAATGGCGGCGGGAGCACCTGTACCGGATGGCCGGGATCGACGTGGATCCGGCTCGGGAGATGCAGGTGATGGAGGCGCAACGGGCGCTGAAATCGCTGGCGGGGAACGCCGCGCTGCTGCTGCATGAGGAAGGCGTGGCGCACGAGGACGTGGTGGAGTACTTCGCCCGGTACGGGCTGGAGTCGCCGGAGCGGGCTCGCCACCGGTTGTCGTTCATCGCCGATCCGCTGTGGCGGGCCTACGTGTTCACCTATCACGTGGGCTACGACCTGCTGGGGGCGTGGCTGGAGCTTCCGGCGGAGGATGGGGAGGCCGATGACGCCGTTGTTCGCCGCCAGGAGCGGTTCGCGCGGTTGCTGGCCGGCCAGGTGACGCCGTCGGCGATCCAGAGCGAGGTGATGTAGCGGGGAATGTCACGGTGAGGTTAACGCAAACCACCCGGGTTCGCAATGAACCCGGGTGGTTTGTCGTGGAGGAGGAGATTCTGGCGGAGGGTGACAGGCGGATTCCCATTGAAGAGGAGGAGCGGGGTGGGGCTCCGGGGCTACGTGTGGATTCCGCGGGCGGGGCGGGCCGGTGGGGTGAACCGGCCCTCCCCGATGCTGTTACCGAGGCCAGCCGTACATGTTGAAAGTTTTGTCGTAGTTCTTGAGGTCCTTGCGGGCTTCGTCGGCGGTGGGGTAGCCACTGCCGGTCTGCAGGACGCCGAGGTAGTAGCGATTGAAGCGGGACGAGGTCTGGCGCGTGGGGCCAACGTTGAAGAAACGGCGGATGGCGTTCATGGTGACTGTGTGCTCCTGGTACCGGCTCCAGCGCCGGCGGTGCTGGTCGAGTGCTCCCTCGACTTGATATATCTCAGTATAGCGATATAGGGATGATGCGTCAACGCAATATCATTATAAGAGTATATATGCCGATATCGGCATACTTTGGCAAGGGCGCAAGCGAGCCGCGCGTACGTTCGGTGGCGGTTCTGGTCTTGCATGCCCGCGCCCGCGAAAAACAAT
>CAZUPA010000161.1:1905-5608 GCA_964622205.1 uncultured Sphaerobacteraceae bacterium
ATCTGGGGGGCGCATCGGGATGACGATGCCGCACGGAACGGCACGGCCGGTGAGCCCGGAGGTGGCGACGCGATAGGGCAGCGCGTACCATCTGAGCAGCAATTCCCGGGCTGGACCGCTTCGCGGCGGGTTCCCGCGCGGTCCGGGTCGCTCCACAGGGACACAGGTGAGGTCTACCGGATGCCGGACCAAACGCGGCAAACATCTCCAACCAGCACCGGGCGGCGAGGCTCGCAACTCCTGAGCACGGTGTTGTTCATCGCCGCCATCGGGTTTGCGCTGGCGGCGGTTGGGATCTGGTACTACGACGATTCCCGGTCGAACGGCGATCCGCCCGTGCCGACGGTCGAATCGGGTGTGTATGGCCTGATCAACGTCCTGAGCGCGCTGGAAGACGCCGGTCTGGACGTTGAGTACGGGCGGTCGCCGTCCACGGCGTCCTCCAACCAGATCGACCGTCCTGGCCAGAATCTGGTTGTGGAAGACACGAATGTCTTCGTCTTCCTCTATCCGGGCGCGGATGGGGAATCGGCGGCGGCGGCGCGTGAACAGGAGGCGGCGTCGCTCGATCCGGAGACGATGACACTGACGACGACGTCCGGCCAGGACGTGACCAATGGCGAGCCGTTGACCGTTTACCAGGGCGCGAACGTGGTGGCCGTGCTGGTGGGCGGTGACGAAGAGACCAGGGAAGCCGTGCGGGCGGCGATCGAGGGATTGAACTGAGCGACGACGTGGCTGGCGAGGATGAGATCAAGGATCCGCGGGAGGTCTTTACCGATCCGCCCGCGGAATCTGGCCTGCATTCGCTGGTGGGAACCTCGGGCAAGCCGATGACGCTGGCCGATACCGACGAGGACCTGGAGATTCACGGGCGGATCGGCTACGGAACGCGGACCCCCCGGATGCTGGGCGGGCTGCTGCTGCTCGTGGTGTTGCTGCTCGGTGGCTGGTCGTGGCTGGATCGCCAGGACGACGGGGAGCGGGACGCGCCCAGGGATGCGCCGTTGTTCGAGATGGCGCTGTTCAATGGGGAAACCTTCCGGCTGGAGGATCACCGGGGCAAGGTGGTGGTGATCAACTTCTGGGCATCGTGGTGCGAGCCATGCCAGGAGGAGATGCCCGCGTTGCAGGCCGCCGCGGACGGGACCGGGGACGATGTGGTGTTCGTGGGCGTGGGCGCGAAGACGGACACGGACGAGGATGCGGAGGCCTTCGCGGAGACGCATGGCGTGACCTACGCGATTGGGCGCGACACCGAGGGCGGGGACAGGATTACCGGGCAAATCCAGCTCGACTACGGGGTGATCGCGTTTCCCGCGACCTATATCGTGGCGCCGGACGGGACGATTTCGACGGTGCTGATGACGCCGATCGACGACAAGGACGACATCCTGCCCTATATCGAGGATGCGCGCGGCGAATGATCGGACCGGCGCGTCATTAAGAGGGGCGAGCCGCTGGATTTGGGGCCAGCGGCTCGGAAAGAGGGAGGGGAGAAAGTGGGTCATCTGTGCCGGCCGGTCACCAATGTGGGGCGGTGTCCAGCGACGAATGACACTCGTATTTTAGCACGCATGTTCGGTTTTTGACAAGATGGCACAGATGGCTGGTTCTGGCCACGAAGGCGGGAGGGCTGGCCTTCCGCGCATGTGTGCGACGAGTGGTTGCACATGACCCAACACCATATACAACGCACCGGGCGCCAAAAAGGTTGCGCGGGTCCGGTATATTGCGTGGAACGCGCTGGCGGGCCGGCTGGTTGCCATGCGGACCCGATGGCGGGATGATCGGTCAGCGAACGCGGATCGGCCCGCAAGGTCGATCCGGAGGAATGACAGATGCACGGTGAGTACAAGACCCCTGGCGGGAAGCTGGTGGTTGTGGATTTCGAGGTCGAGGATGGTTCGCTGCGAAACGTTGTGGTTTCGGGCGACTTCTTCCTGTACCCCGACGAAGCGCTGGAAGCGATAACGGCCTCGCTGGAGGGATTGCCGCGGGAGACGGATGAAGGTGGGATCGCCGAGGCCGTGCGACGGGCGATTCCGGCCGGGACCGAAGTGCTGGGCACGTCGCCCGAGGGCATCGCGATCGCGGTGCAACGGGCGTTGCTCGCGGAAACCAGGGGAGCGTAAGAGCGATGCCGGATTCGATCGCCATGGACGACGTGGTGGCAGCGGTGGACGAGGCCCGGGACGATCGGTGGAAGCAGCATGCCTGGCGCTTGCTTCCGCCGCAGCCGCTCGACCCCCAGATGCAGGTGGCGCTGGACGAGACCCTGACGCTGGCCGTTGGCCGGGGTGAGCGGCCGCCGACGATCCGGTTCTGGGGCTGGGATTCGGCGGCGGTGGTGCTGGGCCGGTTCCAGTCGGTGCGGAACGAGGTGAATGTCGATGTGGCGGCCGAGGAGGATGTGACGCTGGTGCGCAGGATCAGCGGCGGCGGCGCCATGTTCATCGAGCCGGAGGGGGCGATCACCTATTCCATCTATGCGCCGGAAGAGATGGTGAAGGGCCTGACCTTCCCGGAGTCATACGCCTTCTTCGATGCGTGGGTGCTGGACGCGTTGCGGGAACTTGGCGTGAACGCCTGGTACGCGCCGCTGAACGACATCGCTTCGGATGGCGGCAAGATCGGCGGCGCGGCGCAGGCGCGGAAGGGCGGCGCCGTGTTGCACCACACCACCATGGCCTACCAGATGAATACCGAGCGGATGGCCCGGGTGCTCAGGATTGGCAAGGAGAAGCTCAGCGACAAGGGCATCCAGTCGGCCGCGAAGCGGGTGGAACCGCTTCGCGAGCAGACGGACCTCGACCGCGACGTGATCATCCATCACCTGGTCGGGTATTTCCGGGCGCGGTATGGGCTGGTGGACGATACGTTGCGGCCGGCGGAGATGGACGACGCGCGTAATCGCGTCGCCGAGCGTTTCGATACGGACGAGTGGCTCTATTTCTTGCCATAGCGTCAGATGGCGAGTTGCTGGCGGACCGATGGAGGCAGACATTCCATGAGGATGACGTCCCAGAACCGGCCGTCCATGAACTGCCCCCGGTGGCGCCGGCCGAACTCCGTGAAACCGGTCTTCTGGTACACCCGGATGGCCGGTTCGTTGTATTCGTACACCCGCAGCATGATGTTCTGGAGACCGAGGACGCGGAAGGCGAAGTTCACGATGAGGGACGTTGCCTCGGTGCCGTATCCTTGCCCGCGGCTGCCGATATCGCCGATGTAGATGCCGAGTTCGGCGGTGCGGTTCCGGTAGTCCAGATCCTGGAGGGCGATATTTCCAACCGGGCGGGATGAGCCGTTCTCGATGATGGTGAAGATCAGGGAATCGGTGTGGCCGCTGGCGTGGCGGTCGTACCAGTTGGCGATCCACTCGGTGGAATGGGGCTTGAACTGGCGGTCGACGAGTTTCAGCATTTCGAAATCGTTGAGCCAGTGCTGGTAGATTGGCAGCCATTCCCGGCGGAGTGGACCGAGCGAGACGAGACTTCCGGTCAGGTTGGTGACCGGCGGCGACGATATGGCGGCGAATTGGGGGGCGGTAAAGATGCCGGAGGGCTGTGCCACGTGTATCCGTCCCTTCCCTGATGGATGCACATTCGCGCGACGGGCTCCTTGTCGCTCAAGCTGGACGGTTCGTGGATCGTCCGGGCGTGTAAGCAGAGCACGTACATGCACTATACGACGAAGCCTC
>CAZUPA010000161.1:5708-6980 GCA_964622205.1 uncultured Sphaerobacteraceae bacterium
CTATACGACGAAGCCTCATGCGAAAAAGCCTGTAGCGGCGGGAGGTTTTCGCTGGTCTGGCGGCATCTGGCGAGGATGAAAGCGGGCTGGGCGCGCGCTGGGGACTGTAAAGTGCGTACGTACGATCCATACAAGAATTCGACGACCTTCGACTCTCGAACGGACCGAGTCGCGCATGTAGTGCATCGATGCACAAGATCTCCGGGAATGAGCATGCATGCCGGGCGGGACTGGAGATTCGGCGGATATGGGGCATTCGTTTGGCGGGCGGGGCGAACGGTATACTTGGAGAACGAAATGGCGCACAGGGCCGATTCGTTTCCTCCCTCACACGCGCACCCTTCAAAACAGGATATCCCCGATGGCCGTAGCCACCCCAAGCCAGACCCAGACCAGCAGGAAGCCCGCCGAACGCCGGATCGTGATCGCCGACACCCTTGGCTATTGCTGGGGTGTGCGGCGAGCGGTAGACATCATCACCGAGGCGTCGAACCCCGCCGCGCCAATCGCGCCGATCGGCGACGTGATCCACAATCCACAGGTGGTGGAGCGGTTGCGGGCTCGCGGCATCAACGGGGCGGCTTCGGTGGAGGAAGCGGTTGACCGTGGCGTGAAGCGGGTGGCGATTACCGCGCACGGGATGGGGCCGCACCTGGCGGTCCAGGCCGCCGATCACAACCTTGAATTGATCGACACGACATGCCCACTGGTGATCAAGGTGCAGCGGCTCGCGCAAAAGCTGGTGCGGCAGGGGTACTTCATCGTGGTGTATGGCGATGACTACCATCCCGAGGTGAAGAGCGTGATCGCCTGGGCGAATACGTCCAAGGCGGTGGCGGCCAAGAAGATCGACCAGTTGCCGTGGAACGCCGCCCGCGGGGAGACCGGCGATGGGGTGATCGTTCCGCCGCGCAAGGTGGCCCTGGTCAGCCAGACGACGAAGAACATCGACGAGTTGATGGTGTTCGCCAACAAGCTGCAGGCGATGGTGACCCCACATGGCGGCGAGTTCCGGCTGTGCAACACCATCTGCGAACCAACCACCGAGCGACAGCAGGCGTTGCGGCGGATGGTGGACGAGGTTGAACTGATCCTGGCGATTGGTGGCAAGAAGTCGTCGAATACCGCGCGGCTGGCCGATGTGGGGAATTCGCTGGGCGTGGCGTCGTACCACATCGAGATGCCCGAGGATATCCAGGACGAATGGTTGACGGAGCTTGGCGATGGCAACGTGGGCGTGACCGCCGGGGCCTCGACTCCGGACGACGTGAT
>CAZUPA010000162.1:0-6944 GCA_964622205.1 uncultured Sphaerobacteraceae bacterium
CCGGTGACCGAAGAGCCAACCGCGACCGGGACCGCCACTCCGGTCGGGACGGAGACGCCAGAGCCGGCGCCAGACGTCGTGGATCCGGTTCCTTCGGATCCGCCTCCCGCCGCGCTTGGTCTGCCGTCGCCGTTGCCCGGGCCAATCGGCCTGGTGCCAGGCGGTGCGTATAACGGGCTGGCGGCGATCTGGAACTACGCTGGCCATGGCATTTCCCAGGATTTCGGCCGGACAAGCTTTTCCGTCGCACACCCCACCTGGTACGTCTACGGGGTGCAATACGGGCTCGATGGGATTTCGCACCCGGGGCTGGACATCAGCATGCCCCGCGGCACCTGGCTGTATTCGCCGGTGACCGGAACCGTGGTGGTGTCCGGCAATTCGGCGGGGTTCACCTTCCATGGCAACGGCAACGCAGGGGTGGGTGAGCTGCGCATCCGAACCTCGAATGGCGACGAGGTCATCCTGGGGCACATGGGCCGGATCGCCGTCTATCCCGGCGATTACGTGACCATAGGGGAGTTCGTTGGGGTGTCGGGCGGGTTCAATGGCGATCACCTGCATGTCGAGGCACGCCAGTCTGGCCGGATCGTGGATCCACGTTACAGCTTCATCACCGCGACCATCGAGGCGGCGCTCCAGCAGCCGGAAGCGGACACCAGCGAGACTGTTCCAGATGAGGTCCTGGCCGGGGAGGAAGCGGTCGAGGTCGAGTCGGGCGACGTGCCCGCGGGCGAGCAACCTTCCAGCATCGGGGAAGAATCGACGGCGGTTTCTGGGGATGAGCCCGCGGATGGAGTGGTCGCGTCGTCTCCGCTGACCGCTTCGTTGCAGGACAATGCCCAGCGAGCGGGAACCTGGGTTCAGGGCATGGCCACGGTCGAGGCGGAGGAGAAGCAGCCTCCCGAGAAGGATGACGTGGCGGCAGGATTGGTGGAGACGGCCCGGCTCCAGCCACTCCTGACGCTCGTTTCATCGCCAGGCGGGTCGACGGACGAGCCAGAGAGTGAGCCAGCGGGCTGAGTCCGTGACGCGGGCGACACTCGCATGGCACGTGAAGATCGCGGTCGGCTCCCTGGCGGGACCGGCCGCGAGTCGTTTGAGATACAGGGGGAGGGGGCGCTCGGAAAGTGGTAGATGGTCTTCAAACGATCGTTGCGGCGGATCGTGGAGTGGCTGATGCATCCGGCAACTTGCCTACGAACGGCTTTCGCGCGAGGACCGGATCGACCGGCATGGGTGGGGGCGAATCATTGCATGGCGCGAGACGCGACACCGGAGCAGGCGGGCATGGTGGCGCGGCGCCTGGTGGCGGACAACCGCACGATAGACCGTGGGAGACCGTGGGCTGCCAGACAAGGCAATCGATCGCGTCTCCAGGGTGATTGGCGAGGACAGGGAAATCCAGGCGCAGACCGTGTGGGCCAAACATGGGGCGTATGCGCTCGCCGAGGACTTCGCGGCAACTGCCTGGGCGCTCGCCCAGTTCCCAACATCCGATAGCCGGATGGAATTGACCCCGGCCACCGCGAGTTTCATCGCGAGGTTGTGGGCGATGGGAGTACACGTTGTGAACCACGGGCATGCATCCCGCGGTCGTGCTTGCCACGGGGCGTCCGGGAATCGCGGTCTACGTTGGCGCGTCGAGGCACGGCGATGGTGTGTGGGGCGTGGCCTACAATTCACCTGGAGCACGCCCACCCAGCCAGTTGCGAGTCCGTTCAGGAGCATCCCCCGTGACGCACGACATTCCCACCATCGATCTGGCGGACCAGGCGGGACCTCACGGCATTTCGCCGACTGATGTCTCGCAATTCATCCGGCTCGACCAGTGCCAGCGGTATCTCCGGTTGCGGCTTCACGAGCGGGCACATGGACGAGGCTTCCTGAAGGACGCCAACGTCGTCGCGCAGTCCATTCCCCCGATCCTGACGCGGTCGGGCAAGACATTCGAGCAGGGGATCGAGACGGCGATTGCCGCCCGGTTCCCCGTGAGCAGGTTCTCGGCGGAGTCGCGAGCGGCGAGCGGAACCGGGCACGACAACGAGGCTGTCGCCGGGGAAGCGTGGTCGCTGGCGGTAGGCGAGGTCACGGTCCTGCTTCAGCCACGAATCCAGTCGCATATCGGGAATTGGTTGTTGCGGGGCGATGTCGACCTGATCCGGTTGGAGCGCGATGCGAGTGGAACTCTGCGAATCCTGATCGCGGACATGAAGAGTTCCACGGCGTCACGGGTCGAGCACCGCCTGCAGGTGGCCTTCTACCACGACATGCTGGCGCACGCGCTCGGCGAGGCTGGCGTGGCGCATGCGCCGATCGAGCTTGGCATCCTGTATCGCGGGCCGGCTGGGAGCGGCGACGCGATGGGGGAGGACCGGGAGGCCGAGGATCAACGGCGGGCGGCGCGGGAGTTGCTCGGCGCGGACGAGGCGCTGCTCGATGTAATCGAGGATGCACCCGCGTATCTGTCGTCGGTGCGGGATCTGGTGCTGGGCTCGAACTCGACGGCGCGGCGATTGCTGGAGACACGATTCGAGGCGATACCGTTCCATCTCGCCGGCAAGTGCGATGGGTGTCTCTACAACGAGTTCTGCCTTCGACACGCGGCGGAGACCGACGACCTTTCGCTGTTGCCGCACCTGACGGATGGCGACAAGCGGGCGCTGGAACGACGGCACATCCGGACCATAGCCAGCCTGGCGACCCTGAAGGACCCGCGGCGCGAGGGAACGGTGTCCATCGACGGAGAGATGCGGGAAAACATCATGCTGGCGCCCGCCGCCGGTCGGGAGGAGCTGGTTCGCGACCTTGCCACGTCCTGGCCGGTGGGACCCCGGCTGGATGAACTCATCCACCGGGCGCGTCGATACCGTTCGTTCAAGGGCGATGAGATCGAGGCCATTTCGTGGATACCGGGGATGGGCTATACCTCGCTGCCGGCCAGCAACGCGACGCTGCATCCCAACCTGGTGCGGGTGTATATCGACGCGCAGCACGATTACCTCAATGACCGGCTGTACCTGCTGGGCGCGTTGGTGACCGGGAACGAGCAAGGACAGCCGGTTGCCAGCCGCCGCCGTACGGTGGTGAAGCTGGCGGAAGGGCCGCCGGAATCGAATGAGGTGGAAGAGGCTCACCTACGCGAGTGGGTGCGCGACACGCTGGCGGCGATCGCGGAGGTGGCCGCGCCCGATGCGGAAGGGGAACCGAAGGCGCCGATCCATCTGGTGTTCTTCAACAACTTCGCACAGAAGTCGTTGCTCGATGCGTTTGGACGGCATGCCGCCAGTATCCTCGGAGCGACCGCGTTGTACGACTTCGTGACGCAGATGGCGGCCTTCGACTCGCCGGTCGCGTCGCATCTCGATACACAAATCCGGGAGCATCGCAATTACCCAATGGTGTGTCAGTCGTTGCAATCGGTCGCCACGTTCCTCAGGTTCGACTGGAATAACGGAACTCCGTACCGGGACATATTCCGCCACCGGGTGTTTGACTACATTGGGCGGCTGGACAGCGATGCGCCAGACGGAGAGGGCAAGATCGACTGGTATACGAGCCGGTCGCGGTTTGACAGCCAGATCCCGCTGGAATACGCGTATGCGGCCTGGGGTGACCTGCCCGGGCCAGAACCTGGCAAGGCCGACGAGTTCGAGCCATACCGCGCGGTGTCGGCGGAAGACCTGGTTGGCTTCCACGCGCGGCGGCTGGAGGCGATCGAGCACATCGCCAAGGACTTTCCTGGCAACCGGCAGACGAAGCATACGTCGTTCACCATTCCCGACCTGGCCCAATTCGATGAGCGCGCCCCAACGCTGGCGCACGCGCTCGATGAGTTCGTGATGATCGAGCGGCATGTTGAACTTGGCGGCTGGAAGAACGACCGGTATGCCACACCTGAACAACGTTTGCTGCGAGGGCAGACGCTGCTCGTCCGGTACCTGGAGGAGGACCAGCCGGAAGGGCTGGCCGAACTGAACCGCGAGCATCACGAGCGAGCGGCATTGCGTGAGCGTCAGGAAGCGGAGTTCTGGGTGCGGAAGCCCGATGCCAAACGGGTGAGCCTGACGAAATCGGAGCGGGAGCTTTCCAACTGGTCGAACGAAGGACAGGTGTACCGCCTGAGGATCGAGGCGCCGGAGGATGCTGTTGACCTGGATTCGGCCCTCCGCCTGTCGACCATCAAGGAAGGGGCCAGCCTGGTGCTGTCGCCCCGGTTCACCGTCGATGGGCGATTGCTTGAAGCGGAGCGTACGCCGTTCACGCCGACGGCGAGGCAGATGCTGTACCAACCGCGCGTCACGCTGAAGAAGATTACCGTCGAGCGGAAGGACAGCAGGGCCGTCCGGGCGTTCGCCGATGTGGAGATGAGCGGAAGCCGGGGCGGGAGCGGCATGAAGGGCTTCGCCTTCGGCTCGCGCCTGACTCCCCTCAATCAAGGCGAGCTGTATACGCTCGACGATGACCCGAACGACTTCAATGGCTACTGGGCGTCGAAGGTGACCGAAGGGCTGATCGCGGGCGGGTCGAACCGGCTCTACAACCTGCTGGTTGACAGGGAGTGGCCGGAGATCGCGGTTCCTCCCGCGAGCATCGACGCACAGCAACGGTTCCTTGATGGATTGGAGTCCCTGCACGAGGCGGGAGCGTTTGGCGTTTCCTTCGAGCAGAGCAAGCGCAGGTTCATTTCGGGCGATACCGCCTCGCCGGTGTTGCTGGTGCAGGGTCCCCCAGGGACGGGCAAGAGTTTTTCGACGGCGTTCGCGCTGTTTGCCCGGATCCAGGCGGCGATGGCGGGGGACCGTGATTATCGGATCGTGATTTCGTGCAAAACGCATGCCGCGATCGATGTTCTCCTGCATAACGTGCGTGACGTGCAGGAAGACCTCCGGAACATGGCGCGGTCCCACCCGGACATCTTCGAGCGGTACTTCGATGCGCGATTGCTGGACGTACCGCTGTTCCGTAACCGGCCGCGAGGCAGCGTGCAGCCGGGCATCACGGCGATTCCGAAGGACGAGGATCTCGAAAAGGGCGAGCAGAAGGCGGTCGAGCGAATCGAGTCGCACCGGTGGGCGGTGGTGGGTTCGACACCGGGCGGGGTCTACGGGCTGGTCAAGGATCAATGGAACTCGAAGGAGTTGTTCGGCCACGAGTTCATCCAGGCGCTGGTCCTGGACGAGGCGTCGCAGATGAACCTGCCCGAGGCGGTCATGGCGGCGTTGCCGCTGGCGAGCGACGGGCAACTCATCGTGGTGGGAGACCACCGGCAGATGCCGCCTATCGTAAAGAATGACTGGTCGAACGAGCCCAGACGATCGTTTCAGGAATTCCGTACCTACGAATCGCTGTTCCTGACCCTGCTGTCAATGGACCCGCCATTGATCCAGTTCGAGGAGAGTTTCCGGTTGCATGCCGACATGGCGGAGTTCCTGCGCGAGCAAATCTATGTGAAGGACGAGATCGACTTCCACTCGAACAAATATGACCTGATCGAGAAGGTGGACTTTGGCGACTCGTTCATTGGCGCGGTGCTCGATCCCGAACACCCGCTGACCGTGGTGGTGCATGACGAGTCCGGCAGCCAGCTCTCCAACCCGTACGAGTTGCGGTTAATGGCGCCGATCCTGGCGGAGATCGCCGCGCCCGACCGGCTCAACCTTGATGTGCATGATGGGATGGGTGTGGTTGTTCCGCACCGGGCACAGCGAGCGGCAATTGTCGAGCGTGTGCGCGCGATCTCGGAGCGCGACGACAATGACGAGATCGTTGACTCGGCGGTAGATACCGTTGAGCGGTTCCAGGGCGGCGAGCGGACGGTGATCCTGATTGGGGCGACGGAGAGCGACCGGGATTACCTGCTGGCGGCGGGGAAGTTCCTGCTGGATCCTCGCCGGTTGACGGTGGCCTTGAGCCGGGCGAAGAAGAAGCTGGTGCTGGTGGCGGCACGGTCGGTGTTCGAGCTGTTCAGCGCGGACGAAGAGACCTTCGCCAACGCCCAGTTATGGAAGAACCTGCTACGCCAGACCTGCACCGTGCCGCTGTGGGACGGAGACCGGCACGGGGTGCATGTGGAAGTGTGGGGGAACCCTTCCGGGGTGAAGCCGGCCACACCGGAGGGAGGTCTGGGCTCCTGATGATCACGGTTCCCGGGCGGCCACGGCGCGAGCGCGGATGGCTTCGATGACCTCGGTCTTGGCATCGGCGTATTCCTGGACGTTGTCCCAGCGCTGGTTCGCCAGTTCCAGCTTGACGCGCTGGTAGAGGTCGCGGTCGTCCTCGTGTACGCGGAGCCAGTTTCGGAAGATGAGGTTACGTTCGATTTCGCCCGAACCGCGTGACCAGACGTGAAGGTTCAGGTCGATGTCGGAACCCTTGAACACACGGTGCGGTTCGTTTCCGTGGAAGAGTGGGTTGCCGGCGTCCGGTTCGCGAATGCGGAGCACGTATCCGGACTGTTCGAGGTCGGGAACATAGGATTCGTCGCTGGCGCAGTCCTCCACCACCAGCATGATGTCGATGATCGGCTTGGCGGCCAGCCCAGGCACCGAGGTGGAGCCCACGTGGTGGATTTCGAGGGCGCGGTCGCCGAGGACGTTGGCGATCCGCCGCCGCTCTCGCTCATACATGGCGGGCCAGCCGGGGTCGTAGGAGACAACGGTGATTGGCCCGTTCACGGGCGTGGGCGCATTGACCGGGAAGTGCCAGTTCGGGGGCTGGGGCACGGGCGTAACCTCTCCTGAACTCGAAAAGCAGCCTCGCATTGTAAACGAGCCTGCAAATTCCCGATTCCCGGTTCACACTCAACGATAGCCCGGTTCGATCAACTCACGACGATGGTGGCTCGCATGCCGGCGTGGAAGGCGCAGACGTATTCGAACGTGCCTGTTTCGTCGAAGGTGATTTCGGCTGACTCGCCAGCGGCGATGGTTCCGGTGTCGAAC
>CAZUPA010000163.1:0-1079 GCA_964622205.1 uncultured Sphaerobacteraceae bacterium
AGCGCCCTGGCGATCGCAGCGTTCGGCGGACCCGTCAATATCCAGCAAGCCGCGCGGCTTGGCGCGACGATCGATCGCTTCTCCAGCGTTGAACAGCGGCCCCGGTCAACTACACTCAACGTATCGATCAGACACGTCCAACCGATCCGGGCCGCGCGGGAGGCCGATACATGGCTGACGGGATCATCGTCGAGAACAACCCAGAGGCGCATCGCTACGAAGCCCGGATCGATGGCAAGGTGGTCGGCTTCGCGGAATACCAGCTCACGTCGCGCCTCATCGTGTTTACCCATACGGAGGTGGAACCCGCCTGCGAGGGGAAGGGCGTTGGCTCCGCGCTGGCCCGGTTCGCGCTGGAGGACGTTCGTGACGACGGGCAGCGCAAGGTGCTTCCGCTGTGCCCGTTCATCAAGGTCTGGATCGAGCGCCACCGCGAGTTCATTCCGCTGGTGTTCGGCCCGCCAACGTCGAATGTGAGGGACTGACCATGACACGCAAGCTCTATACCGGACCAATCGTGAACGTGTCGTTCGACGGCGCGGTCTGCCAGCATTCGGCGGAGTGCGTTCGCGGCATGCCATCGGTGTTCAACACATCCCGGCGGCCCTGGATTGCCCCGGATGTCGCGGACACCGCTGAACTCGCGAACCAGTTGCGTGAGGTGATCGGGCGATGCCCGTCGGGAGCACTCCGGGTCGAGGAGCATACACCGGGGGACGGCGACGCTATCCGGCGATAAGCGTCCTCGTCTTCATGTCGAACCGGCGGCCCGGCGTGAGCAGATGCAGGCGCGCGTTGCTCACCGTGATCTCGCCATAGGCCTTGACCTGGAATATATCGCTGAAGATCTCGGAGCCATCCACGATGGTCAGGCTGTGCCGCCCAATCACCTCGATCACGCCATGCTCGTCGATGATCGCCGCCGTGTCCTCGTCAATCCCCACGCCTAACAGGCCAGGGTTCGAGGCCACCAGCGCCAGCAGCCGCCCAATCCTGTCGCGCTGCCGGAAATGCTGGTCTATGATCACGTTCGAGATCAGGCCGAACCCGGCCACCATCTGGGCCATCCGCAGCTTCGG
>CAZUPA010000163.1:1179-6889 GCA_964622205.1 uncultured Sphaerobacteraceae bacterium
GCGTCGCGAACGCCACGCGCCTCATTGCACGTTTCGAACGTACCCGGTGGTACTCGCGCCGGAATGTACCGCGATTCCGCTCATCCCGTCAATTGAAAACCGCCGCCAATCCGGACAGGCTCCACGCTCGCACATGCGTTGGGGGTCGATCCTCGAACCAGAGTCCCGGACCATCTTGGCACACGGAGGGTGTCGGCCCGTCAGACGCGAAAGCCCCCAATCGCCTACGTCCAACCACCCGATCCCGGCAATAAGGAGGCGCCTGTACCATAATGGTCGCACTGACCCGGTCGTTTTCCGAGCGAGCTGCAATATCGCGCGCCAGGAATCCGGCCCCGACACCACCATCACCCAGGAAAGCGGGAATCCACCAATGGCGCATCCCTTCGTCGACCGGTTGAACCAGGGCATCGTCCTCGCCGACGGAGCCATGGGCACCATGCTCTTCGACACCGGTTATTCCGCCAACGACTGCCTCGAAGCCCTCAACCAGTCCAGCCCAAACGTCGTCTCTGGCGTCCACCGCCAATACATCGCGGCCGGCGCCGACGTGATCGAATCCAACACCTTCGGCGCCAACCAGGTTCGGCTGGCCGCCCACGGCCTCCAGAACGAGGTGAGGGATCTCAATAAGCGCGGCGTCCGCCTCGCGCGGGAGGAACGTGAAATCAGCGGCTCGTCCGTCCTGGTCGCGGGCTCGGTCGGCCCCACTGGCCGCACAATGGAACCCGTCGGCCTCATCTCCCGCGCGGAAGTCACATCCGCATTCCGCGATCAGGTAGAAGCTCTCCTGGAAGCAGGCGTCGATCTCCTGCTCATTGAGACCATCGGCGACCTCACTGAGATGGAATGCGCCATCGACGCCGCCCGAACGTCATCCGATCTCCCCATCGTCGCAATGATGACGTTCGGGGAAGATGGCCGCACCCTCTCCGGCGCCGGTCCCGAGGACGTCGTCCGCGCGCTCGCCCCAACCGGGGTGGAAGTCATCGGCGCGAACTGCTCGGTCGGCCCCCAGCGTCTGCTAAATGTCATTGCCCGCATGAACGCCGCCATCGAGCAACTGCCCGAAGGCACGAACCTGCCCTTTATCGGTTGCATGCCCAACGCTGGCTGGCCTACGCGCGTCGGAACCCGCATCGTCTACAGTTCCTCGCCCGAGTACTTCGCCGACTTCGCCCGCCGCGCGGCCGATGCCGGCGCCCGCTTCATCGGGGGTTGCTGCGGAACCACGCCCGCTCACATCGCCGCCATGCGCGCGGTGGTCGACGAGATCAACAACGCCGAACCCGCGGCCAGCGCCCCAGTCGCGGAACCGGGTTCACCTTCTCCCTCTATCGAGATCCCAACTCGCTCCATCGTCATGGAAGCCGACCGCACCACGGGACTTCATTCCCTGCTCGGCAAGAAGTTCCTCCGATGCGTCGAAATCGACCCGCCCAAGGGACTCAATCCCCAGAAGGCGCTCGATGGCGCCCGCCTGCTCAAGGCCGCCGGGGTAGACGCCATCAACGTCGCCGATTCCCCCATGGCCCGGGTCCGCATGAGCGCCATGACCCTCTGCTACCTCATCCAACACGAGGTTGGGGTCGAAACCATCATCCACTTCACAACGCGCGACCGCTCGCTCATGGGCCTCCAATCCGAACTCCTCGGAGCCCACGCCGCTGGCGTCCGCAATATCCTCGCCCTCACCGGCGATCCGCCCAGCCTCGGCGAACTCGTTAATTCCACCGCCGTCTTCGACGTCGACTCCATCGGCCTGGTCAAGATCGTCAGCCAGATGAACGGCGGCGAGGATGTGCTCGGCGCATCCATCGGCCGCCCGGCTCGATTCACCATCGCCTGCGCGGTCGATCCAACCAAACCCGATCTCGAGGACGAGGCCCGCCGCCTCCATCGCAAGCTGGAAAACGGCGCGCACTTCGTCATGACCCAGCCCATCTTCGATGTCGAAGTCTGGACCCGGTTCCTCAAGGTCTTTGGCGAAACGAAGCTGCCGGTTCCCGTCATGGTCGGCATCCTCCCGCTCCAGAGTTCGAAGCACGCCGAATTCCTCCACAACGAGGTTCCCGGCATCACCCTCACCGACCGCGCTCGCGACCGGATGCGTCAGGCTGGGGCACATGGCCGCGCGGAGGGCGTCCGCATGGCTCAGGAGTTGCTCGAAGACCTGGTCCCCCATTCCGAAGGCGTCTACCTCATGCCGTCGTTCGGCCGCTATGAAGTCGCCGCCGAAGTACTCGATGTCCTGCCCTCCGAGAATGAGGTCAAGGGATTGGCATCGTAGTCACGCTGAGTGGTAGAATGCGTTGCCCGCGCGACCTCGGGAAGATGGTTGTGCGCCAGTACCTGTCCAATTGGAACCAACTAACATCGGCTGGCACATGGGCCAGGCCAAGTAAGAGAAGGATCTGGCATCATGGTTGCCGAAGCGATTCGTTCGATCGAAGCTGAGCAGTTCAAGGAAATCCCGCAGTTCGGATCCGGCGATACCGTCCGCGTCCATGCCAAGGTCGTGGAAGGCACCCGCGAGCGGGTCCAGGTGTTCGAGGGCGTCGTCATTCGCCGCCGCGGCGGTGGAATCAACGAAAACTTCACCGTTCGCCGGATCGCCGCCCACGGCATTGGAGTGGAGCGCACCTTCCTCGTCCACTCCCCGCGCATCGACAAGATCGAAGTTACACGCTTCGGCCGCGTCCGCCGCGCCAAGCTCTACTATCTGCGTGGCCGCACCGGACGCGCCGCCCGCATCGCCGAGCGACGACGCGACCTCAGCAACAGCACCAAGCGGCCGTAAAGCCCCGCCCGCCACGGATACTGGTACCATGACCGGAGGTTTTCGCCTCCGGTCATTTGTCGTCTCGTTCAGGAACGCCGCATCGCCATGGCCATCGTCTCTCCACCCGACTACCTGCAATGGGAACGACAGCTCTGGGAGGGCGGCTTCCACGCAATAGCTGGCGTCGACGAAGTCGGACGAGGCGCGCTCGCCGGCCCCCTCGTGGCCGCCGCCGTCATCCTGCCCATTGACCAAATCCAGGCCGCCGACCTCCATCCGCTTTGGACCACCATCCGCGATTCGAAGGTCCTCTCCCACAAGAAGCGCGTCGCCATCGCCGAAGGCATCCTCGCCAGCGGCGCCCAAATCAGCATCGCCGAGGTCACCTGCGAGGAGATCGACGCCATGGGCGTCGGTCCCGCCAACCGCGGCGCCATGGAACGCGCGGTGTTCGCCCTCGCCGAACCCGCCGACATACTGCTCATCGACGCCATGACCATTGACCTCGACACGCCCCAGATCGGCGTCGTCGATGGCGATGCCCAAAGCCTCTCCATCGCCGCCGCCTCCATCATCGCCAAGGTCCACCGGGATGCCATCATGGTGGACCTCTCCGCGGCCTGGCCCGACTACGGCTTCGACCGCCACAAGGGCTACGGCGTGGCCGCCCATATCGCCGCTCTCGCCGATCACGGCCCCTGTCCCCAGCATCGCCACTCCTTCGCGCCCGTCCGCCGGTCTGTGCGCTGATATGGCCCGGCCCCCCTCCACGCACGCGGTTGGGCAGAATGGCGAGGACGTCGCTCGCGGATGGCTGGAGGCCCGCGGCTACCGGTTCCTCGCCCGCAACTGGCGCTGCCGGGCCGGCGAACTCGACCTCGTCATGCGCGACGGCGATGTCATCGTGTTCGTGGAAGTGAAGGCCCGTCACGGGTCCAGCGCGGGCCGCGCCAGCGAATCCGTCTCCCGCGCCCAGTCCCGCCGCATCCTCAACGCTGGCGAGTGGTACATGCAGACCCACCCCGATACCGGGGACCTGTTCTGGCGCTGCGATATTCTCGCCATCACGTGGTATCCGGATGACGCGCCTTCCATCGCCCACTTCGAGAACGCCATCGTGGCCGGCTGATACACTCGGCCAATGAAGAAGTCCGCCCCGGATTCCCCATTCGCCGAACCCGCGCCGCCAGGCCCCATCGCCCAGGGCGACGCCGCCGCCAGCCAGGGCGACTGGCCACTCGCCGTCTCGTCCTGGGAACGCGCGCTCCACGGTCCGGATCACGGCCTGGCGGCCGCTCGCCTCCAGTGGTTCCTGGACAACGCCGGCGCTCCCGTTCCACGTGCATCCTTCCGTAAACCAATCCTGCTCTTTTCCATTGCGCTCGCTCTGCTCGGAACTGCCCTCGTCTTCCTCGCGCAGTCCGTCACCGGCGCATTCGCCACCGCGCTCGCGATCGCGGCCTGGGCCTGTTATGTCGCCACCGCCATCGGCGCCATCGTCTACGCCTGGCTCACTGGCGCCGCCTCTTCACAACCAACGCTCGACTCCACAACCCTCTGCCTCGCTCGTGAGCGTGCCCGCTCACTTGCCGCGGTCACTGATCCAAACACTCCGGACGTGAGAAGATAGTTCCAGGTCAACATGGAGTCGCCTGCGTGGCGACTCTTTCCCCGCGGAGGTTTGCATGCACCCGTTCTCCGAACTTGAGTCATCCGAATTCGGATCGCCCTCAACCGAAGCCCATCGCCAGGAGGCGCCCCGCACCGTCAACACGGCTGTCCTCACCATCAGCGATACCCGCACGAAGGACGATGACCGCAGCGGCGAACTCATCCGCCAGAACCTCCTCTGGCGCGGCCACGACGTCGTCGCCTATGAAATCGTTCCCGACGATCCCGCGCGCATCCGCGAAACGCTCACCGCATGGATCGAGGACGAGCAGGTGGAAGCCATCGTCACCAATGGCGGCACTGGCATCGCCGGCCGCGACAACACCTTCGACACCATCTCCGGCCTCCTCGAAAAGCGGCTCGACGGATTCGGCGAAATCTTCCGGATGCTCTCGTTCCAGGAAATCGGCGCGGCCGCCATGCTCTCTCGCGCCATCGCCGGGGTCGCCAGCGGCACCGCCATCTTCAGCACGCCTGGCTCCTCGAACGCCGTCAAGCTCGCCATGGAGAAGCTCATTGGCCCCGAACTCGGCCACGTCGTCCACGAAATCCGCAAGTAATCCGCTCGCCGTCAACATCCTGACCGCACGATGGAGAAGCCAACAGCGTGAGTGCTCGTAAACCACAAATCCTCAAGGGGTTCCGGGACTACACCCCCGACCAGATGCGACTGCGTCTCCAGGTCATCCAAACATTCCGCGATGTCTTCCAGGCGCACGGGTTCGAGCCGCTCGACACTCCGGCGCTGGAATACATGGAGATCCTGACCGGCAAGGCTGGCGAGAACGAAAAGCTGATGTACCACTTCCTCGACCAGGGCAACCGGGAAGTCGGCCTCCGCTACGACCTCACCGTGCCGCTCGCCCGGTACATCGCCATGCACCAGCAGGAATCCATCCTGCCGTTCAAGCGCTACCACATCGCACCGGTCTGGCGCGCCGAAAAGCCCCAGCGAGGCCGCTTTCGCGAGTTCTGGCAGTGCGACGCCGATATCGTCGGCTCGCCATCCATGCTCGCCGACGCCGAAGGGATCGCCGTGCTCACGGAGGCGCTTGCCCGCGTCAACCTCGGCAACGCCGTGGTCCAGGTCAACCACCGGAAGCTACTCGAGGCCCTTGCCCGGTTCGCCGGCGTCTCCGCCGATCTCTCGCCGGTCGTCTTCCGCGCCATCGACAAGCTCTCGAAGATCGGCTCCGACGGCGTGAAGGCCGAGCTTGAGAAAACCGGCGTCTCCAGCGAATCCGCCGCCCGCGTCGT
>CAZUPA010000164.1:0-6887 GCA_964622205.1 uncultured Sphaerobacteraceae bacterium
TGTTCTCGCCCTGGTATCGCCCCTGATAGCCCGTCTGGGTCGCCTCCGCCAGGCTCACGAACACCAGTTGCATCACCCGCGCGTCCCGCCGCACCCGGAACCCCTCCGGATTCAACACCGACAGCAGCGATGTCGAGCGGCCGGAATATCCCGCGTCCCACACCGACGTGTGAATCGTGACCCCGCTCCGCCCAAGGCTCGACCTGGGCCGTCCCAGCGCCATCAGCGACTCTGGTAGCGAAACGATCTCGTTGTACAGGATGTGGTAGATCCCGGACTCCAGCATCAGCCAGCCATCCGCGTCGAATGCGAGCGGCGCCAGCTCTGGCAGCACCCGGTCGGCGTTGTCGCTCCCAATCTGCCCCCAGGTCACGTACCGGCTGACCTCACGCAACGTCATGTCGAAGCCATTCGGCTGCAACTGCGTTTCCAGGTCCAGGTACCCCTCCAGGAGCGGCTTGCTGGGACCGTCCGTCAAAGCCCGCAATTGCTCGCGACTCAACACTCCCCCACTCAAGTCCAGCACGTCGTTCCCACTCGTCATCTCGTCGCTCCATCCTTACCGGTCATCTCATAACTGTTGCAATCCGCACCGTCTCAAGTATGATCCACTCGGGGGAACGGAACACCAGGTTTGGAAGCCCAACCCAACATCGAACCCAGGGTTGCCCTTCACGGGGCATTCAGCGATCCATCCGCCAACGACGACGGTAAGGACCGGCATTTCAGGAAATTGGCGCATGATCGCTCTACGTGAGGCACATCTGGCGGGCCTGTTCAAACGCGAACACTGGCTCCAGAACATCATTGCTGGAACCATTGTCGGCGTCGTCGCCCTGCCGCTCGCCATGGCCTTCGCCATTGCCACCGGCGCGAAACCCGAGCAGGGCATCTACACCGCCATCATCGCCGCCCTCGTCGTCTCCATCTTCGGCGGGAGCCGCCTCCAAATCGCGGGCCCCACTGGCGCGTTCATCGTCATCCTGGCCGGAATTGTCAACAGCCATGGAATGGCCGGCCTCCAGCTCGCCACCATCATGGCTGGCATCATCCTCGTGCTCATGGGCGTCTTCCGGATGGGCGCGATCCTCCGGTTCATCCCAGCCCCGGTCATCCTTGGCTTCACAGCCGGAATCGGCGTCGTCATTTGGGTCGGCCAATGGCCAGCCTTCTTCGGCTTCGAGGCACCCGAAGGCGAATACTTTCACGAAAAACTGCCGGAACTCCTGCGATCCTTTCGCCATATCGACATCCCCACCACCTCGCTCGCTGTCCTCGGCCTGCTGATCGTCATCTTTGCCCCTCGCCTCCCCCGCATGCAGCGCGTTCCCAGCCCACTGGTCGCGATGGTTGTCGTTACGCTCATCCAGGTCATCTTTGACTTCGACAGCGTGGCCACCATCGGTTCCCAGTTCGGCGGAATACCCACCGGCCTTCCAGGTCTCGACGTGCCCGAAGCCTCCCTGAACCTCGTCATCGACCTGCTCGGACCCGCATTCACCATCGCCATGCTCGGCGCCATCGAGTCCCTCCTTTCGGCCGTCGTCGCCGATGGCATGGCCGGCACCCGCCACGACAGCAATCAGGAGCTCAAGGGTCAGGGACTCGCCAATGTCGCGGTGGGCATGTTCGGCGGTATCGCCGCCACTGGCGCGATTGCCCGCACCGCCACCAACATCCGGAACGGCGGAACCAGCCCGCTTTCCGGCATCGTCCACTCCGTCGTCCTGCTCGCCATCATCCTCGTGCTGGCTCCCCTCGCGTCGAGCATTCCGCTCGCCGTGCTTGCCTCCATCCTCTTCATCGTCTCCTGGAACATGAGCGAGGCCCGCCACTTCGTCCGCATGGTTCGCCGCGCGCCGGTCGCCGATGTCGCCATCCTCCTCACCACCTTCCTCCTCACCATCACCGCCGATCTCGTCATCGCGGTGAACGTCGGCGTCCTCCTCGCCACGCTGCAGTTCCTCCGCCGCATGGCCTCCTCGGTCGATGTTCAGCCCGTCAGCGGCGACCACGTCGATCTCATGGCCAACGGCAACGGCGACGATCCTCGCGCCATCCCCGATGGCGTGGCGGTCTATGCCATCCAGGGTCCCTTCTTCTTCGCCGCCGTCGAATCCTTCGAACGCGCCCTGGCCCAAACCCACACCGACCCCAGGGTCGTCATCATCCGGCTGGGCGTCGTCCCGTTCATCGACATCACCGGTCTCCAGGCCATCGAGGAAGTCATCGACGACTTTCGCGAGCGCGGCGTCCATGTCATCCTGTGCGAGGCAAACGATCGTGTCCTGATGAAATTCAACCGCGCGCGGCTGATCGGCGAAGGGCAGCATGCCCTCTACGAGAGCACGCTCTCCCAGGCACTGGACCGTGCCGAACGCCTGGCGAATCCGATCGATCTCCCGGAAGAAGCCGCCTGACACCCGTTAGTCCCGGCCCACAACCACCCGCATCCAACCGGGAGAACAAGTGTCTTCCAATCGCCGATCGTCACTGCACACCCTTCGACATCGCGACTTCCGAATGCTCTGGATCGCCGACAGCATCGCCATTCTCGGCGCCCAGATCCAGAATGTCGCCATCACCTGGCAGGTTTTCGAACTCACTGGAGATCCGCTCAAACTCGGCCTGCTCGGGCTGTTTCGATTCGTTCCCGTCCTCTTCTTCGGACTCTACGGCGGGCTCATCGCCGACCGCCGCGATCGCCGGAATATCCTCGTCGTCACCCATATCCTGCTCATGATCACCACCGCCGTCCTCCTCGGCGCGACCATGTACGACTTCATTTCGATGTGGCTCATTTATGGCGTGACGTTCGTCGCCTCGGCCGTCAACGCGTTCGCCGGCCCCGCCCGGCAGGCATTGATTCCCGCCCTCGTCCCCCGCGAGGAACTCGCTGGGGCCGCCACTGTCCTCAATCTCGCCATGCAAACAGCCCAGATCGGCGGTCCCGCCCTCGGAGGAATCATCATCGGAGCCTCCGGCCTCACCGCCGCCTATGCCATCGGCGCCGTCTCGTTCATCGCGGTAGTCATCGCCGCCTTGCTCATCTCCGCGCGCGAAACGCTCGTCGTCACCGCCGAAAGCGGCATCTCCGCCGTCATCGATGGTCTCCGATTCCTCTGGACCACCCCAATCCTGCTTTCGGTGATGATGCTCGACTTCATGGCCACCTTCTTCGCCGCCAGCACCACCCTCATGCCCTTCTTCGCCGAAGACATTCTAGAGATGGGGCCAGATGGTCTCGGCCTCCTCCTCAGCGCGCCCGCGGTTGGCGCGGTCGCGGGCAGCCTCATCATGAGCGTTGCCCCCATCCCCCAGCGGCCCGGACTCGGCATCATCGCGGCCATCCTCGCCTATGGACTCTGCATCACTGGCTTCGGCCTGAGCACCACCATTTGGCTCTCGCTGTTGCTGCTCGCCGGAAGCGGCGCCGCCGATGCGGTCAGCATGGCCATGCGCCACACCATCCGGAATCTCGTCACTCCGGCCGAATACCGCGGCCGAATTGCCGCCGCACACTCAACCTTCGCCCGTGGAGGACCGCAACTGGGTGAAGTCCGCTCTGGCGCCATGGCCAGCATCTGGGGACCCCAGGCCGCCGTGGCCATCGGCGGTGTCGCCACCATCCTCGGCTGCCTCTTCATGGCCCGCCTCGTCCCAACCCTCCTCACGTATCGCTCCGACCCCGAAGACATCCACGACGCCTGACGTGACATCGGGCAGCGTCCGGATGGGGTCAGGCCAGCCACGCGATCGCCTCCACCAATTGGAACCAATCCATCCGGACGATGGCAAGTGACCAAATCCGCGCACGATCGCCCGGACAGGTAATCACCGGCATCTCATACGCCGGTCCGCACCAGTACGGAAGCCCCAGCCGGCATCCGCGAGTGACATTCCATGCGATGCGCGCTGGCGTCTGGGCTTCCCCACCACCAAAAACGACATCTTTATGTAGGGAAGGTCCTGTGTGACCTCCCAGCATGACCCACACAGCGTACGCCCGGGCTCGGGCGCCCACCGCCAAAACAAAACGGCCCGCCCGGACATCCATCCCGGGCGGGCCGCCAATCACATGCAGATGATACCGCCGAAATCCGCCTACACGGCCGCCGCGCCGGAATTGGTCAGCAATTCCCACACCTTCACCGGCTTATCCACCATCAGCACCACCAGGTCGGTCTTGTCCGACACATCCAGCGCCTTCTGAACGGCCTCCATCTCATCCAGCACGATCGAGACGTTCCCTGCATCCAGCCCGCCCCCGGTCGCCGCGGTCGACAGGATATCGGCGATCTCGCCTGGTTTCCGGCCCCGCGTGTTGTCGTCTTCCCGAATCACGATCTGATTGAACGTCTTGCCCGCCAGGTCCCCGAACGCCTTCATGTCGTCGTCCGACCTGTCTCCCGGCATGCTGATCACGGCCACGGTCCTGTCCGACTCCATCCGCCGCACGAAATCCGCCATCGCTTCCAGGCCAGCCAGGTTGTGGCAGTAGTCCACCACCACCCGCTTGCCGCCCATATCCAGCAGGTTGAACCTGCCTGGCGTCTGGTAGAAGCTGCTTGTGAACGTCCTCAGCGCCTGCCGGATGTAGTCGAGAGAAACGTCGTCGGCCAGGGCCGCGCTGGCGGCGGCCATCGCATTCGCGATGTTCACCCGCGCCCTGCCCTCGAACGTCGCCGGCACGTGCGTCGCCAGCAGCAGAGAGGTCTCACGCCTGTGCTCCAGGATCGTGATCATCTCGCCCTGTCGCGTGTCCCGCAGCACCACCGCCCTGCCCCGCTCCCGCAGGTGATCGCGAAGCACTGGATTATCCTCGTTCATGCTGAAGAAGATAATCTCGCCCCGGGCGGTCCGCGTCATGTCCACGGTCCACTCGTTGTCCGCGTTGAGCACTGACGCGCCATCGCGCAGCACGCTCTGCGGAACAACCGCCTTCACCCGCGCGAGTTCGGCCATCGTGTCGATTCCGCGCAACCCGAGATGATCGGAACTCACGTTCGTCACCACCGCGATATTGCAGCGGTCGTACCCAAGACCCGATCGCAGGATGCCGCCACGCGCCGTTTCCAGCACCGCGTAGTCGATCGTGGGGTTCTTCAGCACCATTCGCGCGCTGGTCGGCCCGCTCATATCGCCCGCCATGATCTGCTGACCGTCGATATAGATGCCGTCGGTCGTCGTCATCCCCACCCGGCGGCCGGATGTCTTCATGATGTGCGAGATCATGCGTGAGGTGGTCGTCTTGCCGTTCGTCCCGGTCACCGCGATGATCGGCACCCGCGACGCCGAGCCGCGGGGGAACAGCATGTCGGCCACGGCCCGACCCACATGCCGGGGATGCCCTTCGGT
This sequence comes from uncultured Sphaerobacteraceae bacterium, assembly GCA_964622205.1. GTDB lineage: Bacteria > Chloroflexota > Chloroflexia > Thermomicrobiales > UBA6265 > JACCYX01. The sequence continues at coordinate 5,359 of CAZUPA010000164.1, forward strand.
CGGATGCGTATGCATCCGGAACCCCGGGCCCGCGTTCACCTCGACTATCGCTCCGCCCGTCTGGCGCACCGACTGCGAGATGTCCTCGGCGATGAAGTCGATCCCGGCGATATCGAGGCCCACCACCATCGCCGCCATCCGCGCGATCTCGACGTTGTCCGGATGAATGTCATCCGTACGGTCGATCGAGGTCCCGCCGGTGCTCATGTTCCCGGTGAACTTGAGCTGGACGAATTCGCCCTCGGGCGGCACGTCGTCCAGGCTCGTCCCCGACCGCTCCAGGATCTCGTGGGTCTGCTCATCAATGGTGATTCTCGTGAGGATCTTCTCATGCCCCACCCCGCGGCGCGGATCGGAGTTGGTGATCTCGATCAGGTCGCGAATCGAGTGAACGCCATCACCGGAGACGTGGGCCGGCACTCGCTCCGCCACCGCCACCACCTGGTTGTCCACCACCAGAATCCGGTAGTCCTTGCCAGTGATGAAACTCTCCACGATCACCTGGCCAGACCGGCTCTCGCGATAAGCGACCGGGAAGAACTCCTCGACCTCGTCCTCGCTGGTCAGGTTGATGCACACGCCCCGGCCATGATTGCCATCGCCCGGCTTCAACACGACCGGGAACCGGATCCGGCGCGCCGCCCGCTTCGCATCCTCGAGGTTGCCAACCGTTTGTCCTCGCGGCACCGGAATTCCAACCTCGTGAAGGAGCCGGTTGGTCAGTTCCTTGTTCTTCGCCACATCCACCGCGATGTTCGCGGTTTCAGACGTCACCGTCGCCCAGATACGCCGCTGGTACTTCCCGTGTCCCAGTTGCACCAGCGACCGCTTTGGATCGAGACGCAACACCGGAATACCGCGTCGCACCGCTTCCTGCACGATGGCGCCGGTCGAGGGACCGTAGGCGAGCCGTTCGGCTATCTTGATCACAACCTCGAGTTCGGCCGCGTAATCGAATCCCGGTTCGGTCTTGTACACCAGGTGATTCAGCAGCCGCAGCGCGAGTTTCCCCGCCGCCAGCCCCACGTCTTCTTGGTCGAACTGGAACGTGACGTTGTACACGCCCTTCTCACCCGTGGCCCGGGTCTTTCCCCGGCCCACCTCGGCTCCGGCCAGGTTCTGGATTTCCAGGGCAACGTGTTCCATCACGTGCCCCATCCAGGTTCCCTCCCTCAAGCGCTTAAGGAATCCGCCCGGTTTGCCGATCGAACAGCCATGGTCATACAGTGAAGGGATCAACTCAACGAGCGCTTCATAGAAGCCCTCGATCTTGTTCGAAGGGCGTTCTTCAAGCTCGCCGATATCCACCACGTAGTGGATAACTGGCATTCGAGCCCAGATGTTTGGCCCACGAAAGACGGCCGTTTCGCGAATTTCCAACACCGCACACCCCTTTTCCGCCACGGACCGATCAGCATCACCGCGCACGCCCCGAAGGAGACGTGTAGCTGCTCCCACGAGTAGCGCGCGCCAGATTGGCGACGATTCAAGGGCAGCATGCTTCAAATTGGCGGCCGCTGGCAAGCGCC
>CAZUPA010000165.1:0-4514 GCA_964622205.1 uncultured Sphaerobacteraceae bacterium
GGGCCATCCCTCCACGGCTGCCCCTCCACAGCCATGGTCGCCAGTTGCCGTGACCTCTGGCGCTCAGGCGGTTGCGATGCCGGGCGCTACCTCCAACCGCATTCCCTGAAGTCAAATCAAGCCGTCCTGGAGCGTCGTGGCTCGAGGCTTCTGTAAACTGGGAGGAAGGCGTCTGAACCTGGCCGTGGCATTCCCGCCATGAACGGGTCGGGCGAATCGAACCAGGAGACGGGACCTTGGCTACAGAATTCCGTAAAACCGATGTGGTCGTGATTGGCGGCGGCGCGATTGGCGAGAACGCCGCCGATCGGGTGGTTCAGGGCGGGTTGCGCTGCATCCTGGTCGAGATGGACCTGGTGGGGGGTGAATGCTCGTACTGGGCGTGTATGCCATCCAAGGCGCTCTTGCGGTCGAGCGGTGTGCTGGAGGCCGCGAAGCGGGTTTCCGGCGCGGCGGAGGCGGTGACGGGTCAACTCGATGTCCAGAAGGTCTTCGAGCGACGAGATTCGTTCACGTCCAATTGGGATGACTCCGGTCAGGTCGAGTGGCTCGACGGCGCGGGGATCGACCTGGTCCGCGGGTTTGCGAAGATCACCGGCGTGAGGCGAGTTCAAGTGGAGTCGACGGACGGAGGCGTGATCGAGATCGAGGCCAGCCAGGCGGTGGTGCTCGCGACCGGCTCCATTCCGAACGTGCCCAGGATCGAAGGACTGGACAAGGTCGAATACTGGGGAACGCGCGAGGCGACCTCGGCCAAGCATGTGCCGGATCGACTGGTGGTGATCGGGGGCGGTGTCGCGGCGGTTGAGCTGGCGCAGGCATTCGCCCGGCTTGGATCGAGGACGACGATCCTGGCCCGTTCAGGCGTGCTGTCCAACCTCCCCAGGGAAGCGACCGATCTGGTGCTGGCTGGCCTGGAGGCGGACGGGATCGATGTACGAACGGGGACTTCGCCCGAACGAATCGAGTCTGGCGAAGGAACCACGAAACGGGTGGTCCTGCCCGGCGGCGAGGAACTGGTGGCCGATGAACTACTCGTGGTGACTGGCCGGAAGCCGGCGACGAAGGGCATTGGCCTGGAGGAGCTGGGCCTCGACCCAACCTCGCTGGAGAATGGCGACGACGGCCGGATCGGTGGCGTCGATGGAGGATGGCTCTACGCGGTTGGCGATGCCGCGGGCAAGGTGTTGCTGACGCATCAGGGGAAGTACGAGGCGCGAGCGGCGGGAGACGCGATCGCCGCCCGGGCGAAAGGCGAACTTGGCGACTCCGTGAAGCCGTGGTCACCCCATGCGATGACGGCCAATCACGCGGCGGTCCCGCAAGTCGTTTTCACCGATCCCGAGATAGCGCAGGTAGGATTGCTTCCGGTTGCCGCGAAGGAGCGGGGCATCAATGCTCGGACCGTGGATCTGCCGATCTCGGTCGGTGGTTCGTCGCTCCTGGCGGATGGATTCGAAGGCTGGTCGCAATTCGTGATCGATGAGGACCGGAACGTGCTCGTGGGCGTCACGTTCGCGGGACAGGACGTGTCGGAATTGCTGCACGCCGCGACGATCGCGATCGTGGGCGAGGTCTCGCTCGATCGCCTGTGGCACGCGGTGCCGTCGTACCCGACGATGAGCGAGGTCTGGCTGCGTTTCCTGGAAGCGGCTGGCTTGTAGCGCCCATCCGTGAGCACCGGTCAGGCGGCTGCCGCTCGCCTTGCCAGGAGCCGCTGTCCGAGACCGAGGACGATGAGGGCGATGCCGACCCAGAGGAGTGGGATGGCGATGGGCGCCCAACCGTTATCCGGCCACCACATGGTCATGAAGAAGAGCGCGCCACCAAGCACCGCCGTGTAGGCGCCCGAGGGCCGGGGACCGCGGACGACAGCGTACAGCCACGTCGCGACGGCCAGCCACCCGGCGATGACGGCAACGTCTCCGAGGTCGAACATCATGAGCGCGTAAGCGGCGCCGATGCAAAGGAGCGGAAGCTCTCGTGGTCCGATGGAGGGAGACTCCATGGAGACGGGAGGCGGCGGGGATTGGTCTGACACGGTACTGAGGAACTCCGAACGCTGAAGCGGCATGTTGCCGCAATTGTGCTGCATCCAGTGGGACTCATGCCGGTGGAATCATCTCCCTAAGATGAACGACATCACGGCACGGAGTCGATTCACGGCCCGCGGCGGGTGTACCCGCTGGCCCCGGCATGGGACAATCCAGGCGAGAAAAGTACAACGTTTCGAGGATGGACACCCCATGGACAGACGCGAACTTCTCGATGAACTGGAACGAATCGCCGGCCACAATGGCGTGCGGCACCGGCCGGTGGACCTGCTCGTCTACGAGTACGACGGTTCAGTAGACGGAGCCGTGGATACCGCCGCGCCGACGGCGGTGGTGCTGCCCAGGACCACCGAGCAGGTGGCGGCGATCGTGCGGTTGGCGCGGCGAGCCAACCTGCCGGTCGTGGCTCGCGGCGCGGGGACCGGACTTTCCGGTGGAGCCGTCGCCCAGAGTGGCGGAATCATCATCGCGCTGACGCGCATGGACCAGATTCTCGAAGTCAACAAGCTGGACCGGACGGCGCTAGTGCAGCCGGGCGTGATCAATCTCGAGCTTTCCGAGTATGTGAAGGGCGATGGGCTGTTCTTCGCGCCAGATCCATCGAGCCAGAAGGCCTGCACCATTGGCGGCAACATCGCCGAGAACTCCGGTGGACCACACTGTCTCAAGTACGGGGTGACCACGAACCATATCCTCAATCTTGAGGTGGTGCTCCCGGATGGCGAGGTGATCTGGACGCGATCCGCTGGAGACGGGTATGGCGGCCTTGACCTGACGGCGGCGATCGTTGGATCCGAGGGCATGTTCGGCATCGTGACGAAGGCGCTGGTGAAGTTGACGCCAACACCACCGGCGATTTCGGTGCAACTGGCGGCGTTCGGGTCGCTGGATGACGCGTCCCACGCCGTGACGAACATCATCGCCGCGGGGAACCTGCCGGCCTCGCTCGAAATGATGGACAACCTGACGATCCAGGCGGTGGAGCCGGCCTATCACGCCGGGTATCCGATGGATGCGGGGGCGGTGCTGTTGATCGAATCGGACGGAAACGCGGCGGAGGTCGCGGAGTCGGTCGAAGAGATCGCCCGGTTGTGCGGGGAAGCCGGCGCCACCGAGGTGCGCCACGCGAACACGTCGGCGGAGCGCGACCTGCTGTGGAAGGGCCGGAAGATGGCCCTGGCGGCGATGGGCAGGTTGGCGCCGAATTACTACCTGCATGACACGGTCGTGCCCCGCTCACGGCTGCCGGAGACGCTTGAAGCGGTGGAGGCCATTGCCCGGCACCACAAGCTGCAGATCGCCAACGTGTTCCACGCCGGAGACGGGAACCTGCACCCGCTGATGCTCTTCGACCGGCGGAACACGGGTGATGTGCAGCGAGTTCTGGAGGCGAGTCACGACCTCATTCACGAATGTGTGAAGTTTGGCGGTACGTTGAGCGGCGAGCATGGGATCGGCACCGAGAAGCGCGGATACATGACCCTCGTCTTCAGCGAGGACGACCTGCGGGCGATGGCCGGATTGAAGCAGTCGTTCGATCCCGAGCAGCGATTCAACCCGAACAAGGTGATACCGACCGGCTACATGTGCGGCGAAGTGAAGGAACTGCACATGAAGGCGATGGAACAGCAGCACGGGATCGTGGCGGTTTGATGGATATGGAATCACCAATCGACCTGGCAAGTGGATTGCGGGTCGGCAAGATCGAGCGCGCTTCAACCTCAGCCGAAGTCGCCGGCATCCTGCGATCGGCCGGCTCGGAGGGGACGACGGTTGTGCCGTTCGGTGGAAAACGAAGCCTGGCGACGGGTTCGGCGAACGTGACCGCCACCTATGGCCTGGACCTCGGCGCGATGTCGGGAGTGCTGGCCTATGAGCCAGCGGACCTGACGGTCTCCGTTCGCTCGGGAACGACCTGGGCCGAGATTCAACGTGTGTTGGGCGAACAGGGCCAGGAACTGCCGCTGGATATCCCGTCTCCGGAAACCACAACGGTGGGCGGCGTCGTGGCGACCGGGTTCGCTGGCGCCCGGAGACTACGCTCCGGGACGTTGAAGGACTTGCTCATCGGATGCGAATTCGTTCGAGGCGATGGGCTGGTGGCGAAAGCCGGCGGCATGGTGGTAAAGAACGTGAGCGGGTTCGAGATTCCGCGATTCCTGCATGGATCGTGGGGGGCGCTGGCGATCGTCACATCGGTCAACCTCAAGGTCGTGCCCAAGCCTCGCGCCGATGGAACGCTGGTGTCATCCGGGCATGCGTGGCCGGAGGCGATCGAACTGGCAAGGACACTCATTGCTGGCGATTCGTCTGTTGAGGCGGTGTCGGTGGAAATTGAAGACGGGCAGGCGAGGGTCGCGGTCCGGGCGACGGGACGGCCGGGCGCGGTGACATCGACGCTGTCGGCGGCTCGCGAATCCCTGGACCGCCGCGGGGAACTGGTCATGCTCGATGGCGAGG
>CAZUPA010000165.1:4614-6785 GCA_964622205.1 uncultured Sphaerobacteraceae bacterium
GCCGTGATGCGGGCGGTCAAGGCGCAATTCGATCCAAACGGCGTGCTGAATCCTGGCAGGTTGGTTGTTTAGCCAATCCTGGGTCACGGAGCGATGCTGGATGCGACGGGAATACGATGGAGCAGGGGTAATTGATGGCTGTTTCGCTCATTGACATGGTCCAGCATGGATTTTCGGGACAGGACACGCCGGACGATGACCTGTTGCGCGCCTGCGTGCATTGCGGGATGTGCCTGCCGACGTGTCCGACGTACAGGATGACCGGCGAGGAAGCGTCTTCGCCGCGTGGCCGGTTGTGGCTCATGAAGTCGGTGGCCGATGGCCGGTTGGACCTGCTGGACGAAGAGTTCGATGAGCAGATGTACCAGTGCCTCAATTGCCGGGCGTGCGAAGCCGTGTGCCCATCGGGGGTCCATTACGGACCGCTGGTCGAGGCGTCGCGGGCGCAACTGGAGATGCATCGGCCGCGGCCAGCGTGGCAGCGGGCGGTGCGGAAGGTTGGGCTGGACTTCCCCTTCTCGCGCGTTGGGCGAATGCGGGCGATGGTCAACGGCCTGCGGATCTACCAGGCCACTGGCCTGAGCAAGGCCTTGCGCAAGACGGGCGTGTTGCGGGTGATGCGGCTTGAAACCCTGGAGGCGATGTTGCCTCCGATTTCCGAGGCGCCGTTGGTGGCGGGCAAGGAGTCGTGGACGCCAGAGACAGCCGAGGATTCCGTGGATCTTTTCAACGGCTGCATCATGAGCACCGTGTTTTCGAACGTGAACCGCGCCACGGGCAGGGTGATGGAGCACAACCACGTCGCGATGGGCGTTCCGGCCGGGCAGCAATGCTGCGGGGCGTTGCACGTCCACTCGGGAATGATGGACGAGGCCAGGACGCTCGCGCGAACCAACATCGAGGCGTTCGACGGCGACGGTTCGAGCCCGATCATCGTGACGGCGGCCGGCTGCGGCGCGGCATTGAAGGAATATGGCTTCCTGTTGAAGGATGACGAGCGATATGCCGATCGCGCGAAGGCTTTCTCCGAGCGGGTGATGGATGTGTCCGAGTACCTGGCGACCCGGGAGCTTGCGCCGCCGACACACGAGGTGCGTGGAACCTTTACCTACCAGGAGCCGTGCCACCTGGCGCACGCCCAGCGGATTACGGCGCAGCCGCGGAAGCTGCTGGCCCAGGTTCCGGGCCTGGAACTCGTGGAGATGAAGGAATCGTCGCTCTGCTGTGGGAGCGCGGGAATCTACAACATTACCCGCAAGGAGATGGCCGATGACCTGGGCGACCGCAAGGCCGGGCACATCAAGGCGACTTGCGCCGACTGCGTGGTGACGGCCAATCCAGGGTGCCACATGCAGTTGAGAACGTCACTGAGACGGAACGACGTCGACATGCCGGTGCGACATATTGTCGAGGTGCTCGACGAGGCGTACGGCGGACCGAAGGTCGGGACCCAGGCATAGTCAGGGGATGGCGGAGTCAGTCATCCTGGACGTATGTATTCAAGTGTCCAGGTCGTCCGCTTCGACGATCGGGAAGCGGATCAGGGCGGTGGTGCCCTCGTCGTCGGACGAAATGGTGAACGCGCCGTTCAGGTCCGATGTGACCAGTCGCTGCGTGATGCGCATGCCAAGGCCGCTGCTCTGGGCGGGATCGAAGCCAGCGGGTACGCCCCGGCCGTCGTTGTAGACCTCGATGTGAGCAAAGCCATTCTCTTCCCAGCCACGGATTCGGATGTCGCCGCTTTCGCGATGTTCGAATCCGTGGCTGATGGCGTTGGCGGCGAGTTCGTTGATGAGCAGCGAAATAATGGTGGCCTGGCGAGTGGGGATGCGGAGGGTCGAGGGTTCGATCTGGAAGTTCACGCGGAGGCCATGCGGAATCAACGTACTGTGGGCATCCTCGGCAACCAGCCGGGCAATGACATCGACGGTAGTGCCGCCAAGCCGCTGTTCGTCGGACAGCAGGTCATGAACGCCAGCGATCGACTGGATCCGGCTGATCGCCTCGCGGATTTCGGTGGCCCAGGGAGCGTCCGCGGCGGTGCGAAGCTGGAGGGACAGGAGCGCGGCGACGGTTTGCAGGTTGTTGCGAACGCGGTGGTGCATTTCCTGGACCAGCGCGGATTGGGTCTGGACGCTGTGCATGGCGTCCTGGTAGAGCTGGGCATTCTC
>CAZUPA010000166.1:0-3383 GCA_964622205.1 uncultured Sphaerobacteraceae bacterium
GCACCAGTACGGAAGCCCCAGCCGACATCTGACAACCACATCCCATGGATTTTGGTCGGCGTGTGGGCTTCCCTCCGCGTCTCCCCCACGCCCGATCACACCACATTCTCGGTAGGGGAGAACCGTAGCCAGTTCAGAGCGTGGAATGTTCTCCCGGGACGACGACCGCATCCTTCCCACCCCCACCACCCAATCTCGCGCCAAATGGCGGGCTTTCCCCGTTTCGATGCGTTCACTGGGAAAGACTCCTGCGACCAACCATCCATTGCGCATCTCACCATGCACCAGTACGGAAGCCCCCGGCAGCCACACACAGAATGGTTGCCACACGCATCTGGCTGCCGCACGCGTGGCGTGGCCTGTCCAGAGCGAAGCGTGGGAGGCGTCCCCGAGGCCCCGCTGTTGCCTGCCATCCGCCCAACCTCAACCGCTCACCCCGGAAAGGCCCTCCCACCATGCCCCACCCCACACGACAACATGATTCATGCGCCAACATTAATTCCAGGGCCTGCATTAATGGACTATCCCAAAAAGCCCGTCGTTCCGGGCAGAATCGCCCCTCGAAGTCGATTAAATGTATTAATGAATTATTGTTGGCGAAAAAACACACCGTCTCCAAGGCGCCAATGCCGGGACAACCCGCGCCCTCCAGACAGCACCCACGCCCGGCTCAATCGAACCGGCCGCCATCGCCACGCCACGAAAACCCACTCAGAGCCTCGATCACGATCACCGGGCCAGAGCCATCGACCGCCGACGCCCGGTGCGCCAGCGCCTCCGCGTCCCCCGGCCCGGAGGAAGCCACCCCGCCTACCACCGGATGCTCGTGTCCGGCGGCGACGCGTGCATGTCCGACCGCGCGGCGATCGGCCACTCCCGCAGTTCGTCCACCATCTTCACCAAATGCCCCACCGCCGCCTCGAAGATCACCTCGCCCTTGGCGGCCGTCGCCGTCGTCGCGTCGCCATGCACGCCCAGTTCGGTCCACCGGCCCCAGTAGTCGTTGAACCGCGCCACGCCGGTGCTGTCCGAACTGAAGTACGTGCCCATCACATCGTCACCGGCCCCGGCGTACTCCATGTTCACCCGGCTCTCGTCGAGATGAAGGTACAGCGAGGTCTCGAACTCGTCGGCGTGGGCGATCACCGGCGTGTCCCGCACCGTCTCGAACGCCTCCAGCGCGAGCTGGATGTAGTTCACCGCCACGCACAGCGCGTTTGTCTCCAGCACCGTCCGGCGGGCGATGATGTCGTTCTGGGGCGTGTTCGAACCGTGCCCGTTCACGATGAGAATCTTCTTGAACCCGTGGTAGGCCACGCTCTTGGTCACGTTCAGGCAAAACTCGATGTACGCCTGCGACTCGATGTGAATCGTCCCCGGAAAGTCGATATGGTGCCTGTTCAACCCGTAGGGAATCGTCGGAAGCACCAGCACCCGGTCGGCGGCCCGCTTCCCCACCTCCAGCGAGACCGATTCCGCCAGGAACAGGTCGACATCCAGCGGCAGGTGCCGCCCATGCTGCTCGGTGGAGCCGGTTGGCAATATCACCACCTGGTTGGCGGCGATCGCGTCGTTCATCTCGGCCCAGGTGAGCCGGTTGTAGCGGTATTCGGTGGCGGCCTTCATCGCGGATCCCCTTGGTACTGGCGTGCTGTCTCGGTTCGCGCCATTGTCCGCGTACCCTCGCCCACCGTCCAGAGCATCGCCCGGCCAGCACACGCGGGCAGCCACGGCCCTCCGGCCGGACGAATCTGGAGAACGGCCTCGACACACAGGACGTCCAGCTCGCCGTGCCGTCCTACGCGTCGAGAATCTCGATCTCCATCCCGGCGATCGCCTCCGGATCGGCCACCAGGCTGATGGAGACGATCCGGTCATCCTCCACCGTGAACAGGAACAGCACGCGAGGCTTGCCGCCCGTCACCCAGGCGCCGCCAGGCTGGCCATCGATCAGCGCCACGCGAGCCGCTTCGGCCCGGCCGGAGAACTGCCTGGCCACGGCGTCCGCGCCCTCGATATCGCCGGACAGCCACCCGGTCTTCGCGCCCATCGCCGCCGCCACGGCATCGGGCCGGAGCACCACGCCAGGCGCCAGGAGGTGGATGAGATTGTCGAGGCGCCCACTTCGCGACGCGGCGAAGAACGCCGCCACCAGCTCCCGCCGCGAGGTCGTCTCGCCGCTCCGGGAGTGGGAACCCGCCCGGGCCTTCCGGCGCGCCCTGCTCGCCAGTTGCCGGGTGGCCGCCGGCGAACGGTCGACAATCGCCGCGATATCGTCGAACGGCACATCGAACACATCGTGCAGCACGAACGCCACCCGCTCCACCGGCGTCAGCGTGTCCAGCACCACCGCCAGGGCCTCGGCGGTGGATTCGGTGAGGATCGCCACGTCTTCAGGTCCCGGATCGGTGTCGCCGGGTTCGGAGAGCCCATCGTCGACCGGCTCCTCCTTGCGCGAGGAGCGCGTTCGCAGGTGATCCAGGCAAATCCGGCTGACCACCGTCGTCAGCCATCCACCCAGGTTCTCGATGCCATCCTCACCGGCGCGGTCGAACCGGAGCCACGCCTCCTGCACGGCATCCTCCGCCTCCGTGCTCGACCCGAGCAACCGCGTCGCCACCGCGGTCAGGCGCGGGCGATGCGTCTCGAACCTGTCCACGCTGGCATGGGAATCCGGCATCTGTCACATTCCATCTCTTCGATCCGTCAGGGAAATGACGGGCGGCTCGCGCTCGTCACGGCCACTATAAGACAGGGAGAATACCTTGCCACAGTCAACAGCACCCGACGTCAAGACCATCCTCCACACCGTTTCCGACCTCGCCGCCGCCAAATCGGTCTACACCGCCCTGCTCGGCATCGAACCGCAAACCGACGAGCCGTACTACGCCGGTTACGAACTTGGCCACATCCATGTCGGGCTGCTCCCGGCCGGCGACCAGGGCGTCACCCAGCCCATCGCCTACTGGGAGGTGCCGGACATCGAGGCGAAACTCGCCGAGCTGACCGCGGCCGGCGCCACCGTGCGCGAGCCGGCCACCGCCGTCGGCGGTGGACGCCACGTCGCCACCGTCACCGATGCCGATGGCAACATCGTCGGCCTGCTCCAGGACGAATGAGCCCCGCCCCGCATCCAGGCCTGGAGGGAGGAAAATGAACCCACCGGCCGCGATCTGATGCGAGACGGCCGCTGGCCGGAGTGATCGCCAGCTCGACCAGGCCGCTATTCGTCTCGCCAGGGTTGCGGACCCCCTATCGACCCACGATACACTAGTGTACGTACAGAACCCGACTTTCCCACATCAGGAGACGCCATGAGCACCAAGACATCCGAGGGTTTCACCGCCGAGGAAAAGGCCGCGATGAAGGAGCGCGCGAAGGAA
>CAZUPA010000166.1:3483-6757 GCA_964622205.1 uncultured Sphaerobacteraceae bacterium
CGCCAGGTACGCCACCCTCGGCTTCGACCAGGCAGCCAATCTCGACGATGGGGCCATGTGGCCGACGTCGTTCGCCCTGAAGGAGATCACTCCCGAGACGGAAGCACGAATCATCGACCTCGTAAAGAAGGCGGTTACCTGAAGGATGAGCATGGCGACGAAGGTGGAAGAACGGGCGACGGTGACACACGCGGCGGACAGTCACGACCTGATTCGCGTACACGGCGCCCGTGAGAACAACCTGAAGGACATCAGCGTCGAGATCCCGAAGCGCCGCCTGACGGTCTTCACCGGTGTCTCCGGCTCGGGCAAGAGCTCGCTTGTGTTCGGCACCATCGCCGCCGAGTCGCAACGCCTCATCAACGAGACCTACAGCGCCTTCGTCCAGGGCTTCATGCCCACACTCGCCCGGCCCGAGGTCGACGTGCTCGAAGGACTCACCACGGCCATCATCGTGGACCAGGAGCGGATGGGCGCGAACTCCCGCTCCACGGTCGGCACCGCCACCGACGCCAACGCCATGCTCCGCATCGTCTTCAGCCGCCTCGGCCAGCCCCACATCGGCTCTCCCCAGGCCTACTCCTTCAACGTCGCCTCCGCCCACGGGGTCGGGGCGCTCACCGTCGACAAGGCCAACAGCAAGACCGAGAAGGCGACCTTCACCATCGTCGGCGGCATGTGCCCCCGCTGCGAGGGCATGGGCAACGTCACCGATTTCGACCTGACCCAGCTCTACGACGACAGCAAGTCGCTCAACGACGGCGCGCTCACGGTACCCGGCTACAGCATGGACGGCTGGTACGGCCGCATCTACCGGAGCAGCGGCTACTTCGACGCCGACACGCCGATCAAGGATTTCTCGAAGAAGGAACTCCACGACCTGCTCTACCGGGAACCGACCAAGATCAAGGTCGACGGCATCAACATCACCTATCAGGGCCTCATTCCCCAGATCCAGAAGTCCTACCTCTCCAAGGATGTCGACGCCATGCAGCCGCACGTCCGGGCGTTCGTGGAACGCGTGGTGACCTTCACCACCTGCCCCGAATGCGACGGCACCCGCCTCAACGAAGCGGCGAGGTCCTCGAAGATCAGGGGCGTCAGCATCGCCGACGCCTGCGCCATGCAGATCAGCGACCTCGCCGAATGGGTGCGTAACCTCGACGAACCGTCCGTCGCGCCGCTCTTGAGCAAGCTGCGGGAAACGCTGGACTCGTTCGTGGACATCGGCCTCGGCTACATCTCCCTCGACCGCCCATCCGGCACGCTCTCCGGCGGCGAGTCGCAGCGCACCAGGATGATCCGCCACCTGGGCTCATCGCTCACCGATGTGACCTATGTGTTCGACGAACCCACCATCGGTCTCCATCCCCACGACATCCAGCGCATGAACGAGTTGCTGCTGCAACTGCGGGACAAGGGCAACACCGTGCTCGTGGTGGAGCACAAGCCGGAAGCCATCGCCATCGCCGACCACGTCATCGACCTGGGTCCCGGCGCTGGCGCCGCTGGTGGCGAGGTGGTGTTCGAAGGCTCGCTCGAAGCTCTCCGCGCCAGCGGCACCCTCACCGGGCGCCACCTGGACGACCGCGCCTCGCTCAAGGAGAGCGTGCGAACATCCTCAGGCGCGCTGGAGGTGCGTGGAGCCAATACCCACAACCTGCAAAGTGTCGATGTCGATATCCCGCTCGGGGTGCTGACGGTCATCACCGGCGTCGCGGGCTCCGGCAAGAGTTCGTTGATCCACGGCTCAGTCGACGGCCGCGACGGTGTCGTCTCCATCGACCAGGCCGCGATCCGAGGTTCGAGACGCAGCAATCCAGCCACCTACACCGGTCTCCTCGACCCAATCCGCAAGGCCTTCGCCAAGGCCAACGGCGTGAAACCCGGCCTGTTCAGCGCCAACTCCGCCGGCGCCTGCCCCAACTGCAACGGCGCGGGCGTGATCTACACCGACCTCGGGATGATGGCTGGCGTGGCCACAACCTGCGAGGTCTGCGGCGGCAAGCGCTTCCAGTCCGAGGTGCTGGACTACCACTTCGGCGGCAGGAACATCAGCGAGGTGCTCGCGATGCCGGTCACCGAAGCCGAGGAATTCTTCGGCGCTGGCGAGGCCCGGATTCCGGCCGCCCACGCCATCCTGTCGCGCATGGCCGATGTCGGGCTCGGCTACCTCAGCCTCGGACAACCACTCACCACGCTCTCCGGTGGCGAGCGCCAGCGCCTGAAGCTGGCCACCCACATGGGCGCCAAGGGCGGCGTCTACATCCTCGACGAACCGACCACCGGACTGCACCTGGCCGACGTGGAGCAACTGCTCGCCCTGCTGGACCGGCTGGTGGATTCCGGCAAGTCGGTCATCGTGATCGAGCATCACCAGGCGGTGATGGCCCACGCCGACTGGATCATCGACCTCGGCCCCGGCGCCGGCCACGACGGCGGCCGCATCGTCTTCGAAGGCACGCCCTCGGACCTCGTCGCCGCCCGCTCCACCCTCACCGGCCAACACCTCGCGGCGTATGTCGGCGCCTGACTGGAGCCCTCGCGGTCGATGCCGTCACCGGCGAACTCGCGGCGGCCGCCAACGTGCGGCTCCCTGACAAGACTTATGCACCGCGGTCAGGAAGGAGCATCCAATCCGTGGCGATCCAGCGCTTCCCGCAACTGGCTGAGCATCTCCAGCCCCATTTCGCGCCCGTTCGGGAATCGGTCGTCCTTATCCCAGCGCCACGACGCCACCATCGCCAGCACCAACGTCCGGCACTCACGCAGCAGGTCCCGATCGACGCCCGGATAGTGCTCGCCGACCGCATCGGGCGCATGGGCGACGTCGAACTCGACCGGCCCACGGCACACAGTCTCGAAGTCGATGAACAGCGGTCCGTCCGTTGTCTGGAGCAGGTTGCCTGGATGTGGCTCGCCGTGCAGCAGTTGCTCGGCGGTTCCCCGGCGTTCTATCGCCCGCCTCAGGCTTCGCAACGCGGTGTCAAGAAACGCACGATCGGGGCCGGCAAGCTCCGGCGTCTGGTCGCGGTCGCCAACCAGACGTTGCGCCTCCGCGATGCGATCGGTGAAATGCGGAGCCGGCAGATCGATCTCTCGCATGCCGGCGTGCAGGCGCTGGAGCGCCCGCGCGTACGCGGCTGGCGCGATTTCCGGCGGACATGCGGGCTCGCACCACGTCCACATGTTCATGACGAAGCCGTCGCGCACAAAAACGCGAGGCTCGACACGAGGATCAAGCGTGGCCACCGGGCTATCGGTTTCAGCGAGC
>CAZUPA010000167.1:0-6715 GCA_964622205.1 uncultured Sphaerobacteraceae bacterium
CTCATCGTCCGGCCCCGGGAATTCCAGGATGGCGCCACGCCGTCCGGAAACTCGGTCGCACTGGATGTGCTGCTCACCCTCGAGCATCTCACCAGCGAACCAAAGTACGGCGAACCTGTCCCGGCCCTGCTCGATGCCCTGGCCGCGCCGATGGCCGAGCACCCGTCGATTCTCGGCCGGTTCCTCGCCGTCCTCGAACGCACGCTCGCGGGCGCCCGGCAGCTAGTAATCGTTGGCGATGAGCCGGCTCCACTGCTCGAACCGGTCCTCCAGGCTTACGAGCCGTTCGTCACCATCGCCTGGCCGGTTGACGACGAACACGCGTCGCAATGGCCCACGCTCGCTGGTCACCGTTCGCCAGACCAGGGCGAGACCGCCGCCTTCCTCTGCCAGCAAAACTCCTGCCTGCCGCCAATAACGGACGCCAGCCAGCTCCAGTCCGCCCTCGAAAACGCACCAGCCTACAGGACGCCGGAAACCGCCAGGACCACGTAGATCATTGTCAGGATGAACGCCACGAGCAGCACGCCAATGGCGATGTCGGACATCCACCACGGCCGCGCGTCACCACCCTGAGGCTGGACCGAACGGTCTCGCGATGTATCCGCCGGATCGACACGGACCGGCGGATTCATCGCGAGCAACGGGTTGCTCGCGGCCAACGGTTCCCGTTCGCCGGTCACGGCCTCTTGCCGCACCGCCGCCCAGTCAACCGGTTGTCCCTTGAACCCCGGGCGCTGCCCGCCGATACCGCCAGGGGTTGAGCCGGCCTCGCCATCGGGAGCCGCCGGGACGCTCTCCTCCCCGTCCAACGCTGGCCGCTCAATGCCAACATCGTCAATCGCCACGTGCCCTTCGACATCAACCGCTGTCACCGAAACTTCACCATCACCGGCCAACGGTGAGCCGGCATCCAACCCGTCATCCGGTGGCCCCGCCTCCGCGCTGGCATTCGACACCGGCGACTCAGGTTGAGGCTCCGTTGCCCGCTCGTGTGCTCCGGCATCCGCCAGGACCTCGTCGAGTCGTTCCGCGGCGGCCTCCGGCCCGGGGTCACCAACCCGCGCCCCCAAATCGTCGATGTCGTGCTGCTCGACGCGCCGCGCGACATCCTGCAACCAACCTGGAAGGTCGGTCACATCAAGGATCGATGTCAACTCGATCCGGGAGGTATCCGGCGGCGGGAGTGGCTTGACCGGCGGCGGCGTCTCCTTCGTGGGCGCCGCGGCCCAACGCGGACGTTCGGTCAACCATGCCGGCATCGACGAACTCAGCCCCCCATCGGGAATCACGGGTTGCCGCTCGTCCGCTCGCTTCACTTGCCTGTCATCGCGATCGCTCATGACGCCCTCATCGTGATTTCCGCAAATCCTCGCTGTCGATCCAGATCGTCACCGGCCCATCGTTGATCAGCGAGACCATCATATGTGCCCCAAACCGGCCCGACCCCACCGGAAAGCCCATCCCCCTGAGCAACTCCACAAACCGGTCGATCATCGGCGCCGCGACTTCTGGTCCAGCCGCCCGGGTGAAACTTGGTCTTCGGCCCTTTCGTACATCCCCGTACAGCGTGAACTGGGATACCACCAGCATACCCGTCAGATCGCCATCCGCCACCCGGTCGAACGCCGACCGGTTCATCCGGCCATCGGCATCCTCGAATATCCGCAGGTTGGCCACTTTTCCGGCCATCTGCTCGAGTTCCGCGCCGGTGTCCGTTTCGGAAACTCCTACCAGCAGCAGCAGCCCCGGCCCCGTCGATCCGGTCACTTCCCCCTCGACCTCGACCCTGGCCTCGGTGACACGCTGCAGCAGAACTCTCACGTCTCGACCATCTCCCCCGGCACGATCATGGCGACCGCCAACGCCGCCATGCCTTCTTCGCGGCCCACGAATCCCATCCCTTCGTTCGTCGTCGCCTTGATGTTGATTGCGTCGATTGGCAACCCGGTCGCCTCGCGGATTTCGAGCCGCATCGCCGCCGAGTGGGGATTCACTTTCGGCGCTTCGGCAATCACCGACGCATCCACATTGACCAACACCCACCCCGCGTCTCGAACCATCCGCACCGACTGGCGCAGCAATTCACGGCTGTCGGCGTCCTTCCATCGCGCATCGCCCGGCGGAAAGTGCTTGCCAATATCGCCCAGCGCCGCCGCGCCCAGCACCGCATCGGCTATGGCATGCAGCAACACGTCCGCATCTGAATGCCCATCCAGCCCGCGTTCGAACGGGATCGTCACTCCGCCCAGCACGAGAGGACGCCCTTCGCGAAACCGGTGTACGTCGTAGCCAATGCCACTCCTCGGAAACCGCAACCGATCATTCACGATGTCACCCCGGACTCCTCGGCATTTCGCAGCCGCAACAATGCGTCAACCATCGCCAGGTCTTCGCGCACGGTAACCTTCAGGTTCAGCCTGCTGCCCTGAACCACGAACACCTTGCCGCCCTGGGTCTCGAGCAGCGACGCCTCGTCGGTAAACTCCACATCGCTCGACGACGCCCGCTTCACCAGTGGCACGATAATGGACCGGCGAAATCCCTGCGGCGTCTGGGCCGCCCACAACCCCGCACGCGACACCGTGTCCGATATCCTTCCGTCTTCCACCCGCTTCAGCGTATCCGATACCGGCACCGCCGCGATCGCCGCGCCGTGCTCCATCGCCGCCGCCGCGCACGTGTCGAACAGCGCCGCCGGGACAAGTGGCCGCGCCCCATCATGCACCAGGATCACATCGCCAGTTTCCGCCGCCAGCACCCCCGCCGCGACCGAATCCTGCCGCCTCGTCCCTCCAGTCACGATACGCACTGGCTTCCGCCAGATCCCTTCGTTCACAACCTGCTTAATCGATGCCTGGCCATCTTCCCCGGCCACAACGATGATCTCTGAGACCGAACCGGCCCGCTCCGCCGCGTCAAGCGACCACGCCAGTAACGGACGGCCACCCGCCACTTCCATCACCTTGCAGGAATGTCCATACCGTTCTCCACGGCCCGCCGCCACGATCACGAGGGAGGCCAGGGCTTGTGAGTGATTCCACTTCACGACCGGGTTCCATCCGCCGCTTCAACAAGATCGAGCCACACCTGCTCCGGAACGCCAACCGTTCCAAGGTCACGCCCTTCCCGGAACCGGGGACCATGATAGTCACTTCCGCCGGTGGGCGTCAGTCCGGTCTGGGTCGCGATTCGCTGGAGTTCCGCTCGTTGCGAATCGTCGTATTCGCCGTAATACACCTCGAATCCTCGCAAGCCGTGGCTTGCCAGCCGCGCCGCCATCCCCGCCGGATCGCCGGTCGAAAACGGATGCGCCAGCACCGGGAACGCGCCATTGTCGCGGAGCATGTCGATCGCCTGTTCGGCGGTGAACGGGGAGCGCTCGGCCCACCCAATCGTTCCCCGCTTCAGGAACCGCGTGAATGCATCGTTCATGTCGCTCGCGGCTCCAATCCCGATGAGCGCCCTCGCCACATGGGGCCGTCCGATGCTGCCCTCATCGGCCTGCGCCAGGATGGCGTCAAGATCGATCCCATACCCCGCTCGCCGGAGCAGGTCGACCACTCGCTCAATCCTTCGCACACGGTCGCGCGCCAGATCAGCGAGCCGCTCCACGAACACCGGATCGTCCCGGTTCACGAAGTACCCGAGAATGTGGATTTCCGGGCCTGAGATCGTCGTCGAAAGCTCGACTCCCGGTGCCACCGTCACCCCATGTTCCTTGCCAGCCTGTATTGCCCCAGCCAGCCCATCGAGCGTGTCGTGGTCGGTGACACCAAGCACGGAAATCCCCCGCCGGCTTGCCTTCTGGACAAGCTCGGCGGGGGAAAGCAATCCGTCCGACGCCGTTGTATGGGTATGCAGGTCGATGATGCCGCCCCGGTATTCGGAGGCAGTATGTGAACCGGTCTCCCGATCGCCCATGGTCCGACCTCTAGCGCGGCTCAACCACGAGCCGGATGGCGGTTCGATCTTCGTTGTCGATCGTCACGTCGATGAACGCAGGCACGCAGACCGCGTCGATCCCCGTCTCTCGCAGGTACTCGCGGGCGATCGCCACGGCCTTCACCGCCTGGTTGGTTGCGCCGGCGCCAATTGCCTGCACTTCGGCCCGGCCCGCCTCGCGAACCACACCGGCGATGGCGCCCGCCACCGCGCTCGGCCGCGATCGCGCCGATACCTTCAGCACTTCGCCGTCGGCTGCCAGCAACACCCCATCGATGCTGTGCTCGCGATGCCCATTGCTGGCAACGATCGTGTCGTCAGTTACCGGTGAAGCCCCGGCCACGGGCGCCGTCTCGGCGTCCGAAATACCGTGGTCCGAGTGCCCGTTCGACGAATACGTGGCGCTTTCCCACGTCGTGGAAGCCAGCTCTCCGGGAACGTCAGCGGAATCGACTGTCCCGTCAGCCTCTGGAGCCACTACCGGCCCGGCCTGAACCTCAACGGGCGCCTCCTGGCGTTGCTCCTCGGAGTCCTCCGATTCGTCGGCGTCTGGCGGGAAGCTTGTGCCCTCCGGATCGATTTTGATATCCCGCAGGTCCAACTTGCTGAAAAACCGGTTCATGCGTGAGGTCTCCCCTGGATCTTCCCCACAGACCCGAAGTCCGGGTGCGAGTGCGCTAAGGCCAACGTCAATACTGGCGAGTAGTGATCGTTCCAGGACTCCGTCCGAGCCCATTGCCGTCGACCGTTGTTCTGTGAATTGGCAGGTTCTGTGTCTGATGTTGGCAAGGAAATCCTGTCCACCGTCCCCACACATGTGTTTCCACATGGCGATGGCATTTCACATTGCCTCACCAGGTACAGGCTGGAAAGCCTGGGGCTCACCGTCTGCCGGTGCCTAAGTCTACGATGAAACGCGAGACCGCGCGAGAAATGTGATTACTAACCAAAAAGCGGGAAAGACAGTTCATTTACGAACCATCTTTCCCGCTTGATAATGTGTGTCAGCGGTGCAACCGGGGCCGGTTAGCGAGCGTAATTCACCGCCCGCGTTTCCCGGATCACCGTCACCTTGATCTGGCCTGGATACTCCAGCGTTTCCTCGATCTTCTTGACGACATCCTGCGCCAATCGCGTGGCGCCAAGGTCGTCGATCGAATTCGGCTGGACCAGGATTCGCACCTCGCGACCCGCCTGGATCGCGAACGACTTGTCCACGCCTTCGAAGGAGTTGGCTACCCCCTCCAGCGCTTCCAGTCGCTTGATGTATGTCTCCACCATCTCGCGCCGCGCTCCCGGCCGTGCGCCACTGATGGCGTCCGCCGTCTGCACGATGAACGCCTCTATCGTCTGCGGCTCCTCTTCGTTGTGGTGGGCTGCTATTGCATGAACGATCTTCGACGACCGTCCAAGCCGCTTCGCGATGTCGGCGCCAATCAGCGCGTGTGGTCCCTCGACCTCGTGATCCACGGCCTTGCCGATATCGTGGAGGAGACCAGCGGTCTTCGCCACGCTTACATCGGCGCCGAGCTCGGCCGCGAGGTTCGCGCAAATCACGGAAACTTCCAGCGAGTGCCCCAGCACGTTCTGCCCGTAACTGGTGCGGAACTTGAGACGTCCAAGCAGCTTGATCAGGTCAGGATGGAGTCCTGGCACGTTCGCCTCGTAGGCAACCCGTTCGCCTTCCTCCCGCATCACCTCTTCCAGTTCGAGCTGGGTCTTGTTGACGACTTCCTCGATCCTGGCGGGGTGGATGCGCCCGTCCTGTAGTAGCTTGGTCAGAGCCCGTTTCGCCACTTCCCGGCGAACCGGATCGTAGGCGGAAACCGTCACCGCTTCCGGCGTATCGTCAACGATCAGGTCAACTCCGGTCGCCTGTTCCAGCGCCCGGATGTTTCGCCCCTCGCGTCCGATGATCCTGCCCTTCATCTCGTCGTTCGGTAGCGGCACCACCGTCACCGAAGACTCCGCCACATAGTCCGTGGCAATACGTTGGATGGTGGTGGCGAGGATCTTGCGCGACCGTCTGTCGGCATCCTCCTTCGCCTCCCGCTCGATTTCGTGAACCCGGCGCGCCGCCATGTTCCTGGCGTCATACTCCACCAGTTCCACAAGCTGTAGCTTTGCCTCTTCCGCCGTCAGGCCCGCGATTCTCTCAAGCTCCTGCTCGTGTTGGCCCTTGGCCTCCTCGAGCACGCGCTCCTCGCGAGCTCGCTGCTGCTCCCATTGCTCCTTGCCATGGATCAGTTGCTGCTCCTGCCGGCGAATCCCATGTTCACGCTGGTCGAGCCCCTGGGACTTCTTGTCAATGGTTTCTTCTTTTTGTTCGATGCGGCGTTCGATCCGTTCTATTTCCTTGCGGCGTTGATTCAACTCTTTATCGAGTTCGCCACGCAGTCGGATCGCCTCATCCTTTGCCGCCAGAGCCGATTCCCGGCGACTGGTCTCAGCTTCCTCTGTTATGCGGTCGGCTTCCGCCTGCGCACCACGCAATCTCGACTGGGCTCGTTTGTCCAGCCAGAAATACGTGCTGAGGAATGTGATGCCAGCCACGAGTACGGCTCCGATGAGGTACACAAGCAAGTCACCCATCGACGTCGCTCCTAGCGTTTTATTCCCCCACCTATGGGGGCTCAATTGTTAAGGTGCGTAAGGGGCAGGCAACCAGAAAATCGGCCAGGTGCAGCGCTCCTGGTCGTATTCCAAGTCACTACGCCAATTCCCCTACGCCAGCGATGATACGTTTCCCCCGTGATTTCCGTCAAGCGGC
>CAZUPA010000168.1:0-6702 GCA_964622205.1 uncultured Sphaerobacteraceae bacterium
TCGAGTTTCCGGGCGGCGTCGATGGCGGTGTCCAGCGACTCGCCCGCCACGAACCGGCTCACGAGCGACCGGGCCATGGAACTGGACTGGAAGAATCCGGAAACGGTGTCGTTTCCGGCAACGGAGAGAACGGTGCGGCGCAGGATACTCATGTGCGCGAAACTCCGGGAGGTCTGAGGGGATCCAATCTCGGGGTGAACACGGCGTTAACGTTGCCGAACTGTCCTCGCCAAGTATCACACCGGGACGGGAGCTTGCCCATCGAATCGCCCGGCGGCGTATGCTGATTTCCAGCGAGACATTGCGGCGGGGATAGGGATGCCATGTACGGGACTCCAATGGACTTCGATGACAACGAGCGGCGGTCGCGGGGGGCTCGCAAGGTGCGGGACGCGCTGTACGACCTGATCGACCTGTCGCCCGCCGACGTGGCGCTACTGGAGACGCGCGCGTTCATCCGGCTGGACGGCATCCAGCAGCTTGGGTTCGTATCGCGGGTGTGGCCCGGAGCACGACACTCTCGCTTCGAGCATTCACTGGGTGTGCTGCACCTGACGAGGTTGGCCGTTCGGCGGCTGGAAGCGGCGCATGGATACCGCTACTTCACGCCAGAGGACGCGAAGACCACGATCGCGGCATCGTTGCTGCACGATATCGGTCACTATCCCTACTCCCACGCGATCGAGGAACTTGGTGCTCCAATCCTTTCCCATGAGGAAGTTGGGAGGTCGATCATCGAGCGGGGCGAGGTCGCGGATGTGCTGGAGCGGGCCTGGGGCGCGAATCCGGGCTCGGTGGCGGCGATGATCCATGGCGACGTGGAGGACCTCACCGAAGGCGAACGGGTGCTGCGAGGGTTGCTCTCGGGAACGCTGGACATGGACAAGCTGGACTACCTGCCGCGCGACGCCCACGGGTGCTCGGTTCCCTACGGTGGGGTGGACGCAAGCCGGTTGCTGGAATCGCTGGTGGTGGTTGAGCTTCCGGAGGGCGCCGGCGGGGAGCCGGGAACGAGGATTGGCGTGAGCGAGAAGGGCGTGAGCCCGCTGCATTCGCTCATCAACGCGCGGCAGGAAATGTTCGACAACGTGTACTGGCATCATACGAACCGCGCCTGCATGGTGATGCTGCTGCGGGCGGTGCAGGACGCGCTCATCTCGGGCCTGATCACGCCTGAGTCGCTCACCAACCACGACGACGCGTCGCTGCTGGCGTTCATGCGGGCGGAGTCGATGCCGGAGACGACCCGGTCGCTGGCCGAGGCGCTGGCGCTTCGGCGTGTCCACAAGCGGGCCGTGGAGGTGAGCGCGGGGGCGTTCGAACTGTACGCCCGGCTGGGGAACCTGTGGTTCGACTCGCGGGCGCGGCGGGATGTGGAAATCGACCTCTCGCGGGCGCTGGGGGTGATGACGGGGGAAACGGTGTCGACGACGGCGGTGTTGATCGATATCCCGAAACCGGAGCGATGGAAAACCGATGTCTGGGTCTCGTACGAGCAACCGCCGGTTGGATTCCGGCCATTGATGCACTGGCGCGACGTGGTGGGACTGAGCGACGACGACTTCAAGCGCTACGAGGAGCACCGGCGGCTGATCCGGATCGTGACCGACGAGCGATACCGGGACGTGGTGGCCGAGCGGTGGGAAGAGATGCTCTTCCCCTTGCTGGGCGGCGCGTTCTGAGCGAGCGGTGGAGACGCCAGGGAGTCCACCCAGGGACTCCCCTGCGAATAGGTGTCCTTGTTCATAGGGAAGTGTGGCGGCGCCCGCGTTGCGAATTGGCGCGACTCGTCGCTTCCACATTGCATGAGGCATCCCCCGGGTCGTGGGGCTCTATACTCCACGCATCTGAACGAGCCGGATGCGAATGGAAAGGTGATTTCACATGGCGGAGCCTCGATCGCGGAACAGCCGGAAGCGGGCGGCAAAGGCAAAGACCGTCGCCCGCCAGCCGGAGCCCGTGGCCGATGAGATACCGGCGGCAACCACCAGCCCGGTTGTGACGAGAATCCAGGGAGACATGAACGGGTGGATGGCGCTGGCGCTGGCGGCGAGCGGGCTGGCGTTCGTGGGGTTCCTGACGGTGCTGCTGGTGATCGCGGCGAGCCGGGCCTGATGCGGATCCGGGGCGGATGGATTCGCCTCGCACACCACAGGCTATAGAGCCAGGCGCCTTCGGGAGTGACGATCCGCGGACGGTTCAACAGGCCCGGCCGTACCCATATGTGAATTGCGCGCGGCAGCGGTTTCCAACGGGGTCGGGTTCGCTAAAATCAGCCAAAATCACACGGAATACCGGTGGCTCAACCTTGACACAAGGTAGTCAGGGTTGGTATCGTTCATTGTGTTAGCACTCTCTCTTGAAGAGTGCTAACGTAGCCAGGAGACCGTCATCGTGAGCGCATATCAGCAGGAATCAGCGGCGTTGTCGGATCGGCAACGGGCGATTCTGAAGTTGATCGTTCAGGAATATGTCGCCACGGGCCGCCCGGTTGGATCGAAAACGCTCACCGAGCGATACGCGGTGGGTGTGTCTTCGGCCACGATCCGGAACGAGATGGGCGAACTGGAACAGGCTGGGTACGTCCAGCAGCCGCACACGTCTGGTGGGCGGGTTCCGACGGACCATGGCTACCGGTATTACGTGCATGAACTGATGGGGCCGCCAGAGCTGTCCTCCGGCGACCAGATCATGATCCGGCACCAGTTCCGGCAAGTCGAAGCCCAACTCGACCAGTGGGTGGACTTCGCGGCGTCGGTGCTGGCGGAGACGGCGGGCAACGTGTCGATCGTATCGGCGCCGCGCACGCTGGTTCCACGGATCCGGCACTTCGAACTGATTTCGTTGCAGCCACGGCTGGCGCTGCTGATCCTGGTAACGCAGGAAACCGCCGTTCGCCAGATCATGGTTCACCTGCCCGAGGATGCCGACCAGGCGGAACTGAGCAGGCTGGCGGACTCGCTGGTCGCCGAAACGCGCGGCCTGAACGCCGACGAGATCGTGTCGAGGGTCATCGGTTCGACGCCGCTGGCGAGGTTCGTGCTGGAGCAGGTGGAGTTTGGACTCCGCGGCCTGCATTCGGTCGAGCACACGCAACTGCGGCACTCCGGGATCGAAAACATCCTGGGACAGCCGGAGTTTTCCGGCGAAGGCGCGCAGAGCGTGCTGGAACTGCTGCGAGGCGGTTCGCTCCTGGGGGCATTGCTGCCCCAACTAACGGTTGGCAAGGACGTGCAGGTCTTCATCGGCGACGAGAACCCGGCCGATGCCCTGCGGCAGTTTGGCGTGGTGATGGCCACGTACGGGATCAATGGCGAGGTAACCGGCATCCTTGGGGTGCTGGGGCCGACCAGGATGTCGTACTGGAGGTCGATTTCGTCCGTGCGCTACATGGCGCGGCTGATGAGCGACCTGATGGAGGACCTGTACTCTTCCTGATTTCGACAGAAGCAGGCATCGTTTCCCGCCTCAACGCGGGCCTTTATGAAACTACGGACTTTTCGTGGCCGGTGGGCGAGTGGCCAACCGGCGTAGCAGGAGCGGGGCGTGTCAAACAGTGACCATCCCACCTGGCCGAACCCTTCGGGGGATGACGAGCCAGGTGACCATATCGACGGTACGCAAACCCCAGATCCCGGGGACGAGGACGCCGCTATCGGGTTCGAATCCGAGGATGATCTGGCGAGGATCGCGGCGGAGCGCGACGAGTATCTGGACCAGTTGCAGCGCAGCCGGGCCGAATTCGTCAACTTCCGGCGACGGAATGACCAGGAACGGGCTCAGCTCAGGCAATTCGTGACGAAGGACGTGACGGCCCAGTTCCTGCCGGTGCTCGACGATTTCGAACGCGCGATGACGGTGGTTCCCACCGACGAAGCGGCGGCGGGGTTCGTTCAGGGCGTGGAGATGATCCGCGCCAAGCTGCTGGGCATTATTGAGCGACTTGGGGTTGAGAAGGTGGATGCCCTTGGGCAGCCATTCGATCCCGCGGTCCACGAGGCCGTGGCAACGGAACCCGGCACCGACGGCGGCACGGTGGTCGAGATCTACCAAAACGGATACAGGATCGGCGACACGCTGGTGCGGCCCGCGATGGTGAAGACCGGCAACCCAATTGAAGAAGACAACGAAACCCCGGAGACGTTCGACGCCTGACGCTCCGCGCGGACCCTGGACCCCAGGCGTTTAGACGATTACATCCCAGATAGCCCTGGAAAGGAACAACACGAATGGGAAGAACGATTGGTATTGACCTTGGAACGACGAATTCGGCGATGGCGGCCATCGAAGGCGGCGAGCCGACGATTATCCCCAACGCCGAAGGCGAGCGCATCACGCCCTCGGTGGTCGCCGTGACCTCGAGCGGCGAGCGGCTGGTGGGGCGCTTTGCCCGCCGCCAGGCCGTGACCAACCCCGACAACACCGTGTTCTCCGTGAAGCGGTTCGTTGGCCGCAAGTTCAACGACCCCGCCGTGGCGCGCGACAAGGACCTGGTGCCCTACCAGGTCAAGGCCGCCGATAACGGCGACGTCCAGGTGAAGATGGGCGAGCGCTGGTACAGCCCGCAGGAAATCTCCGCGATGATCCTGCAGAAGCTCAAGGCGGACGCCGAAGCGTACCTGGGCGAGACGGTCGACAAGGCCGTGATCACCGTTCCGGCCTACTTCGACAACGCCCAGCGCGACGCGACCAAGGACGCCGGACGCATCGCCGGCCTCGAAGTGCTCCGCATCATCAACGAGCCGACCGCCTCGGCGCTGGCCTATGGCCTCGACAAGAAGGGCGAAGAGAAGGTCGCGGTGTACGACCTTGGCGGCGGCACCTACGACATCTCGATCCTCGACCTGTCGGACGGCGTGTTCCAGGTGCTGGCGACAAACGGCGACACCCACCTCGGTGGTGACGACTTCGACCAGGTGCTGATCGACTGGCTGGCCGACGAGTTCAAGAAGCAGGAAGGCATCGACCTGCGGCAGGACCGGATGGCGCTCCAACGACTGAAGGAAGCGGCGGAGAAGGCGAAGATCGAGCTTTCCAGCACGCAGCAAACCGACATCAACCTGCCGTTCGTGACGGCGGACGCGAGCGGACCGAAGCACCTCAACATCCCCCTCACCCGGGCGAAGATGGAATCGCTGGTCGGCGGCCTCGTGGCGCGAACGCTCACCCCGATGCAGGCGGCCCTCAAGGACGCGGAGATCGGCAAGGCCGACGTGGACGAAACCCTGCTCGTCGGTGGCATGACCCGCATGCCGCTGGTTCAGCAGCAAGTGAAGGACTTCTTCGGCAAGGAGCCGCACAAGGGCATCAACCCCGATGAAGTGGTCGCGCTCGGCGCGGCGATCCAGGGCGGCGTACTCGGCGGCGATGTCAAGGACATCCTCCTGCTCGACGTGACCCCGCTCACGCTCTCGATCGAGACACTCGGTGGCGTGGCCACTCCGCTGATCGAGCGGAACACCACGATTCCGGCCCGCAAGAGCCAGAGCTTCACCACCGCTTCGGACAACCAGCCGCAGGTTGAGATCAACGTCCTTCAGGGCGAACGCCCGATGGCGACCGACAACAAGAGCCTCGGACGCTTCATCCTCGACGGAATCCCGGCCGCGCCGCGGGGCGTGCCGAAGATCGAAGTGACCTTCGACATCGACGCCAACGGCATCCTGAACGTGACCGCGAAGGACTCGGCCACGAACAAGGAGCAGAAGATCACGATCACTGGATCGTCCGGACTCTCGAACGACGAGGTTGAGCGGATGGTGCAGGAAGCCGAGGCGCACGCCGAGGAAGACAAGCAGCGGCGCGAGGGCATCGAAACCCGGAACCAGGCCGAGAGCTTCGTGTTCCAGGCCGAGAAGACGCTGGAAGAGTACGGCGACAAGATCCCGTCCGAGACCAAGGCCGAACTCGACACGAAGATCGCGGCGGTCAAGGACATCCTCGAGAACGACCGCGAGAACATCGACCGGCTGAAGCCAGCCCACGAAGAGCTGGTGGAGACGCTGCAGAAGGCCTCTGCGGCGATGTACGAGGCGGCGGCCGCCGCCGGCGGCGCGGACGGTGACGGCGCGGACTTCGGCAACCCGTTCGAGGGCGCGAGCCAGGACGGCGCGCAATCCTCCGCCGAGGACGAGTCCACGGTCGAGGGCGAGTTCCGCGAGATCAACGACGACGACAACAAGCAGTAGGCCAAACACGGCTTCAAGCTGGCGGGTCAACGGCGACCCGCCAGAAGCGGGAAAACGGGCGGTGGAGCAATCCACTCGCCCGTTTTCCCGCTTAACACGCGCTCGCCAAGGATCCATGTTCGATTGTCGTCCGACCATGGTTCGTTCAAGCGAATTGGTCTGGCCACGGTTCAACAGGCCCGCCCGTACCCGGCGACAAGATGCATCCGCCTGAGCGCGTCTCCATCCGGCACATGAATGTGCCATTGACTATAGTGTGCATCACACACTATAGTGTGTGCATGGATACGAACGACGCTCTCGTCCAATCGCAATACCAGGAAATACGACGCGGATCGGTGGTGACGGCCGCGCTGTCGCTCCTGCGGACGCCCCAGTACGGCTACGCGCTCCTGGAGCAACTCAATGAAGCCGGAATCGAGGTCGAGGCCAACACTTTGTATCCCTTGCTCCGGCGACTGGAAGGCCAGGACCTTCTGATCGCGGAGTGGAACACGGAAGAGGCCCGGCCTCG
>CAZUPA010000169.1:0-6675 GCA_964622205.1 uncultured Sphaerobacteraceae bacterium
AGCCGCTGACATCGAAGGCGGTTCCGGAGGGCGCGCCGTCCAGCAGGGGCATGGCCTCGCCGATGGCCGCCTTCACGCTGGCGAGTTCGAGGGATGCTCGGTGCGCCTCGGCGGAGGTCCACAGTTCGATCACGTGGACGCCGTCCGGATCCCCTTCGGCGACGCCGACTTCATAAAGAAGGCAACCGATGCCCGCGGTTTCGGCCGAGGGCCGGGTGAGGATGGCGACGAGTTCGTCACGGTGTCCGGGTTTGGCGCCGAGGCGGCCGTAGGTGGCGTACGTCACAGGCTTCTCCATGGTTGAGTGTGCCATCACGCGATCTGGTCGAATGCCATCGTACCGTTCCGGGCCGGGGATGTCATGGCGAACGAGAGATACCGCGGCGGGGATTGATGGGTCACAATGGGCGGCAGCATATCCACCATCCGAACCTGGAGCCCATGCGGCGTGCCAGGAACCCAACCAAGGTCGAAAGGCAGGCCCATGTCCAGAGGAGTCATCACGCTCGAGCACCTGGTTACAAGTGTCCAATCCGGCGAGATCGACACGGTGATCACGGCGGTCTGCGACATGCAGGGCAGGCTGGTGGGCAAGCGGGTGACCGGAAGCCACTTCGTGGAGTACTGCCTGGACCATGGCACGCATTTCTGCACCTACCTGCTGGGCACGGAGATGGACCTGACCACGCCGGAAGGGTTTCGCGGCCTGACGTGGGATTCAGGCTACGGCGACTACCTGGCGATGCCGGACTGGTCCACGTTGCGGGTGATTCCGTGGCTGGAACGCACCGCGCTGGTGCTGTGCGACGCGGTGGTGGACGAGGCGGGCGATCTGGTGCCGTTCGCGCCGCGCACGATCCTGAAGCGCCAGGTCCAACGGCTGGCGGACATGGGGTTTTCGGCCCGGATGGCGACCGAACTCGAGTTCTACGTATTGAAGGAGAGCTACGAGGAGGCGCACGCCAAGGGCTATGCGAATCTCACGCCCAAGGGGTGGTTCAACGAGGATTACCAGCTTCTGCAAGCAACGCGGAACGAGCCGCTCTACCGCAGGTACCGCAACGAGATGACGGAGGCCGGGGTGCCAATCGAGTTCTCGAAAGGCGAGGCGGCGGCCGGCCAGCACGAGGTCAACATCCACCATTCCGAGCCGATCGAGGCGGCCGACCGGGCGGCGTTGTTCAAGCATGGGGCGAAGGAGGTCGCCGACCAGATGGGGCTCTCGGTGACGTTCATGGCGAAACCGCACGAGACCTGGACCGGCTCGAGCGGGCATATCCATGTGTCACTGTGGGACGCGGAAGGCAACGGCACCCTGTTTCCAGCGGCGGACGGGAGCGCCGAAATGTCGGAGACGATGCGCTGGTTCCTCGGCGGCGTGTTGGCCAGGGCAAGGGAGTTCTCGCTGTTCATCGCGTCGACGGTGAATGCATACAAGCGGTTCGCGACGGCGTCGTGGGCGCCGGTCAACATCGTCTGGGGCCGGGATAACCGGACCTGCGGGATCCGGGTGGTGGGATCCGGTAAGGCGCTACGGGTGGAAAACCGGTTGCCGGGCGGTGACAGCAATCCATACCTGGCGTTCGCGTCGGTGCTGGCGGCCGGCGCGGACGGGATCGAGGGCAGGATCGAGCCACCGGACGAGTTCCGGGGGAATGGGTACGAGGCAAAGGGGTTTTCGCGCGTGCCGCGGTCGTTGTACGAGGCGATCGATTGCTGGTCGGACAGCGAGGCGGCGGTGGCGGCATTCGGGGAGGACGTGCATGCGCATTACCTGACGGCGGCGCGCATCGAGCAGGGACTCTACGACCAGGTGGTCACGGACTGGGAGCGGAACCGGTATTTCGAGCGAGGGTGAGCGGGTCGCGTGCTGTAGGCAGGGTTGCCTAATTCGTGCCGCATGGATTGATCCGGGCGAGGCGGGTCGCTAGAGTGCGAGTAGTGCCACCCCATTGCCGCAGGAGCATGCCATGCAGCAGCCACAGGTCTCATCCCCTGGTCGTCTCGCGGACAGGATCGCGTCCACCCGGAGCCGCTCGTTCGCCGGGCGGCGGGAGGAACTCGAGGTGTTCCGGCGGGCGATCGAGGCTGATATCCCGCCGTTCTCGATCCTGGCGATTCACGGTCCCGGGGGAACAGGCAAGTCGACCCTGATCGGGGAATACGCGCGAATGGCCATGGAGCGTGGCTGGCGTGTGACCACGATCGACGGGCGCGACATGCCCGCTTCGCCGCGTGACGTGGCGTCGATCATCGGGGAGTCCCAGGGACGCCTGGCGCTGTTCATCGATACCCACGAGCTGATCGAACACATGGATGGATGGCTGCGGGAGACGATGCTGCCGAACTTGCCCGGCGACAGCTTGGTGGTGATTGCTGGACGGAACCCGCTGGGCATCGACTGGACCGGAGACGCGGGTTGGCGGGACCTGATTCGCACGCTACCGCTACGCAACCTGCAACCAGTTGAGAGCCGGACATACCTGATGGGACGGGCGATTCCAGACAGGTTTATCGAACCGGCGGTTGCGTTCACCTACGGGCATCCGCTGGCGTTGTCGCTGGTAGCCGATTCCGTGCAGCAAGGCACGGAGGAATTCGATCCACTGCAGGACCCGGACCTCGTGCGGTCGCTCCTGCGACAGTTCATCGAGCAGGAGCCATCGCCGCTCCACCGGCAGGCGCTGGAGATAGCGGCCCATGCACGGATCACCACGGAATCGCTTCTTGCCTCGGCGTTTGGGGATGAGCATGCCCATACGCTTTTTGCCTGGCTAGAGGGATTGTCGTTCGTTGAGCGCAAGCAGGAGGGGCTATTTCCGCACGACCTGGCGCGGGATGCGATCGAGGCGGATCTGCGGTGGAGGCATCCGCAACGATTCGAGGATGTTCACCGGATTGTGCACCGGTACATGGTGCACCGGATCGGGGAGACATCGGGGTCTACACGTCAACAGCATTTGCGGAGCCTGCTGTTCCTGCACCGGCACAACCCGGCATGGCAGCCATATCACGGCGACGACGTCTACGGTCACAGCTTCATCGAGCCGGCGACCAAGAACGACTGGCCGGTGATTCTCGACATGGTACGGCGGCACGAGGGAGACGCTTCGGCGGCAATCGCTGAGTACTGGCTGGGACGAGCGCCGCGGGACTTCCACCTGGTGCGGAACCAGCACGATGCCGTTACCGGGATGATCGCGCGGATCTCGATTGGCGACGTGATTGACGCCGATTTCCAGGCGGACCCAATGGTTGCGCCCCTGCTGGCAGAGGCAGATCGGCACGCGCCGAGGCGACCAGGCGACACGATTGGCATGATGCGCTTCATCATGGGGAACGAGACGTATCGGAACCCGTCTACACCGTTCAGTATTTCGGTGACGGGGGCAAGCGCGGTGTATACGGATCCGTCGCTGATCCTGTCCTCGATGGTGGTTCCGGATACGGAGTACTGGGATGACCTCTTCCACTATGTCAACCACTATCGCGTGGCGAACGTTGCCGTGCCGATCGGTGACCGGGTGTACTCCCTGTATGCCCATGACTGGAGGCGGGAAACGGTGATGCAATTCGATGAGGTGCTGACCCGGCGCGAATCCTCCGTCGATCGCTATCTTGACTCCCCCGCCACGGTGCCGCAGGAGATCGTGCTTTCGCGGCCGGAGTTCGACAACGCCGTGCGGCAGGCGTTGCGCACCGCGTTGACGCCGGCGCGCCTGGAACTGAACCCACTGCTGCGCTCGCGGCTGGTGTTGCAGGCGCGCGGGAATGACGCGCCAGCCGAGCGATTATGCGGGCTGCTGCGCGAGGCGACGGAATCGCTGCGATCGAACGCCAGAACAGTTCGATACTACCGGGCGCTCCATCGCACCTATCTCGACCCGGCGCCATCGCAGGAGCAAGCCGCCGAAGACCTGGACCTTCCATTCAGCAGCTACCGGAGATACCTCACCACCGGTTTGAGGATGGTGACGGACTCCCTGTGGCACCGCGAGATGCAGGCAGGCCTGGCATCGTTGCCGGAGACTCCAGGTTCCGATATTCGCGGCGAGAGGTGAGCAAAAACTGAGCAGTTTCCGGTCTGGAGTCGGAACATGGGCGGCTCTACGCTCGATCCATGACTCGACTGATCCATGCACACGGAGACTGACATGACATTCTCGATTACACCACCGTTCGGCGCTCTCATCGACCACCCAGATCATTCCTGCGCTTCACATTCCTCAGCACCCAGCAAGGCCATCGTGATCGGCGGCAGTGTGGGAGGGCTACTGGCTGCCCACGTTCTGGCCAGGCATTTTGATGAGGTGACCGTGCTGGACCGGGATGCCTTTCCCGGTATTGGGGAGCATCGAAGGAGCACACCACAGAGCCATCACGTGCACGCACTGCTCGGGCGCGGCCTGCTGACGATCGAGCGCACGATGCCGGGTTTCACCGCGGAACTGACCGCGCGCGGCGCCGTGGCAGCCGATGCGATGACCAACGTTCGGTGGCATCAGGCGGGCGGGCGACACGCGAGCGGCACCGCGGGATTCACAGCGATGGTGGCAAGCCGCCCGCTGATCGAAGGAGTGTTGCGCGAGCGGGTGCGCGCGGCCGCGAAGGTGGAGGTTCGGGAACGGGTGGCGGTGCAGGATCTGCGGTGGAACGCAACGCACACGCAGGTGACCGGGGTGACCGCATCGACGGTGGACAAGGAGCAGACGTTCGAGTTGGCCGCGGACCTGGTGGTAGATGCCGGAGGGCGCGGTTCGCGGCTGGGCGGATGGCTGGAGCGGGCAGGGCACGAACGGCCTTCCGAGCAGTTACTCGACGTGAACGTCCGGTATGCGTCACGGGTGTTCCGGCGGAAGCCCGGGGACTTCAGCGGCAACGTGGTGACAATCATCTCGTCGTTCCCCGGCAACCAACGCGGAGGAATGGCGTTCGCGATCGAAGGGGATCGCTGGCTGGTCACGCTGAATGGCCGGAATGGCCTGACACCGCCGGCGGATCTCGATGCGTTCACGGCCTACGCGGCCGAACTCGATGCGCCGGATATCGCGACCTTCCTGCGGGACGCGGAGCCGGTGGGAGAAGCGTCGACCTATTTCATGCCGCGCTGCCAGCGGCGGTTCGTCCCGGTACCAGAGCGGTTCCCGGACGGGCTACTGCCATTCGCCGATGCGATGTGCGCCTTCAATCCCGTCTTCGGGCAAGGCATGTCGGTAGCGGCCCTGGAGGCTGAGGTTCTGGACGCCTGCCTGGCAGAGGGGACGAACGACCTGGCGCGGCGGTTCCTGGTGGGCTGCGCGCCGGTGGTCGATGGGGCGTGGAAGCTCGCCGCCAGCAACGACCTGCGCTTCATGCCGGAGCGCCAGCCATTGCCGCGAGGCATTCGCATGCTGCACTGGTACCTTGACCAGCTCAATGTCGCTGCCCGGAGTGACGTGGAGGTGGCCAGGGCGTTCGCCAACGTCATGCACATGATGGAGCCGCCGCCCTCGCTGATGCGACCGGCGATCGTGGCCCGGGTGATGAAGGCGCGTCTCGCCGGGAGCGCGGGACGTTTCCGCACTCCGCGAGAGGTTGTCGCGGGCGAGCGCGCGCGAGGAGCGGGATACACACGCGAAACAGCTTCCCCGGCGCCGGGAGATGCGGCGCCGTGACCGCACACCGCGGGCGCCCGCGGGCACTTCACGCACACAACAACCGCGATCCCAATGGGATCGCGGTTGTTGGCTAGCCCGCGTGGTCGGCGACCGGGGTGAGAGAACGCGGGTTATCCCACCGCGTCAAGCTCATCCTGCAGGTCGTTGTAGGCTTCGTCCACATCGGTCATGGCCGCGCCAAAGTCGGCGAGCGCATCCTCGGATTCAGTCGAACCGGACTCGGCTCCCAGCCAACTGGTGAAGGCGACGCTGGCTTCGAAGAGGGAATCGGCATAGGCCTCGTACGCGTCCTGAACGTCTTCGAAGCCGGCAGGAGCTTCCAGCTCGGCGGCGACAGCCGGTGCGCCCATCCACAGGATCAGGATCCCGGAGAGTTCGGAGATGTCGTCGTCGGTGGCGTCGCCATCGACCCAGAGATTCACAATCTCGTTGAAGCGGGCGATGGACTCGTCCCATTCCTCGGACTGGGAGATGACTTCGTCGATGTAGGCATCGGGGTCGCCGACATCGGTCCCATCGTCGTTGTCATCGGACGCGTCGGCGGAGTCCGCCTCATCGTCGGTGGCGTCGCCGGAGCCGGGGGAGGAACCGCCGGCATCGTCGACGAGGTCCTGCACCTCATCGATCAGGTCCAGGGTTGTATCGAAGGAATCGTTGAAATCGGCGAGGGCATCTTCCTCGTCCGGATCGCCGGATTCGAGAGCCCAATACTCTTCCCAGAATTCACCGGTCTCACCGACGGAATCGGCAAGGTCGAGGTAGGCGTCTTCGACATCCTCGAAGCCACGCGGGGCCACGAGGTCGGCGGCGACATCGGGGTATTCGACCCAACTGGCGAAGATGTCGTTGATCTCTTCGACTTCAGCGCTGGTCGCGTCGCCGTCCTCGGCGAGTTCGAGGATTTCGACCACGCGATCGGAGTCATCGACGAGCGCATCGAGTTCGTCCTGGATGGCGTCGAGATACTCATCGTCGCCAGCGGGATCGTCGGTGTCATCGGAAGCGTCCGACTCATCGT
>CAZUPA010000170.1:0-6635 GCA_964622205.1 uncultured Sphaerobacteraceae bacterium
GGGTCCGCCATAGGCTGTCTGGACAATCGCTCGCATCGCGCGAGCGGTGCTGGAGGCGTCGTGGTTCAAGTGTTCGCTGTGGCTGGAGGGTGTCGCGATGCTGGCCGCCATGATGGGTTCTCCCGGTGAATGGTGAGTCGTCTCGCGCGAATCTTACGTCGTAAGATTTCGCCGATGACGCCAGAATACGTCTTACGGTGTAAGGTTGTCAATATGCATTTTCGGATTTGGCGGGAGCGCCTTCGACATGACCACTGAATCATCGAAAGGTCGAGCAAAGCGACCACGCATCCCACTCACCCGGGAACGCGCGCTGGCCAGCGCCATGACGCTCGCCGACGCCGAAGGACTCGAAGCGCTCACCATGCGCCGTCTCGCGAAGGAACTCGGGGTCGAGGCGATGTCGCTCTATCACCACGTGACCAACAAGGACGATATCCTCGACGGAATGGCCGACATCGTCTTCAGCGAGATCGAGTTACCGTCGCACGACGTCGACTGGAAGACCGCCATGCGCCAACGGGCGGTATCGCAACGAGCCGCGCTGCTCCGCCATCCCTGGGCCCTGTCGATCCTGGAGTCCAGAACCTCGCCCGGCC
Source organism: uncultured Sphaerobacteraceae bacterium (assembly GCA_964622205.1). Lineage (GTDB taxonomy): Bacteria > Chloroflexota > Chloroflexia > Thermomicrobiales > UBA6265 > JACCYX01. The sequence goes on from CAZUPA010000170.1 coordinate 600, forward strand.
CAGCGACACTCCGGCACCACGACGCGGTACTCGGCCGCTGCCGGGCGGCCGGGTTCTCGGTCGCGATGTCCGCTCATGCCTTTTCCCTGATCGACAGCTACATCTACGGCTTCGTGCTCCAGGAGATCACGCTCCCGTTCCAGGACGACAACGTCGAAGAGCAGGTCGAGGAGATCATTGGACACCTCTCCCCCAACCAGTATCCGCACCTGACCGAACTCACCGTCGAGCACGTGCTGCAAGAGGGGTACAGCTACGGCGCCGAGTTCGACTTTGGGTTACAGCTCGTCCTCGACGGGCTGGAGCGAGCCGCCGCCGACCCCAACCTGACGTACGGAAAGCCAGCGCGGGACGATGCGCCCGAATAGGCGGTCGCAAGCGGATGGACGACCGGCCGGGCCACCACCGTTCCGGACGCGACTCGGTCCACGAACCATGCAATGACCGTCCGGGTCGATATGAACCCGGACGGTCAGTCGTCCATTCTTTCAATGTCGGACCTTGGTTGGCCCCTCTATTCGGTTGGCAGTCCATCGCGGGTCGTCGTGTCCGTGCCCGGCACGTAGGCGGATTCGGTTCCGGCCTGTGGCGCGGCGGTTCCGCCGATCAAACCGCCCGTATTCTGGGCCTGTTCCTGCTCGACGATTCCCTCTTCCGCGGAGCGAGTCAGCGGTTGCCCGCATTCGGAGCAGAAGTCACTCCCCGGTTCGTTCTCGGTCTGACAGTTACCGCAGGTGGTCGGATTACCGGACATTGCTGCCTCCATTCGGTTGCCGTCGTTTCACCCACCCTACCACGACCGCCCAAATCCGATTGAACGACATCCCCGCCGCGCGAGGCGTACAGCCAGCGCGCAACGGGGATAGTCAGACGTGTACGGTGTTCAATCCAGCGCCGAAGGAGAGCGGCTAGTCGCCGGGCGATGGGCTCGGGGCCGCGCCCCGGAACTCGCTGACCGGAACCTCGCGCTCCACCGAGGAGGGCCACGTTCGCCGCAACCCTTCGGCCAGCGTCACGAACAGCCCGCTCATCAGGGCCGCGTGGCTCAGGGTCGCCATCAGCGCCAGGCCGCTGTAGACCACCCAGCGTCCCACCAGCGACTGGCCGATCACGATCACGAACGCCCACACCCCAATCCAGTACAGGTCGCGCCGCGTCTCCCGGAACCGCAGGCCGATGAACGCGATGGCCAGGATCATGAGGCTGATGATGCCGGCCAGCGCCCGGTGGATCGTCTGGATGCCCTGGGGCGTGGTCGGGTCGAGGTCAGGGATGATCTCCCCCGTACACAGGGGCCAGGTGGTACAGGCCAGTTCGGATTCCGTATGCCGCACGTAGGCGCCCGAGTACGCCACCACGATGGAGAACACGAACGTGGCGACCATCAGCCACCGGAACCAGCGGAACATCTGTTCCTGGCTCGGCGGGGTCGCCGGCCGTTCCTTCCCGCCATGCTTCGCCTCGATCAGGATGAACGCGAGCAGGGCCGCGCTGGCGAGACAGATCAGCGAAATCCCGAAGTGCGTGGCCATCACCTCGGGCGAGGTGGGCCATTTCACCGCCGCCGCCCCCATCAGCGATTGCACCACCAGTGTCAGCGCCACCCCAGGCACGAGAATCTTGAACTCGGGGTGCTTCTTCCGCAGCGGCCAGGCCAGAACCGCCGTGACCACCACGAAGAGCCCCTCGATGCTGGTCACGAACCGGTGGCTGTATTCCGTCAGCGACTCGTAGGTATCGGCCGGCAGCCAGGAGCCATGGCACAGCGGCCAGTCGTTGCCGCAACCATCGCCCGAGCCGGTCGCCGTCACCCGCGCGCCCATCAGCAGCACGATGAACATCCCGACCGCCGTCAGGATCGCAAACCGCCGCGCCCACTTCGTTCGCCTGTCTTCCATGAAGGTGCCCTTGAACGGAAATCACGATGCGCCAGGAGGAGGAGGCCATCCGGACAGCCACCGGTGGCCGCACGTTACGTGCATTTCCCCTAGCTTGCCACGTTAGCCGCCAGAATGCCGCCGCAACCCCGGAATCCGCTCACGGCGTGAGGCCCGTCAGGCCTGCGAAGACTGCTCGCGCAGCCATTCGTCCACCAGGTTGATGCCAGCCTCGCCCTCCGCCGAAAACGGAGATCCGCCCGGCAGCCTCGCGATGTAGATGGTCCTTCCCCTCGGCAGCCAGGTTCCCAGCCGCTGGGCGATCACCCGCACCGTTTCCGGCGAGGTCGCCGCGGCCACCACCCGCGCCGGAACCCGCACCTCCGCCACCTCCTCCGGCAGGATGCGATACCGGTCCAGCGCGTCCAGCGACGCGCTCAGCGCCAGCAGGTTCCGTCGCACCGCCGCCGCCCGTGGGCGAGGAAGATCCTCTCGCCAGTCCTCGCCCCATCGCGAGTCGAGATACAGCGACAGAGCCCGGTCGGCCAGCCCCTTGTAGGCCGCCTCCGCCGCCGAGCGATAGGCGTTCCGCGCCTCCTCCCTTGCCAGGATCGCCTCGCCATCCTCCTCGCCGTCGAGCAGGGTCAGCGCGTCGGGCTCCACCAGCGTCAGCGATGTCACCAGGTCCGGCCGTCGCCGGGCCAGTTCGAGCGCGGCCATCGCGCCCTGCCCATGCCCGATGAGGTGAATCCTCGCCCCTGCGTTGTGGACAAGCCCTTCGGCCTCCAGCACCGCGAACAGGTCGTTCGCCATGTCGGTGACCGCGAACGCGCGGTCCTTCAGCGCCGAACTCGCGCCATGGCCGCGCGCATCCGGCAGGATGAGCCGCATCCGCTCGCCCAGCGTTTCCCGCAGCGGTCCGAAGGAGCCGCGATCCGCCAGCGTCGCATGCAGCAGCACCGCCACATCCGGGGTTTCCGGCCCATCGACTTCGTAACTCAGGCGGGCAAGGTCATTCTGGGCGAAACGGGTGATTCCCATGGATGGAAGCAGTCCTCAACGACGAACGCCAAACTCTGTCGAGCCTGATCCTACCCGATTTCCCATATCCCCATGTGGAACCCGCTCACGGGCCGCCCCAAGCAATTCCCAGTTTGATCCGGTGCCAGCAGCCGCTCAATCCATCTGGAAGCTCCGGAAAATGCTCATCGGCCCGCACTTCGCTCACTTCAATGTCGTTCCACCAGCGACCGGATGGCCTACCATTGACCACCGAACAGCGACAACCTTCAGAGTTACCGGAGAGGCGCACGGACACCATGACCGTTCCCACGCTCGAAACCCCACGACTGATCCTGCGATCGGTGGTTCAGGAAGATCGGAAAGCACTGGTCGCGCTGCTTTCCGATTCGGAAGCCATGGAGCATATGCACTACAAGTCCTGGAGCGTCGAGCAGTGCGAGGAATGGTTCGATACGGCAATCGCGAACACCCGGATCTCCCAGCCGGAAGGCCTGCTCTGGGTAATCGAGCGAAACGAGTCCAGCGAAGCGATCGGATACGTTGGAATCGGGAATCCGGCTGACCCACCGAATGCATTTGACATCAACTTCGGGTATGCCCTCGCGCGCGATCACTGGAACCAGGGGTACATGACCGAAGTCTTAAAGGCCATCTTCGGCTTTGAGTTCGGTACGCTGGGAGTGCCCCAACTCAGCGCCAACTGTCGCGCCCCAAACATCGGGTCAGCCAGGGCCATGGAAAAAGCCGGCATGAGCCGCACGCATTCCGACCATGGCGCCGACTTCGAAGGCAACTGGTCGCACCGGCATCATTACCTGATCACGCAGGATGACTGGCGTAGCGCAGCCTCCTGATATCTGCTCCGAGGGATCAATGCAGGTTCTGGCCGCGAGGGTTACCCGCCATCCCGGTCAGGACAGACACAATACCTCAGGCATTCCCGCAGATGCCGTATGAGCAGTTCGACCGACAATCCGATAATCAGACAGGCCGGTAGTGCCAATGGAACTCCATCGCGGCAGCTACACCACGCCCACGCTGATCCGGTGCCAGCCGCTCGATCCGTCCGGCAGCTCGGGCGCGTACTCGTCGGTCTGAACCTCGCCGGTCCCGTCGGTCGCCCGCACCACCAGGTCGTACGCGCCCTGTTTCGCGTCCCACGCCAGGTCCCACACCACCCAGCTCAGGCCACCTGGAGACGGATTCTCGCGAATCGTCGCCTGCCCCCAGGTATCTCCACCGTCGAGGCTCACCTCCACCGCCGAGATCCCCCGGTCGCCGCCGAACGCGACACCGCCGATGGTCGTTTGCCCAACCGCCAGCACGTCCCGGTCACCGGGCACATCGAACCGCGACGAGGTCTTCACGATCGCCGGGTCCGACCAGCCGCGCTGCTGCCAGAAGCCCTGGTAGTCCTCGTTCGACACGGTGATCTTCGTCAACCACTTCACGTTCTTCATGCCGTAGATGCCCGGCACGATCAGGCGCACCGGCGTGCCATGCAGCCGTGGCAGCGTTACACCGTTCATCTGCCAGACCAGCATCGGTTCCGGCGCCAACGCCCTTTCCAGCGTGATCGAGTCGGTGTAGTCGTCCTCGGCCTCGAAAATCACCTTCACCGCGCCTTCCCCCACGCCAGCCTTGCGCAGTATGTCCGCCAGTGGCGCGCCAACCCACTCCGCCGTCCCGATCAGCGGCCCGCCGACCGGGTTCGAAATGCAGGTCAGGGTCGAAACGAACGCGGGAACCGCCATCTCTTCCAGGTCCGCGCGGGTCAGCTTCAACTCATTGCGCACCACCCCATCAATCGTCACGAACCAGTTCTCGCCGCGATCCGGATCGGGGTCCACGAAGTTCTTCGAGATCACGTAGAAGTCTTCGTTCGGCGTGATCGCCGGGGAAATCTCCCCCGCCGGGGTCACCCCCACGGTCGGCCGGTTCGCCACCCGCGCCACCGCCGCGCCCAGCACGCCCACGCCACCGGCCGCCACGCCGAGCATCGCCGCCCGGGTCGCCAATTTCCGCCGCGACACTCGCGAAGGCTCATCGACCTCCCGCACGCCAGGAGCCGGATCCTGCCGCCGCAATATCGAGAGCGACACCGCCAGCACCGCCGAGAACACTACCGCCTCGGCCGCGAGCTGGAACACCAGCGGCAACGACCGCGACGAGGCGAACGCGCCCGGATCACGGTTCGGCGCGAACCACGCCATGAACGCCAGGCTCACGGCGAACACCACCGCCCCAATCGCGAACGCCCTAAGCCACATCGGACGCCGCGCCCCGGCCGTCTGCCGCGCGTACGCCCGCCCAATGAACGCGCCGATCACCAGCAGCAGCGCCATCAGACCCACAAGCATCAGCGTCTTCGCCTGCGCCCCGAACAGGTCGAGCGACAGCGAGAACATCGACATCGGCAACGCCAGCAACAGCGCGTCCGCCATCGCGTCCAGCAACGACGACACATCGGAGAACTGCCTCAGCACGACCATCGCCACCTGCATGGCCAGCATCGCCAGCACACCGGCCAGCACTCCGCGCCACATGTCGCGCCGGGCGCGTTCCTCCGGGGTCGAATCGGATAGCGGGTCGAGAGGTTCCGTGGAGTACGTCATGGGGTCCTCCGCCACGATTTAACAGGACCTTTATGGAATACTGGACAGCAGCATGAGTCACGGACCTGTCGTTAACCAACTCTACGCTCGTTTGTCCACTGTTGGATCAATCACCTCGTCCGCCGACCGCCCAAGGGAGCGCGCCACATGGCCTACGTCACCATCGAACTCAACCCCACGAACCTCGTGGTGCGGCCCGCCGGCAAGCATCGCTGGTTCGCGCTCAAGACCTCGATGTACGCCGCGAAGGCGGATGTGGTTGGGGCCGGGGAAGGTGGTCACCTGGCGGAAAACGGGCCGATCGGGCTCCGGATGCCGGGCACGAATGTTCCCGGCATGTACCTGGCGGGCACCTTCTGGCGATTCTGGGGAGACAAGGCCAATCGCGTGAAATCGTTCTGGGTGCGCCGCCACCCGGACAAGTGCATCCGGATCGATCTGCGGAACCACGACTACGACTACCTCATGGTTGAGGTCGAGGACCCGGACGCCGAAATCGCACGCATCTCCGCCTGGCTGGC
>CAZUPA010000171.1:0-2339 GCA_964622205.1 uncultured Sphaerobacteraceae bacterium
TTGGGAACCGGTGGACGAGGTGATGGGTGTCCTTCGATTGCTCAAACGGGGCGGGCAATGGAGCTTTGGGACGCATGGACAACGACAAGGCATGAGCTTTCCTCTATGGTGGGACCACTGGGTACCTATCGTGCTTCTCGCGCCAGCCAATCTGGAGAAGGAACATGCGAAAGACCAGAACCGCGTCCGTTTGCCTGCCTCGAATGTCGCGCCGGTCGCTGGTGGCGTCGAGCCTGGCCGGGATGACCGCCTCCGGCGTGGCGCTGGGCGGGGCGGCGTCGCGGCCCGGTCTTTTCCGGCAGGCAACGCCCGCCGCGGGACCTTCACCGGAGGGGATCATGGCGATAGCGGAGCGGTACACGGCGGAATGCGACCTGGGCGCGGTGATTCTGCGGGTGACGCGAGGCGGCGAGGAACTCGTGAACGCGGCGATTGGGGAGTCGATGCCCGGCGTGCCAGCCACCACGGACATGCATTTCCGGAACGGGGCGGTGGCGATTTCCCTGATCTCGACCCTGTTGCTGGTGCAGGTGGACAACGGGATGTTGGGGCTCGACGACACGATCGACCAGTGGATGCCGGAACTGCCGGACGCGGAGCGGGTGACGGTGCGGATGCTGGCGAACATGACGGCTGGATACCGGGATTACGTGCAGAGCCCCAACCTGCTCCAGGCCGTGAACGAGGACCCGTTTCGCGAGATTGGCTACGAGGAACTGATGGAATACAGCTTCGAGCAGCCGCGGTTGTTCGAGCCGGGTGCGAACTGGGAGTACTCGCACACCGATTACGTGATCCTGGGGCGGGTGCTGGAGGGGGCGACCGGAATGCCGATGGACGCGCTGATGCGGCGGGACGTGCTCGATCCGCTGGGGCTGACCGGAACAGCCAACGCATTCACCGCCGAGATTCCGGAGCCAGCGCTTCACGCCTACACCGCGGAACGGCGAGGATATTTCGGGATCGAACCTGGCACGCGGTTCCTGGAGGAATCGACCTCATGGAGCCCGTCGTGGACGATCGCGCGCGGGGCGATCCAGACGACGACCATCGCGGACATGGCGGCGAGCATGGAGGCGGTCGGGAAAGGCACGTTGCTGAGCGCGGAGTCGTTCTCGGAGCAGTTCGACCGCTCACTGGTCGGCTTCGGCGAGCCGCTGGATGGCTGCAACTCCTGCCATACCTTCCCGGAGGACATGGTGTACGGGCTTGGGGTGTGGATGATCGGGCCGTGGGTGGTGCAGAATCCGCTGTTCTATGGCTACAGTGGGACGGCGGGGCATCATCCCGAGGCGGATTTGACGATCGCGGTAGCGGTGACGTACCGGGAAGGCAGCTTCGACGACGAGGGCAACTACGCCTTCGGCAATGTGTCGACGACGATCTTCCAGGAAATCGCGGCGTTGCTGACTGAAGATGGGGCGACGCCGGTCGCGGGGTGACCGGCGCGGGGGCGATCAGCCGTGCCGGGGCCGGTCGAGCGGGGTGAGCGTGGCGTCCGTGAGCGTGGCCGAGCCGGATTCGGCCCAGATGCCAAGCTGGCCGGTGACGCGCTCGCCGCTGAGGGTGGCGAGGACGACTTCGCCATCAAGCGCGACCTCTATGTAGGGGCCGTTCGAGATCAGCGAGAGGTCGAGCGGCGTTCCTGGCTCGAAGGGCTGGCGGAGGTTTCCGCGCTGGAGTTCGTGCCAGGCGAACCATGGGCGATTGGTCCAGCGTAGGGTAGTGCCGAGCCATTTCTGGAGCGACACGCGACTGGATCCTTCCTCCAGTTCGATGAAGTAGCCGCTGCCCGAGTCGCCTTCGAGACGGAAGCCGATGCCGCCAACGGGGGCGTCGAGCAGGAACGTCCCTGTGAGATAGAAGTCCTCGTGCTCGCCTGGCGTTGAGAGCAGGTCGAGTTCGCCGGTGTCGGTCTGGAGGCTCCAGCCGGAAGCCGGATTTCCGCGGTAGAGCGTGGCGTCGCTGGAATCGAGGCTGGCCGCGTCTCCCGCGGCGAGGGATCGCCAGCCATCGAAGGTTCCGCATGCGAGCGAGCCATCGGCCCGGGGCGTGATCGTGAGCGGGGCGACGACGTATTTGCCGTGGGGATTGCGGGTGGTGTTCCAGTCGGCCTGGCCGCCGGGCGGAAGGTGCCAGCACATGTAGATGTCCTGGCCCTTCCAGTTGGCGACCCGCCCGGCGTAGTGACCCTTCGGGGCGAGGATGCCGCCATCAGGCGGCTGGACCCAGGGGCCGGTGGGGGAGTCGCCCATCCAGTAGCGCTGGGTGCGTTCTTCCATGATGCCGGCGGTGAGATACCAGCGGCCTTCGATGGCGAAGACCTGGGGGCATTCGAG
>CAZUPA010000171.1:2439-5006 GCA_964622205.1 uncultured Sphaerobacteraceae bacterium
TGCCGGCGGTGAGATACCAGCGGCCTTCGATGGCGAAGACCTGGGGGCATTCGAGATCCCAGAACCGGCCGGGGGCGAAGAGGGGCGGGTGGACCTGCCAGGTTTCGAAATCGGTTGAGGTGAAATGGCCAACGCAGCCACGCCGGAGCATGGGGCCGTGGTTTTCGCGGGCGTTGACGGCGGCGTGCCAGGTGCCATCGACGAGGACCGGTTTGGGATCGCGCCAGGAGACCATGTTGGTGGTGGAAGGGTCGTGCTCGTACCAGCGGGGATCGGGTTCGGCGACCGGGTTGCGAGCGTCCTTCGTCCAGGCGATGAGATCTGGGGAGGTGGCGTGTCCCGTGCGCTGGATCATTCCGTCCTCGGCGCGGCTGAGCGCGGTATAGAGCATGTGGAACGTGCCGTTGTGCTCGGAGACGCTCATCGTCCAGATCTGGTCATCGTCGCAGGCGGGACCGTCGCTGGTGCGAAGGGCGTCGGGGAGGGTGTGCCAGGTGAGGCCGTCCGTGCTAACGACGTGCTGGACGGTGTCGTGGTTGGGGAGAGTGAGGTGGAAGAGGTGGAGTTCGTCGCCGTGGGGGAAGATTTCGATGTCGCCGACTTCCGAGAGGCCGAATCCACGAGGGGTGTACACGGTTGCGCGCTCCTGCTGGCTGATGAAGGCGGATGTTTATGGGGACAGGATACGGCCAGCGCGGGGATTGTGGGAGGGTGTGGTGGGATCAGGCGATGCTGGGTTCGTTGCCGATGGCTTCGGTGGAGGGGGAACGGAAGCGCGGGTTGCGGCGTCGTATCAGCCAGGCCAGGGTGGATCGGTAGCAGCGTTCCAGCGAAGGAGGGTAGGAGATGATGTCGCCGCCGAAGCCGGTCTTGAACTGGTCGATGCCCTTGAGGCTGGCGTCGTGTTCGGAGTTGCCGGTGGCGGGCGGCGTGTGGCCACCCGCCTATGGCGGGCGCTTTCTTAGGGTGTTCTTAGGTTCCCGTGAGACGCTGAATGTACACCACGCAACGAGGCGTGGCGCAGGCAGCGATTTCACGGAGCATGCATGTCCACCCCAATTCCCGCTTCAACCACGACTCGACGAAGGAAGTACACGCGGCGCGCGCTGATCGCGGGCGGCGGCCTGGTGGGCTGCTGCGTGCTGGTGAGCGGCGGCGGCATCGCCGCCTGGTTCTTCGGCAACCGGCCGGAGAGCAATGTCGGCGACCTCGATTTCACGACGGAACTCGCCATCCCCCCGTTGCTGGAGCCGGAGATCGACGACGGTGGGCGGAGGGTGTTCGACCTGACGTTGCAGACCGGGAGCGCCCGGATCGTGCCGGACGGAGAATCGGAAACCTGGGGTGTGAATGGCGCATTCCTGGGGCCGACGCTGCGGGCGCGGCGTGGCGACGAGGTGGTGTTTCGCGTTCACAACGAGTTGCCGGAGGACACCTCGATCCACTGGCACGGCATGCACCTGCCGGCAGTGATGGACGGCGGTCCGCACCAGATGATCGAGGTGGGGACGACCTGGGAGCCCACCTGGACCATCGACCAGCCAGCTTCGACGCTGTGGTATCACCCACATCCGCACGGGCAAACGGCCGAGCATGTGTACAAGGGCGTGGCCGGTCTGTTCCTGATCGACGATGACGAGAGTGACGCGACGGGGCTGCCCAGCGAGTACGGCGTCGACGACATCCCGCTCATCATTCAGGACCGTGAGTTCACGGACGATGGCGAGATGACGATGAGTGGCGGGTCGTTCCTCGATGAGCTTGGAGGGAGCGTCGCCTTTGGCGTGCTGGGCGACACGATCCTGGTGAACGGGACGTGGGACCCGTACCTGGAAGTGACGCGGAAGTTGGTGCGGTTCCGGTTGCTGAACGGTTCGAACGCGCGCTTCTACAACCTCGGATTCGCGGATGACCGGCCGTTTCACCAGGTCGCGACGGATAATGGGCTGGTTCCGGGCGAGCCGGTGGAATTGACACGGCTGCTGATGGGGCCGGGCGAGCGGGCCGAGATTGTGGTGGGGTTCGAGCCGGGCGACGAGGTCGTGCTACGGGCATTCAAGGCGGATCTGGGCGGGAGCGGCCGGGCGATTGGCGCGGACGATACCTGGGACATCATCCAGTTCCGGGCGGCGGAGTCGCTGGAAGATGTCGGGGTCTTGCCAGCATCCCTGGGGGAGGGCAACCAGGCGCCGAACTTGCCGGACGGCGTGATGACGCGGAGGTTTGAGCTGGAAGGACACACTTCGATCAATGGCCAGGAAATGGACATGTTCCGGATCGACGAGGTGGTTCCGGCCGGGGCGATGGAAGTGTGGGAGGTGCGTTCGGACGGCCAGCCGCATACGTTCCACATTCACGGTTGCACCTTCCACGTGCTGGAGGTGGAGGGCGAGGAGCCAGGACCCGAACTTCGGGGTCCGATGGACACGGTGTTCGTGGGGTCGGGGCATTCAGTGAAGCTGCTGGTGCAATTCGAGGAGTACACAGGTCCGGAGACGCCGTACATGTTCCACTGCCACATTTTGCGGCACGAGGACAACGGGATGATGGGGCAGTTCGTGGTGGTG
>CAZUPA010000171.1:5106-6606 GCA_964622205.1 uncultured Sphaerobacteraceae bacterium
CCCTGGTAGCGGTTGAGGGCCTTGCTCCATAGCCAACTGGTGACGAACACGGTCCAGGCGGTGGCGAGTGGGGTACACCAACCGAGCCATGTCCAGTCGCTGTCGCGGTTAAGCAGCACCAGCGCCGGGAAGTACGAGATGAAGGCGTAGGGAATGATCACCGTGACGGCGGCGCGGATGACGCCGTTGTAGATATCCAGCGGGAACTTGGCGAAGTCGATCATCAGCGCCAGCATGGTGGGCAGGGCGCTTTGGGCGCTGGGTTCCCAGAAGCCAGTCAGGTTGATGGCGAAGTTCAGTGCGCCGATCAGGACCGCGGAGCAGAGGATGACCACGATAAGGTAGGGAATGGTCCACCAGGCGATGGCGGCATCGCTTCGCGAGAGGCCGAGGTAGAGCATGATCGCGCCGAGGATGACCTGGCCGAGGCCGTGGATGCTGACGATGGCGGTGGCGCTTTGGAGGGCGGGAGAGATTGGGCGCACCAGCACGCGATCGAATTCCCCGCTGTTGACCTTGCTCCTCAGGGTCCATGGGCCGTCGCAGAACAGCTCGGTCAGGCCCTTTGGCAACATCGCCAGGCCGTAGAGGAGGACGATGTTCCAGACCGTCCAGCCCGCGACTTGCGGGACCTGGCTGAACAGCGCCGAGATGAAGACGAGGCCGGTGGCTTGCATCAGCATCGCGCCAACGATGCCGATCCAGAAATCGGCCGCGTATTCGACCGTGCTGCGCAACTGCATGAGCTGGAGCCGGAAGTAAAGACGGAGATGCTTGCGGGCGGAGGCGACGGTCATCTCACCCTCCCTGGATTTCGACGCGGTTGAACGCGGCCCGCCACGCCCAGTTGGCGAACAGCCACATGGCGACCAGCCAGGCGGCCGACAGGGCGAGCAGCCCGAACGCCTCGGCGCCTTCGGCCTTGCCGAGATAGATCATGAGGGGCGTGCTGACGATACCGCGCATGGGCGAGACATCGGCGATGACACGCAGCCAGACCGGCATCATGGCGAGCGGGATGATGGTTCCGCTGAGGATGTTGATGATGGCTTCGCGGCTCCAGGCGATGCCGACGCCATTGAGCGTCCAGAATGTGAGCAGGCTGATGCTGAACACGATCAGGGCCTTGGTCAGGAAGCCCAGGAGCACGGCGATGGCGAAGAGGCCCGCGGCGAGCGGCGTGGCTGGCGGCTGGATGCCGATGAAGACCAGACCCACCACCAGCGTCAGGCCCAGGCTGAGGATACCCTCGACCATGGCCGCGCCGGTCGCCATGCTGACCTGGTTGAGGCAGTAGTTCAGGGGGCGGGTGAGGTCGCGCAGGATGTCGCCGGTGCGGATGGTGAGCATCATGTTGGCGGAAATGCGCCAACCGATGAGCGCGTTCAAGCCGTATGCGATGACCACGTAGGTGCGCATGTCGTCCCAGGTGAAGCCCTGGATCATGGCGGACTCGTTGAAGGCAGCTCGCCACAAGTAGTAGAGGATGAAGACCCAGAT
>CAZUPA010000172.1:0-6602 GCA_964622205.1 uncultured Sphaerobacteraceae bacterium
TGGCCCCGTTTCCGCTACCCAGGACCGCCACATCGCCACACCAGTCACTGAACGGCGCGTACGACATGGTCGCGCGATACCTTGCCACTCTCGGCCACGAGAACTCCCTGCTCGCATTCGCCAACCAGCCTCTGAATACCGGTCGCATAGATGCCAGGGCACGTGGCCTCTCGTCGGCGGCTAGCCACGCGGCAAACCAGGCACTCCTGAACGACCTTCTCGCCGAAGCCTCCACCCTCGGCCAGGAAGTCTGGATCGGCGATGGCGAATTTCCCTGTCACGTCCTGACGCTCTATCCCCATCAACGCATCGACGGCACCGGCACACGTTCGATGGGCTGGCCATTGACGACGTCTCGATCAACGGCATCACCATCAGGGGAATCTACACTTCAGGACGGCAGGTTGGAGGATCTGCAATCGAACTACGAAACTCCACCAACATCGCCTTGAATCGCGTGAAGGTAGATAGCTGGGGCACCGTCTGTGTCAGTTTCGAGAACATCCACGATTTCATCGCGGTTGAGTGCGAGTTCAACGCAATCGCGGGATCGGCATTCCGCCTGCAGGAAACACTCGGCCGCGATCGGCAAAACAACCGCGTGTGGTTCCATCGCAATCGAATCACTCAAGCATCGATCTCCGAGGAAATAGGCAACGCCGCAATCCAGGCCCACGGCGGTGGGAACCATCACAACGCGATCTGGATCACGGAGAACTTCGTCGACAGGGCGAAAGTCGCGCTCGGGCTGGACATCATGGCCAATAGCTTCATAGCCGGCAATGAGCTTTACCGGTCGACCGGCGAAAGCATAGCCATCACTGGCCTGAACAACCTTGTGGTCGGCAACTTCGCCCGAACCGCGGCGGCGGCGGGCCTGCTGTTCTGGGGAGAGCAGGATCGCTCGCGCGGCCTGCACGCCATGTACAACGACCTCGCTGGCTGCGAACAGGGCGTCGCCCTCGCGTTCGGGCAGGACAACGTCATCTTCGACGATGTCCTGATGGTGTTCAACCGCCTCAACAACAACCGTGTGTTCGGTGCCCAGAGTTACAAGGACGGCGGCTCGGAAGGCTTGGGATACGGCGATGTCCTTTTCGCCTGGAATGAAATGATCGGCAACGCGAACGGCACAACCAACTTCATCCCTGGCGTCACCGGGTTCGTCCGCGGGGTAGGAGCGCTCACCGGAGGTGGAACCGTCTCCTCCAGCACCCGCCAAAACGTGATGTGGAGGCATCTTCAGGACATCGCCAGCGAGATGGCGACCCAGAAACCCGGCGAATAAACGACGGGGCACCTGTGCCGCCATGCTCTGATCTTCAAGTTTCCGAAGTCCAGATCGATCAAATATGCGTATACATCAAGTAGACAGGCATCGGTCCGTCCGAGGTAACGGGAGAAATCCGGATTGGCGGCGCCGTTGGATTCGATTTTGCAGGGAGGAATTCGTGCAAGCCTTTCGCAAGCCCATCTTTCTGATCGCCTTCGCGCTCGTCGCATCGCTGCTGGCCCCGATCGGGGCCGTGGCGGACGATGACGATGACGAGCGGTTCGGCGTCTGGATCTATCCCGGAACCGTCGAAGAACCTGGCGATAGCCCCCTGGCGCGCCTGGGTTCACTCGAACACGATGACGACCTCGATGACCTGGACGATATCGACGGCTTCGACCTGAGCGCCATCGAGGCGGACCAGTTCTGGGAAGACGAGGAGGATGTCGACTTCACCATCGAGGAACTGACCGCCAAGCCCCACACAGTGATCGTCCGGGCTGAAAACAGCGAGGATTCCGACATCGTCCTTGCTGGCCTCATCGAGGGCGACGTCGATGACCGGGGCGAACTGACCATCTGGCTGGAACCCGTCGACGACTCCGGGTTCGCCGGCATCGCCCACTTCGATCCGGACGAGGACGATGACGATGACGACACCGATGTCACCGTCGTGGTCTGGGAAGGCGACCTGCCCGTAACCTCGACACCGGCCGCCTGAGTCCAGTAGCGAACCGGTCCAAACAGTCGAAGCACCGGCCGGATGACCCGTCTGGCCGGGGCTTCCTACGCTGCCTGCCGCCTCACGCTCGCGCGGGCGCGACCGTCCGCGCGAATCGCGCTTCCGGCGACGAGGCCAGCACAACCTGGTTTCGCCCGATTCACTTGGCCTCGTAGAGCGCCCGATCCGCGATTTCCATCAGATCCTGGAGCGTTGTCTCTCGATCCGAAAATCCCCACGAAACTCCAATGCTGACCGTCGCGCCGAGCGTGCGATGGGCACTGCCCGCCGCTGGCTCCCCCTCGATCCGGGACCGGATAGTGTCAGCCAGTTCCCGCGCCTGTAGTTGGTCAAGACGCGGCACGATCGCGGCGAATTCCTCCCCACCCACTCGCCCCACGACCGCGTTCGCTGGCAGGGCGATTGACACGATGTTCGCCAGCCGGGTCAGCACCAGATCACTCGCCATGTGACCGTAGGTGTCGTTCACCTGCTTGAAGTGATCCACATCGATCGTCAGAAGCAACAGCGGCGTCCCGCCGCGCCGGGCCCGCTCCACGATCTCAACCGCCGCGTGATCGAACGCCCTCCGATTCATCACCGCGGTCAACGAGTCCCGGGTCGCCAGCTCCCTCAGGTTGTCCATCGCGTACCTTCGATCCGGTTCGACTTCCGACAGGGTCAGCGGTCCCAGCGTCGATAGCGCCACGCCAAACCGGAGGGAAATGATTTCCCACGAATTCGTATCCGTGGTCCCCAAGACCAGCCAACCCGATGTGCTCGCGACCAGGAAACAGATCCTCACCAGGAAGTTCAGGATGGCGATCACCCATGGCGAAAACATGAGGCAGCACCAGATCAGGGCCGGAACCGGAAACGCGATGGCGCCCGGTCCACCGATCAGGCCACTGGCGGCAATGGAGAGCAGGAGCTCCACCACCGGCGGCGCCAGGTCCGAAACGGAGTCTCGTTCCAGGCGCAATCGCATGTGCCGCCGGGCCGTGGACGGCATCGGCGGCAACAGCACCAGCGGCAGGATAAGCATGTAGTTGGTGAATTCGTTCGCGAACCAGAACCCAAGCCCGGCGAACCATGCCGAATCCAGCGTTTGCGGCGCGATGGTTGCTCCGGCGATGGCCGCCACGCTCACGAGGAACAGCACGAGGATGGAGCGGACCCCACGCATCTCCGGCTCGTTACGGGTGAACCAATGGCACGTCGCCGCGCCCGCTCCCACTCCGGCCAGGTTTGCCGCGGTCAACCACACCGAAACCCCGAAATCGCCACCCATCGCCAGGTCGGCGCCCAGATATCCGATCGCCGCCGCACAGGTTGGCCATCGCTCGAACCGCGACCAGCGCAGCACCACGCCGAGCAACACGGCATTTGCCGGCCAGAACGATGCAAGCGAGCCGGACTGCCAGGCGATTTGCGCCAGTGGGCGATTGGTCGCGATAATGGGTACCATGGCTCCTAAAGGCGTTTCGTACTTCAGGACGACGCATGGATGACCGCCGAGGTGACTATCTGTCCCCGATGCAATCAGGAAGCCCAGGCCGGCGAGCGCTACTGCACCCGGTGCGGCGAAGCATTGTCCATCCGCGGCCCCTGGCCCACCTGGGTGGACTCCGGCCCGGAAATCCAAACCAACGAGGATAGTGAAGACGTGGCTGAGATCGAACGAGTGGATACGATCTGGACGCGAAGCGAGCCGGATTTCCTGCCGCTCCCGGTAGAACCAATCCCGCTCCAGCGTCCATGGCTTGGCCCGCGATTGGCGAAGCTCTCGATCCCGCTCGGGCTCCTCGCCCTCATCGTGCTCTGGATCGTCGCCGAGCGCATGCTTGTCACCAACGACTCGTGGCCCCACTGGGACATCGTCTGGTATGTGGCCGGGGGCCTCACCCTGATCGGATCAGGCATCCTCGCCTCCCTGCTCTGGATGCAATCGCGCGAACGGGGCGGTTGGTCCCAGGCTCTCGCCTGGCTGTTCTCCTAACCCCCGCGACAAGACGTTGGACCCGGCTCTCCGAAAGGTTCGTTTCACGTCATGACCGATCTCCCAAGGGAAACTGTCCACCGCCCGAATATCGTCTACATCCATTCGCACGACACGGGCCGCTACATTCAGCCCTACGGCTATCCTGTTTCCACCCCGGCCTACCAGCGGCTGGCGGAAGGCGGAGTCGTCTTCCGCCAGGCATTCAGCGCCGCCCCCACCTGCTCTCCCAGTCGCGCCGCCCTGCTCACTGGCCAGTCTCCCCACTCCGCCGGAATGCTTGGCCTCGCCCATCGCGGGTTTACCCTCCGGGAGCCGACCCAGCATCTCGCCTCGACCCTTCGCGATAACGGATACCGCACGGTCCTCGCCGGAGCCCAGCATGTGCTCCCCGCCGGCGGCGATTTTGGCCAGATCGGCTACACCGAAGTCCGTATCCCGGAAGATGGATCGAGCGAGTCCCACGCTCGCGCCGCCGTCCAGGTTCTGGAGGAACAATCCGCCAGCGCCAATGGCCCGCTCTTCCTCGACATTGGCTTCTCAGATACCCATCGCCCCTTCCCGGAGGTCGAGCCAGGGGCGGACGCGTATGTCCGGGCACCCGCGAACTTCCCCGACACGCCCGAAACCCGCCGTGATTTCGCCGCCTACCTGGCCTCCCTCGAACGGCTGGACCGCGCCGTGGGAACCGTCCTTGACACGCTGGACCGCACCGGTCTGGCGGAATCGACTCTCGTGGTCTGCACCACCGACCACGGTCTCGCATTTCCTTCGATGAAATGCAACCTCACCGATCATGGCCTCGGCGTCCTGCTGATCGTGCGCGGACCGGACGGCTTCAGCGGTGGCCAGGTGTGCGATGCCCTCGTCTCGCATGTCGATGTCTATCCAACCATCTGCGACGTTGCCAGCATCGATCCGCCCGCCTGGCTCCAGGGCCACTCGCTCCTGCCCATCGTCCGTGGCGAAACGACGGAAATTCGCGAGGACGTCTTCGGCGAGGTCACCTACCATGCCGCCTACGAACCGCAACGGTCGATCCGCACCAGCCGTTGGACGCTCATCGTCCGCCACGGCGATCGGGGTCGCGTCGTGCTGCCCAATATCGACGAAAGTCCCACGCGCGCCTTTCTCCTCGAACACGGCTGGGACCAGCGCCCGGCCGATGCCATCCAGCTCTACGACAACCTGCTCGACCCGATGCAGACCCGGAACCTCGCCAGCGAGCCATCCCACGCCGCCACCGTGGCCGAACTGAGCGCCCGCCTGCGCAACTGGATGAAACGCACGAGCGATCCGCTCCTCGATGGCCCCGTCCCATTGCCACCCGGCGCCATCGCGACCGACGTCGATGCCATGAGCCCCGAATCTGGCATCTCCCAACCCTGAAACCCCGCTTCGAACCACCCAAACCCGCACAAGTGATTTCTGTCACGAAGTTGTAACGTCCTGATTCCCGAGTCGAGTGCCTTCGATATGCGACTGAAGGCATCATGAACGCAATCAAGGAGCGAGGCGCCGGAGTCGACCAGGGAGGTGACGAAACGGACGCGCGAGAATCGTTCAACGGTCATCAACACATTCACGCGAAAGGTCTTTCATCATGACCACCATGACAAGAACCAGGGGTTACATCTTTACCGCCGTGGCCGCGGCGCTCTACGTCGGTCTCGGCGTCATCTTCTCGGACGGTCTCTTCGATCTCGGCAACTTCTGGTCGAGCGAATACATCTCGGAAGGCACCTGGCTTAGCTACCTCCTGCTTGCGCTCATCATCGTCGGCGGTGTCTACCAGGCCAATCGCATTCCTGAAGAAGGCACAACCATTAGCGCCGGTAGCGAAGGCGGCGTAGGTCAGATTTACGACCCGGTGTGGTGGAGGCTCTTGCTTGGCAACACCTATCTCGCGGTCCTGTGGCTCCCACTTCGCTTCTACGTCGGGCAGGCCTGGCTCACCGCTGGCGAGCACAAGGTTCGGGCCGATGCCTGGATGGACGGCGGCGCCGCACTCGAGGGCTATTGGACCGGCGCGGTAGCGGTCAACGAGGCCACGGGTCAGTCGCGCATCACCTACGCCTGGTTCCAGAACTTCATCCAGTACATGCTCGATCAAGGGTGGTACACATGGTTCGCCAAGCTGGTCGCGGTCGGTGAAGTGCTCGTCGGACTCGGTCTGCTGGTTGGCGCGCTGGTCGGCATCGCGGCCTTCTTCGGCACGGTCCTCAACTTCAACTTCATGCTCGCCGGCACCGTCAGCTCGAACCCTGTCCTCTTCGCCCTTACGGTCTTCCTGGTCCTCGGCTGGAAGGTCGCCGGCTGGCTCGGAGTCGACCGCTACCTCCTCCCGATGCTCGGAACCCCCTGGCAAATGGGCGAAGTGGCCGGAACCCGGAAAGACGCGCCGATCATCGGAGGTCACCAGCAAAACGCTCAGGTAAGGTGACGATCAGCCCCGGAGAGACGCTCCCGGTTCTGAATGGACCTCCAGTCCACCGGTAGTCACCTCCCATCTCCCAGGGCCCGCGCAACGAAACCTCCGCCGGAACACTCCGGCGGAGGTTTCGCTCGTTCACGCGATACTCACGAGTCACGAGGGCGTCGCCACCATA
>CAZUPA010000173.1:0-6600 GCA_964622205.1 uncultured Sphaerobacteraceae bacterium
GGAGGAAGGGTGATTTGCATGGCTGGCTCGATCCCGGCTTGTGGCACACCTGATCCATCAATGCTCGCCAGTATACCGAACGCCTCGTAGAGCCTGTTCGGGCTGGGCGTCGCGGGGATGCGAATCGCGCCAGAGGCGCAAAGGTGATGGCCGTAAGGCTGGACAGTCCGGACATTGGTCCGGAGACCATGCAGTGGATGTATGGAGGATATCGGATGCAGCAGTGGCCAGCGCGAGAATCAAACGAGTGGACGATTGAGGAAGCCGAGCAACACTTCGACGATGTGTTCGACCGGGCGTTTCAGGACGGGCCGCAATTGCTGATCGACGGCGGCGTGCCCGTGGCCTACCTGGTCTCCAGAGAAGACTGGCGCGGGAAACAGGCTGGGTTGCCGCTGGTACATGAGGAAAAGGAGGCGGAGTGATGGCAGTCCGCAAACCAACGGAATGGAAGGTGGAGGAAGCGCGTCGTCACCTGCGGGCACTGGTTGGCGAGGCGAAGCAGGCCGGTCCGCTGCCGGTCGAGCGGCGGGAGAATCAGGAAGCTCTGGTGGTGCCGGTTCCACAATGGGGTGATCGACCGCATCCGCTGGAAGGATCCCTTCTCGAGTTCTTCAAACGGTCAGGATTGCAGGACTCTGAAGCAGACCTGGAGCGGGACCCGATGACGGCTGACGATTTCGACGAGTGGTTGCGAAATCGTGGCACGTTCGATGATTTGGAGCGATTGGCCGATGCGCTGATGAAAGAGCGTGGGGATGGCCATTGAAATTCCTGCTCGATACGAACGTCGTGTCGGAGTCGATGAAGACGTCTGGCGATGCAGACGTGGTGCGCTGGATTGCGCGAAACGATCAATCGGTCATGTACCTGAGTGTCGTGACGTTGATGGAGCTGCGCCGTGGTATCGAGATCATGCCGATAGGCCGGCGGCGACAGACGCTTGATCATTGGCTTTCCAAAGAGTTGCCAATTCGCTTCGGCGAACGCATCCTGCATGTTGATGAAGGCGCGGCAGACATCTGAGGGAAGCTATTAGGCGAACGGCACCTGGAGTCGTCGGTTCGGCGCATCATGGATTTCTGGTTGGCGGCGATCGCCTCGTGACACGCAACGAGCAGGACTTTCGGGATCTTGGAGTCGTCATCCTCAATCCCTGGCGAGCGACGGACGGTGAGTGAGCGGCCATGATCGATGAGGCGTTTCTGGCGGGGTGGGTCGAACGGTTGCGGGCGGAGATTCCGGGGGCGCTGGCGGTGCTCCTGAAGGGGAGCCATGCGCGGGGCGACGCGGGGCCGTTCAGCGACGTGGATTTCGACGTGCTCGTGAACGACACGGAGATCGACGACCCGTACCCGGTATGGATGGTGGAGCACGGCGGGCGGCTGGTACACGTGTCGGTGGCGGTGGAGCGGCTGAACGACTGGCTGGCGGGGTTCAAGGAAGCGGCTGGCTGGTCGTTCGGGTTGCCGTCGCGGGAAGTGACGCGGTTGCTGTGGGTGGCGCGACAGTCGCTGGCGGCGGAACTGGACCGGCCGTGGCGGGAGCATCCATCAATGGAACCGGAGTTGGAGGATTTCATCGAGGGGCTGGCCAAGGCGCGAAACGCGGCGGCGCGGGGCGATGAGCTTTCGCTGCGGCTGGCGGCGCGGGGCGTCGCCGAACTGGCCCCGACGCTGCGGGCGCCGCTCAACGAGCCACGCCAGCCGCGTACGCGGCCGGAGGCGCTGGCCATGGCGCTGGATCTGGAGACGGTTCCGGATAGCTACCGGGAGGACATGCTCGATTGCCTGGGGCTCGGTGGCCGGGCGATGACGACGGATGAAGCGCTGGCCGCCGGGGAGCGGCTGGTGATGGGAGCGCTGGCGCTGCTGGAGGCGAACGTGGAGGTGTTCGAGCCGCTGGTGAAGCCTCGATTGCTGGGTCTGGTCCGCGATGGGACGATGCGCCGCTACCTGGAGCAGGGGAGTTCCGGTTGAGCCGAACGGGCCTGGACATGTCCAGGCCTGTTCGGAGTGTGCACGAGGTTTATCCCAGCGGGATCTCGACCGTGGCGGTTCCGGCCTTTGGGGCGCCGGCGGTGACGGTGACCGTGGAGCCGGCTGGCTGGCGGACGATCCATTCAATCTTCGCGCGGTTCAGCATGGGCGAGACGTCGCGCCACAGCAACTGGCCGTGGATGGACGAGCGGCCGTCCAGGTGGCCGAGTTCTACTTCCGGTTCGCCGGAGACAAGTTCGCCGTTGTCGCCGAGGCCGATGGTGGCCCTGACCGGTTTCGCCACACCGGAGTTCCGGCCCATTTCGGTGACGAACGTGGGCAGGAACCCGGTATTGTGGACCGCGAGCGACACCTTGTGGATGTCGTTTCCGAGCGGTTCCACCTTCACGTCGCGAATCTCGAGCAGGGGTGCGGTTTGGGCGGCGCGGAGGACGAAGCGGGCGTTGGGGGCGGTGACCTCCTCCAGCATGGAGCCGGGCGGGTTGGTGGTGGTGAAGGCGCTGTCCCAGCCGCCGATTTCGACGGGTCCGAGCTGGGGATGGTCGAAAGGCGTCCAGTCGCGGAAGCCTTCGCCTCCCACTTCGCGGTCGAGCACGGCCAGCATGGCGGCGTCGACCTCGTCCGGGCGGTCCTTGAAGAAGCCGATGAAATCGGTGACCTCGATGCCCGCCTTTTTCGGGAGCGACCAGAGTTCGGTGGAGAAGGCGATCAGGCCGAGATGCTCGTAGACCCAGTCGAGCAGGCCGCCCTTCATCGCCTGTTTCCGGTCGTAGGCGAAGTCGTCGTAAATGCCGATGCAGGGGTAGCCGGTTTCCTCCTCGCCCAGCTTGCCGATGGCCACGTAGTTGTTTCGATCGGTGGCGGGCATGTCGCTGGTGGGGTGGGCCGTGGGCGGCCGGAGGATGACAGCGGACCAGGTGTGGAAGTGCTGGGAGCCGTGGATGTTGGGATGGGCGAGGAGGAAATCGGCGAGGGCGCGGGTTTCGGGCTCGGAAAGGGGGTAGGCGCCGGCGCCGTCCTGCACCCAGTGGGGCGCCCAATCGGCCGGGAAGTTGCGGTTGGCGTCGAGCCCGTGGAGGGTGGGCGCGATGGGGACGCGAACGCCATCCCAGTTCTGGATCTCGCCCTCGGGGAGGATGAAGTAGTAGTCGCCGTCGAAATCGTCGGGGCCGCGGCGGGTCATGACGCGGGGATCGAGCTTCGATGCCTTCCAGGGACCGGCGGGGTCCTCGATCCGCATCGAGAGGATGGTTCCGTCGCCGTCGATGTCCTTTTCGACGAGACCATCCCGTTGCTCGGCGTGGGGGAACGGCCGGAGCGATGAGCGAATGAAGCCGCTGGCGACATCCGAAAGGCTGAGGTCCATGCCATCGACGTTGATCGCGGGCACGAGGTAGAAGGTGGTGCTGGTCAGCAGGCGCTGGATGGCGGGGTCGTTGGGATTGGTGAGCAGGTGGTTGATGAGCCAGAGCACGGTGGCGACGCCGGTGACCTCGTCGGCGTGGATGTTGGCGTCGACGAAATAGGCGGGTTTCGATTCCGGCGCGCCGGTGGAGCGGTCGGTGATGGTGAGCGCCCAGATGTCGCGCCCTTCGAGTGACTCGCCGATGCTCTCGATGCCGGCCAGGTCCGGATGTTCGGAGGCCCACCGTTGGAGAAGTTCGGTGAGTTCGGCGTAGCGATAGTAGCGATCGGGGCGATAGTCGCTGGATGTGGCGATCCACTTGCCAGGGGTGATAGGCATGCGATGGTGGCTCCTGTGATTTGCGTGGTGACGGTTGCGGGCGGGCGTGTACGTTCCGGCCATGTTAACCGGAATCGGGAGCTTGCCAATACGCGGGATTCGGCGGTCAGGGGCGATGGTATTCGGCGCGCCAGCGGCGGAGCGGCATGTCTCCCGTGGGGTCGAACTGGTCGAGAACGGTCAGTTCCAACCCGTGCCGGGTGAACTGGTCGAGGTCGGCGCGGGCGAGGGGCCAGGGCGGGCCGTCGACCAGCGCGCCTTCGCCGTCGTGGGTACCGGCGAAGGCGATGACGAGCAGGCGGCCATCCGGGGCGACGAGGCGGGCGACCTTCTCGATGGCCTCGGAGCGGAGGGAGACCGGCAGGGCCTGGATGTCCTGGCTTTCGATGACGAGGTCGAAGGCCGCGGTCCATTCCGGAGGCAGGTTGAAGAGGTCGGCGACGTGGAAGTCGATGACTGCTCCTGGAGAACGCTGGCGGGCGATGTCGATGGCGGAGGGGGAGATGTCGAAGGCGGTGACGCGGTAACCGGCGTCGACCAGGGGATGGGCGTCCTCGCCGGGGCCGCAGCCGACGACGATGGCGCGGCCAGGCTTGGCGGGAGGAGGATTGCCGGCGAGCCATCCGGTGAGGAGCGGGTTTGGGGCGTGGCGGTCCCAGGGGATGGCGCGTTCGCCGCGAGAAGCGGAGGCGTAGAGGTCATCGAACCATGCGGTGGCTTCGCGGTGGGGGGTGGTCATGGTGTCTCCCGGGGGAAAGCGCCGGTGGGTAGCTGGCGCGGCGAGGACAACGGGTTTCCAGCCCGATCGTGAAGGTGATGGGCTCGTTTTCGCGCCAATCGTACAGCGTGGGACAGCGAGCCCACTACCGACCCGCGCCGCATGGCCGCCACGATCCACCGGAGGACGCCGCCCTCCTCCCCGGCGACGGAATCGGGACGTGCCGTGTGCCCGCGCACACGTTTACCGCCACTCGGCGTCCTCCCAGGTCGCATTGGCGAGATCGTCCTCGAAGCCACTGGTTGGCGGGACTTCCGCGCCGCCGGTTAACTGGCCGCCCCTGTCACGTGCCTCCGTTGGCGCCGCCATGACACTCACGGCCAGGCGATTGAGGCGTTCCAGCATGGAAACGAGGCGATTCACCGCCCGGGGTTGCCGCTCGGCATAGGTATTCATCGGGTGCTCCTTCTTTTCCGGAATGAAGCCGGGAAGGAAGGTCCTCCCCGGCGGATCGATTGGAGCGGGCGTGTGTCCGGTCCCGGACTACGCCCGTGGCGCGACGTTCTGGTTGAACCGGAAGAGATTCCCCGGGTCGTATCGCCGCTTGACATCGGCGAGCCGAGCATGGGTTGCCCCGGGGTACGCCTCCCGGATCCGGTCCACGCCCTCGTTCTCCAGGAAGTTGACGTACACTCCCTCGCCTTCCGGCCGCAGGATCGACCACAGGGACTGGGTCCAGGCCTCATGCGGGAGAACATCCTCGGTGGCGTCGAGCCAGACATTGATGATCGCCACGAAGTACCGGCTATCGCGGTGGGCGAACGCGGTCGCGTCCCGGCCGACCTGGGCTATGGCCCCGCCGAGGCCCCGGAGCTGGATCAGCGCGAACGGCGAACTGTGGTGCTTCATCGCGTCCAGGATGGCGTCGATCGCCGCGTCGCTCAGGTCGTCGGCGAACATCATCCGGATCGAGGCGGCGTGGGGCTCGGCGGCGAACGCGGTGAAGTTGTAGATCACCGGGTACGGGATCGGGCTCACGGCGTCCGCGATTGGTTCGGCCAGCGCCCGGAGCGGCGCCAGGGCGCGCTCACCTTCCTCCATGCCGCCTGTCCAGACAGGCCATATCATCAGCACCAGTTCTCCCATCCGCTGCTCGGGAATGAATGGCGCGGGCGGCGCGTACATGATGTTGCCGATCGTCGTCAGGTCGTCCGGCGCCGACGTTGAATACTCCAGGTACCCGCGAATCACCTCGCGGGTGGCGGGGAGGACAAGCGCCCCACCCAGCACCATGTCCACCGGCGCGAGCCGGAACGTGAATTCCGTGACGATGCCGAAATTCCCGCCGCCACCGCGGATCGCCCAGAACAGGTCGGGATGCTCGGTTTCGCTGGCGGTGACGATATCGCCGGACGCGGTCACCACCTGGGCCTCGATCAGGCTGTCGATCGCGAGCCCATACTTGCGGACCATGAATCCAATGCCTCCGCCGGTGACCAGGCCGCCCATGCCGACCGAGTGGGTGTCGCCGGTGGTGAGCGCCAGACCATGCGCGTTGGCGGTCCCGGCAAGGTCGCCGGATGTGGCTCCGGCCTGTACCCGCCCGATGCGCGCGTCTGGATCGATCGACACGCGCTTCATTCCCGACAGGTCGACGACGAGGGCGTCGTCGATCACGCTGAGCTTCGCGAGACTGTGGCCGCCGCTGCGCACGGCCAGCGGCAGGGAGTTGTCACGGGCGAAGTTCACGGCCACGGCGACATCATGGGCGTTCGCCGCCTGGACAATCGCCAGCGGATACCGGTTCAGGGTGATGTTGATGGTGCGGCGGGCCGCGTCGTAGGCGGCGGTATCTGGGGTCAGCAGGTGACCCGTCAGCCGGCCGCGAATCGAGGTGAACGGATCGCCCGTGATGGCGACGTGCTGAAGGATTCGTTCAGTGTGATTGATGACCATGAGATTCTCCTGTGGTGTCGAGCATGCGCCCGGTGCAAGGGTGGTAAGTAAGGAAAGGCGCGAATCCGTTATATGGATTCCGGGTGGATCGACGTGAAACGGCGCCTGTCTCGATGTCCCGTATCCCGCCGGCTGTGTACGTGGAGGGGCAGCCACACGCTCGCCTTCGGCTCGCTGGGCTG